>CAIUGU010000260.1 GCA_903898785.1 uncultured Pseudomonadota bacterium | reverse complement strand
GGAGTTCTACCAGCGCTGCTTCGGCGTCGACCTGGTGGAAGCGGCGATCACGCACAAGTAACAGGGCTGCTGCCGTGGCCCAATCACGCAAGAACGCCGGAGAGCAGCTGCGAGAAGTCACCGGGGTCGTGCTCAAGGCGCTTGCGCGCCGGGCTGACGAACCGCCTCCGCTCGACGCCCAGCCCGACGCCTTGCCCGGCTCCGCAGCGCTGCTGCAATCGGCGCCGTCGAACCCTTCCGAGATCGAACTCGCGCGCTGGCGCGGCTCCATCGATGCGTTCGGCCTCCGCGCCCGCCTGACCGACAGCAGGATCCTGAAGCGCTTCACGCCCTCGTTGCCGTTGCAGCAGCGTTTGTACCTGCAGCTGGAACAAGGTCGCGTCGAAGCCGTCGGTTCGCGCCACATGCTCGGCGTCCAGCAGGACCTCGCGGCATTCCATCGTCCGTGGCGAGTCAGCCTTGGCAAGCCGCTGCAGCCCGAGGCGGCGGAAGCCGAAGAACTCATCAAGACCGTCGCGGACACGGTTCGCCACCACATCGGTGCGCCGCTGCCTCCCGAGCGCGCAACCAAGCTCGAACAGCAGTGGCAATCGCTGGTCGATTCCGGCGCGGCCGAACAGATTGCGGCGCTTGCTCCCCTGACAGACGACCAGGAGGCCTTCGCGCGCAAGTCGCTCGCCCTCATCCACCTGCTCGCCCTCGCAGTCACGCCGGAAGAGAAGGAACAGGAGAAGCGCGACTCTTCCCGCGAGCAGTCCGACCAGACCCAGGAAAGCCAGGAATCGTCGGACGAAGGCGAGGAGCAGAACAAGGACGGGCAATGGGACCCGATGAGCGGCGAGAAGGTCGAGGAGTCGCTCGCCGAGCCGGTGGCGATGTCGCAGGGTGGCTCGCAGTCTTCCACGCTGTACCGCGCCTACACCACGCAGTTCGACACGGTGACGAATGCGGAGGACCTCTGCAGCGAGGCGGAGCTCACGCGCCTGCGTCACAAGCTCGATGAGCAGCTCGAAGGCAAGACAGACAGCGTTGCCCGCTGGGCGCACAAACTGCAGCGGCACCTGCTCGCATTGCAGACGCGTTCGTGGCAGTTCGACCTCGAGGAAGGCCTGCTCGACACCAGCCGGCTGACTCGCGTGGTCACGCATCCGCTCGAATCGCTGGCGTTCAAGCAGGAGTCGGAAACGCGCTTTCCGGACACGGTCGTGACGATCCTGATCGACAATTCGGGGTCGATGCGCGGCTGGCCAATTGCCATGGCAGCCATGTGCGCCGAGATCCTGGGCACCGTGCTCGAACGCTGCGGCGTCAAATCCGAGATCCTGGGGTTCACGACGGTGAGCTGGCGCGGCGGCCAGTCGAGACAGAAGTGGGTAGCAGACAACCGCCCGGAGAACCCCGGACGGCTCACCGACCTGAAGCACATCATTTACAAGAGCGCCGACACGCCGTGGCGCCGTTCGAGACGCAACCTCGGCCTGATGCTGCAGGACAACCTGCTGAAGGAAAACATCGACGGCGAGGCGCTGCTGTGGGCCCATGACCGGCTGCTCGCCCGCCAGGAACCGCGCAAGATCCTGATGGTGATCTCGGACGGGGCGCCCGTCGACGATGCCACGCTCGCCGTCAACCACCCCGAATACCTCGAGCGGCATCTCCGTGCCGTCATCCGCTTCATCGAACAGCGCTCGCCGGTCGAGTTGTTCGCCATCGGCATCGGGCACGACGTCACGCGGTACTACGACCGCTCGATCACGCTGGCTACGCCAGACGAACTGGGGGAGGCGATCGTCGCCCAACTGACAGCGCTGTTCGACAACGCGGGCCAGGGCGCCGGGCCACGGCGCCGGCGGGCGCGATCTGCAAAGTCGGCGTGACGGCTGCGGCGCTGCGGCAGCCGCGCTGGGGCCTTGGCATGCCGGACACGTCGCGTGTAACGTCGCAGTCCGGTGGATGTTCATTCAATGAGGTGCGCAGTGGTACGGCATGTAGTGATGTGGCGGCTCAAGGATCGTGACGCGCTCACGCCGGACTCGGCCAGGTGGGCCGAATTGCAGGCGTGTGTGGCGGCGATGCGGACCGGCGTTCCGGGGCTCACCAGGATCGACCTCGGCATGGACAAACCGCGGACGGCCGATTCGACGGATCTCATCCTGTTCTCCGAATTCGACAGCTGGGCGGCGCTCGACGGCTACCAGACGCACCCGATCCACGAGGACTTCAAGAAGCTGCTCGGGCCGCTGCGCACCGAGCGTCGCGTCGGCGACTACGAACTCTGACGATTGAAGCGAATGCCCGCGACAGGCGGGCAACAGACAAGACGAACGCAACGAGGGGGACCTTCCATGAGCACCGACACTTCCGTGGGCACACAGCCCGAGACCACCACCCACGACGGCGCCATGACCCGCCGCGAGTTCCTGGGGCAGACGACAGCGTTGACTGCCGTCGGCCTGACGGTCGGTTCCATCCTCGCCAGCAGCGCGGAGGCCGCAACGCCGCCTCGCAAGACCGGGACTCCTGGCGATCCCGCCCTCGACCTCGCCGAGTGGAGCTATTTCTGGGTCGGTGTCGAACGTGCCGACCTCGCGATGGGCTCGTACATCAACGGCAAACAGATGTATGTCGAGTACTGGGTGCCGCGCGAAGTGAAGCACCCTTACCCCATCGTGCTGGTACATGGTGGCGGTGGCCAGGGTCTCGACTGGATGGGCACGCCCGATGGCCGTCGCGGCTGGGCGCAGGTCCTGCTCGAACAGGGGTATCGCGTCTACGTCGTCGATCGCCCTGGACATGGCCGCTCGCCGCTGCATCCCGAACTCCACCGCGCGTTCCCGCCGCAGGCCGGCACGCTCGAGAACATCTCCGGGCGCTTCACGCCTCCGAATCCGACGGCCACCGCACAACCCGGCCCGTTCCAGCATCTGCACAACCAGTGGGTGGGCGAAGGCACCGTGGGCTCGCGCGACCTCGACCAGTTCGTCGCATCGCAGGGCGGCTCCTATGTATTCGTGCCCCAACCTCCGGGCGCACCTGCACCGGGCGCAGGCGCCCGCACTGATGGCGTGCCGCCGCCGGCTGCGCCCAACCAGACCAACATCATTGCGCACACGGCGTGGCGTGAACGCGGCGCGATGCTGCTCGACAAAATCGGCCCGGCGGTGATCATGACGCACTCCGCGGGCGGACCCTTCGGCTGGCTGGTCTCTGAAGCGCGCCCGCATCTCGTCAAGGGCATCGTTGCCATCGAGGGCGGCGGCCAACCGTTCGGCGGCGCGAACGTGTGGGGCATGTCCACGATCCCCGTGACGTTCGACCCACCGGCAAAGGATCCGTCAGAGATCCGCACCCGGGTCGTCCCGTCACCGGAGATGGGTGTGTCCGCGTATCGCCTGCAGGAAGAGCCCGCACGCAAGCTCGTCAACCTGCAGAACATCCCGATCATCATCGTCACCGCTGAAGGTTCGTTCGCGTCGCCAGGCAATCCGGGCGCCATTGCGTACTTCAAGCAGGCCGGCGTCGATGCCGAAGAACTGCGCATGGCAGCGAAGGGCATCAAGGGCAACGGCCACATGATGATGGTCGAGCGCAACAGCCGCGAAGTACTGAAGCCCATCACCGACTGGATCCAGTCGAAGGTCGAGAAGGGCGCAGCCATCGTGCCCGCGAAGGCCACCGAAACCGCCGTGAAGCTCGCGAACCAGAGCTTCTTCTGGACCGGCACCGAGCGCAAGAAGATGCCGTACGGGACGATCCTTGCCGGCCAGATGTACGTGCAGGAGATGATTCCGGCCGAAGTGAAGCAACCGCTGCCCATCGTGCTCGTGCACGGCGGCGGCGGCCAGATGCTCCACTACATGGGGTTGGGCGGCGGCGTCGCAGGCTGGGCTCACTACTACCTGCAAGCCGGCTATCGCGTGTACCTCGTCGATCGTCCGGGCCATGGCCGTGCGCCGTACCATCCCGACGCGCTCGGTCCCATCGGCGCCAACGCACCGCTTGCGGCCATCACGGTCGACCTCATCAAGTCCGCGCAGGCGTCGCAGAAACGCTGGCCCGGCACCGGCGACATCGATGATCCGCTGGCCCTGCAGTTCATCGCCGGCCAGAACGGCGCGCCGCAGGACAATGCGATGGCCCATCGGCTGTGGGCGAGCCGCGGTGCGGAACTGCTCGACCGCATCGGCCCTGCCATCATCCAGGTGCACTCGGCGGGCGGCCCGTTCGGCTACCTCGTCGCGAACGAACGGCCTCAGCTCGTCAAGGGCATCGTCAATTTCGAAGGCGCGGGCGTGCCTTTCGCCGCGAACACGCCGTGGGGTGTGACGGCGGTACCGCTGGCCTACGATCCGCCCGTGGCCGATCCGAAGGAGTTCGTGTTGCGCGATGTCGCGCCGCCACCGGGCGCGGCGCCTTACAAGCTGCAGGCCGACGGCAGCGTGCGCAAGCTCAAGAACCTGCAGGGTATCCCGATGGCGTTCGTGACAGCAGAGAACACGCGCTTCCTGCAAGGCACGGGACAGGTCGCCTGGCTCAAGCAGGCGGGTTGCAACATCGAGCATGTGCAGTTCAAGGACCTCGGCATCCTCGGCAACGGCCACTTCATGATGGTCGAGGACAACCGCAAGCAGGGCTTCGACGTCATCGAAGGCTGGATCCGCAGGAACGTGAAAGCGTAGGCAAGAATGGTGGTCGGTGGCTGGTGGCCAGTGGCCGCCGATCACCGACTACCGACCACTGACCACTGACCACTAGTCACCTATATGGCACAACCTCTCTCAACCGCCGGCAGCACGGCGATGCGCCTCAAGGATCAGGGCTTCTTCTGGGTCGGTGTCGACCGCAAGAAGACCGACTACGGCACGATCGCAAGCGGGCAGATGTACGTGCAGTACCTGATCCCGGCGAACGTGACGCAGCCGTTGCCGATCGTCCTCGTGCATGGCGGCGGCGGCCAGGGCACGCACTACATGGGCACGGGCTCGGGGCAGCCCGGCTGGGCGCACTTCTTCGTGCAGCAGGGCTATCGCACCTACATCGTCGATCGTCCGGGCCATGGTCGTGCGCCGTATCACCCGGATGCGCTCGGCCCACCGGCTCCCGTGCCGACGATCGAAGGCGTGCAAGCCGACTTCGCTGCGGCCGCTTCTGCGTCGCCGCCGCGCTGGAACGGCAACGGCAGAGTCGGCGACCCGCTCGTCGATGAGTTCCAGGCCGGACAGAATGCGACGCTGCAAGACCAGGCCATGGCTCACGCGCTGTGGGCAAGTCGAGGTGCCGAGTTGCTGGACAGGATCGGCCCTGCCATCGTGCTGGTCCATTCCGCAGGCGGCCCGTTCGCGTGGGTCGTTGCCGATCAGCGCCCCACGCTCGTGAAGGCGATTGTCGCCGTCGAACCTGCGGGGCCCCCGTTCGGCGCGTTGACGTGGGGACTGAGTTCGAGCCCGGTCACTTACGACCCGCCCGTCAGCGATCCGAAGCAGCTCGCCACACGCGATGTCACGCCGCCCGCGGGGTCAGGCTTGCCAACCTACAAGCTGCAGGCCGATCCGCCGCGCAAGCTCAAGAACCTCGCCGGGATTCCGATCAGCTTCGTCCTCGGCGAAAGCTCGCCACGCCACAAGCTCACCGATCCCCCGTCCGTCGAGTTCCTGCGGCAGGCAGGCTGCAACGTCGACTTCATCAGGCTGGAAGAGCGCGGCATCCGCGGCAACAGCCACTTCATGATGCTGGAGACGAACCGGCGCGAAGTGTTCGACGTGATCCATGCCTGGATCGCCTCCAAGGCGCGCGCGTAAAGAGATCAGAGCCATGAAAGACACAGACATCACCCCCAGCCATCTCCCCGCCGCAGCCACGGACACGTCGCTCACGCGCCGGGACTTCATCGTCCAGACCTCCGCCATCGCCGCTGCCGGCATCGCCCTCGGAACGCTAGGCGACGCCGAGGCAGCACAACCGCCGAAGCCGGCTGCGGACCCGGAACTCGACATCGCCGAGTGGAGCTTCTTCTGGCTGGGCGTCAAGCGCGCTGAATTGGCCCGCGGCACCGTCATCAACGGCGCACAGGCGTATGTGGAGTACCAGATTCCCGCGAGAGTCCGGCACCCCTACCCCATCGTGATCATCCACGGCGGCGGCGGCCAGGGCCTCGACTGGATGGGCACCCCTGACGGTCGGCGCGGCTGGTCCACGCATTTCCTCGAGCAAGGCTACAAGGTATACGTCGTGGATCGCCCGGGCCACGGTCGCTCGCCCTACCACACGGAGCTGCATGGACCGTATCGCCCCGCCGCCACGTACGAGAACATGGAGCGGCAGTTCTCCGCACCGGAGAAGTCGCCGAACAAGACGGTCACCGCGCACTTGCACACGCAGTGGCCCGGCACGACAGGCCAGATCGGCGATCCGACGGTGGACCAGACGGCCGCAGGACAGGGCGGCGCGTTCCTCACGGATCTACCCGCAACGCATGCGATCTGGGAATCGCTGCTCGTCGAGCTGCTCGATCGCATCGGGCCGTCCATCGTGATGGCGCATTCGATGGGCGGACCGAGTTGCTGGATCGCGGGCAACGCGCGCCCGCAGCTCGTGAAGGGCATTCTCGCCATCGAGCCGAACGGCCCGCCGATGGGACAGCTTCGATGGGGTGTCACGGCCAGCCCGATGGTCTACGACCCACCACTGGCGAGCCCTGCCGATCTCAAGACGGTGACGCTGCCCGCGCCGAAGCCGGGCTACCAGGCGTGCCAGGTGCAAGCCGAGCCTGCGCGCAAGCTCAAGAACCTGGCGGGCATCCCGATCATGCTGGTGACGGCGGAAGCGTCGTACCACGTGCCCTACGACTGGGGCACCGTCGCGTTCCTCAAGCAGGCCGGCTGCAACGTCGACCACGTGGAACTGGCCAACATCGGCATCCACGGCAACGGCCACTTCATGATGATGGAGAAGAACAACCGCGACATCTCGCGCGTGCTGTTCAACTGGCTGGACAAGAACGTGCCGGGGAACACCAGCGCCTGACGACACGCCGGCGCAGCGTGCCAGGCTCCTCGGGGATCACCCCCCCTGAGGGGTCGCTGCGCGTTCCCAGTTCGGCCGGCGAATGACGCGCGTGGTCCCGTCCGCATGCGTCACCTCCCGCAGGATGCCGCTGCGGCCGACGACGCGCTGGGGTGAAATCGTCGCCGTGACTTCCTCTCCTGCCACGAGCGTCGCCGCCGTCCAGCCGTTGCGTTCGAGCCAGCCGAGCGGCGCGCCTTCGATGGACCAGGTTTCCCGGGTACCGGATGCGTTGACAACTTCCAGCGTCAGCGACGCATGCGGATTGGCGAATCGCCATTCCATCACCGTGCCGCGCAGGATGATCTGGCGCTCCATGTCGTACTGGGAGGTTCCGTGATGCGCCTGCGCGCCTGCGGCAACGAGGAGGACAGCCGGGGCGAGCATGGCAGCAAACCGCTTCACGGGCGAATCACCGGGTCCGCGCCGGAATCTGGTGCGTCTTCAGGTACTCGGGATACATCTGCGGCGCGCCGCCGCGGAACACTTCCGCGTTGATGTTCCAGCGATTTGCCAGTTCCGCGAGGTTCGCATTCTGGCCAGGCAGGAAATGCGGCACGTCGCCCTGCACGCGCGGGACTTCGACCACGGCCACGCACGGATAGGTCCAGGCCGCCTGGCCCTCGACGCGGGGATTCATCACGAACGTCTCGCTCTTGGTGAGGGGCTCGGTCAGGTACACCGGATCTTCCACGACCGAGATGTGCGACATGATGTCGCCGTGGCGCTGGAAGCGCTCCATCAGCGTCGCGCGATCGCTCTGCGGGATACCGTTGCGCCTGACCCAGTTCTGCTTGATGTGGGTGGTCGTCACGATGAGCGCATCGCCGTCCCACTTGCCCGTCGAGAAGCCCATCCACGTGTGCGGGGCCAGCTCGTTCGGGTGCGGGCGGCCATCCATGTAGATCGTGCGCGTCTGCTCGTACGTGCGGATGTACATCATGATCTTCTCGACGATCTGCGTACTCGGGTTCCGCTCCTCCCAGATGCGCAGGTTCAGGGGACCGCGAAAGATGTACGGCGTCGTGTGCACGCGGCACTGGTGCTCGGGCAACGTCAACCGCGCAGGATCCCAGCTGTCGGCAAACAGCCGCGCGGCGTCGTTGATGGGAAGGCCCAGATAGTCGCCGAGCTCCGGACCCGGGCCGCGCTCCGGCTGATCCTCGTGCTGCCGCGGCTGCCAGCGTCCGGTCAGGTCCAGCTGCGCAAAGGCAGCCGGAACCACGGCCACCATCGACAGCGCGAGCAGCGACAGGCCGGCTGGAATGGTCATTCTGACGGTCATCAGCG
Source organism: uncultured Pseudomonadota bacterium (assembly GCA_903898785.1). GTDB lineage: Bacteria > Pseudomonadota > Gammaproteobacteria > Steroidobacterales > Steroidobacteraceae > CAIUGU01. The sequence goes on along the minus strand of CAIUGU010000260.1, from coordinate 2,610 downwards.
TTCTCCGGATAAAGAAAAGCGGCGTTCACTGCCCATGACACGCAGCTCATCCATCGATCTGCTTGAAGGGGACGGATCTGCCCCCCTTCAAGTCATGTCAGCCACTGCTCAGCGGGTCCGCTCCGCCACCTGGTGAGTCTTGATCCACTCGGGGTACATCGTGGCGGCACCACCGCGGAACGCTTCATGCGAGATGTTCCAGCGCCGGTACAACTCTTCCATGTTCGTGTTCTGGCCGGGCAGGTAATGGGGCACATCGCCCTGCACACGCGGCACTTCGACCACGGCCACGCACGGATACGTCCAGGCAGCCTGGCCTTCGACGCGCGGGTTCAGCATGTAGATCTCGTTCTTGGTCAACGGCTCGGTCAGATACACGGGATCCTTCACTGTCGACAGGTGGTTCATCATGTCGCCGTTGCGGATGAACACCTCTTCCATCTCTGCGGCATCGCTCTGCGGAATGCCGTTCCGACGGATCCAGTTCTGCTTGATGTGGGTGGTACGCACTTTCAGCATGTCGCCGTCCCACTTGCCGGTGGAGAAGCCCATCCACGTATGCGGCACGAGGTCGTTCGGGTGCGGCCGGCCGTCCATGTAGATCACGCGCGTCTGCTCGTACGTGCTGATGTACATGCGGATTTCCTTCAGGATCTGCGTCGAGGGGTCCCGCACTTCCGAGATCCTGAGATTGTGGGGCCCGCGATGGATGTAGGGCGACGTGTGCACCCGGCATTGGTGCTCGGGCAACGTCAGACGCGCGGGATCCCAGCTGTCCGCAAACATGCGGGCAGAATCATTGATGGGCAGGCCGACATAATCCGCGAGCTCCGGACCCGGGATGCGCTCAGGAAAGTCCTCGTGCAGGCGGGGCTGCCACTTCCCGGACAGGTCCATCTGCGCGAACGCCGGCGCGCCGGTGCAGACGGCAGCGAGAGCCAGGAAAAGTCCCGTGTAGCGGGCGCGTGCCATAGTCATCGTTGATTCCCCAAGAACTGCCGAGGCCGGCTTAAAGGCGACAGATCTATTTTCCGCATCGCCACATCCGGCGAGTAGGCACGCCTGGGCGGAAAATAGATCTGTCCCCTTTAAGCCCACTATAGAGAAAGTCGGGAAGCCCCAAGAACCGATATTTTCTGAGACCTATCATGACCCGGAATCATCGCTCCGGGGGAGCCCCAAGGGGACAAAACCCCTCTTGGGACCCCTTCCAGAGGCGCTTTCAGGCCCCGCGCGCGGGCCGCGCCTGGTCGAGGATGGCGTTCACGGCCTTCAGTTCCTCGCCCTTGTGGTCCGCCACCAGCCGGGACTCGATGTCGAGCACCATGGTGTCGCGGCCCTCCACCGTGAACGGCTTCCACTCGGGCATGCCGGGATGGTTCGGATTCCCGGTCCGTGCAAACGTCGTCCACGCGGCCGACATCTGGTCTTCCAGCTTCTTGAGGTCCGGCGACGTGCCGAGCACGGGTGCCGCGATATCCACGTTGGCCATGGCAAACGGGATGTCCATGCAATGCATGGAGCGCAGCGCGCCTTCGCGGACGGGCGAATAGAAGTTGAAGTGGTACTTGTAGACCGGCGCCTTCCCCAACGCGGCCTTGCGCTCGGCCTGCAATCCGGTGCCGCGACGGAAATTCGACGCGTCGGTGCCGATCTGCAGGAACAGGTCGAGGTTGCTGGCATTCGGCCGGGTGCCGCGATACAGGGCAATGATGCGGTCCGCCGTGGCGTCGTCGGAGCGCAGCGCCCCGCGCACGTAGTGGCGCAGTGCCGCCTCATCGAGGTTGTCGTAGTTCTGGAAGGTATTCCACGTGATCTCGGTGTCGGTGGAGCCGATCATCAGCGGCACGTCTTCGGAGATCGACGTCGCGACCGGATCGAAGATGTGGGCCGGGATCGTGCGGCCGTCCATGACGGGGGAGAACTGCCCGACGCCAGGCGCGTCGTTGAGCGCGTCGCGCAACTGGTAGAACGGCAGCGCCTGCAGGCGATCCAGCTGGTTCGGCTGCAGGTTGACGGCCTTGAGCACGGCCCGCGCCGTGGCGGTGGCCTGGTCGGGCGTCTGGCTTCGCACCTGGGAGCCGCTCTGAGCGATGGCGCGGTGGAACAGGCCTTTCGCAGCCGGCATGCCGAGCAGCGTGCTGACCTTGGAGCCGCCTCCCGACTGGCCGAAGATCGTCACGTTGTCCGGGTCGCCGCCGAACTTCTCGATGTTGTCCCTGACCCACTGCAGCGCGAGCACGACATCGAGCATCCCGACGTTGCTGGCCTGCGCGTACTTCTCGCCCCCGATCTCGGGCAGGTACAGGAAGCCGAAGACGTTCAGGCGGTGATTGACGCCGACGAAGACGACGTCGTGGCGATCGGCAAGGTTCGTGCCGTCGTAGACGTAGCCGCCCGACGATCCGCCGGAGAAGCCGCCGCCGTGCAGCCAGACCATGACCGGCCGCTTGGCGTTGTCGGCGAGGCCCTTCGACCACACGTTGAGGACGAGGCACTCCTCGCTCGCCGCCTCGAGGCGGTAGAGCACGCCCCACTCATGGATGATGCGGGCCTGCGTCTGCGGTGCGCGCGGACCGATGTTCGTGCAGTCCTTGACGTCGGTCCACG
>CAIUGU010000259.1 GCA_903898785.1 uncultured Pseudomonadota bacterium | reverse complement strand
TGAAGGTGGTGGACTCGACGGACCCGCAAGCCGTCGCCGCGATCTACCTGCGCTTCTATCCGCTGTTCCAGCAGGCCTACGAGGGGCTCGGCTATCCGTCGCAGTATTTCAACGACCGGCTCGTCGAGGTCATCGACCACCTGCTCGCCACGCCGGACCTGGCCGGCCCGATCCAGTTGGCCCGCCCCAGCGTGATGTACGTGTACGCCGATCCCGCGCTCGAAGCGTTGTCCTCCGGGCAGAAGACGCTGCTGCGCATGGGGCCGCAGAATGCCGCGGTCATCAAGGCCAAGCTCATCGAGCTCAAGACCGCTGTCGCTGCAAGGAAGCCTTGAAAAGAGGCCCCGGCGCACCCACCGTGGCTCGTCTTCAGGTTCCTTAACCGGGCGCCCCGGGTGTCGGCTTGCAACGACAAGCGGCAGATTCAGGGATTGACGCTTGCCTTGGGCCCAAGGTGGCGTTTATAAGGGCTCTAACCTGTCGGCTGCCCCAGGGCGCCGGCCACCGCCAAACTACCAAGCGGACCCAAGCCATGCTTCTTCCCCCTCACGGCTTAAGCCGGCGCGCGTTCCTGACCACCGCGGTCACGGCGGTCCCGTTGCTTGCGGCTCCGGTCGCGGCACTGGCCAACAGCGTCGAACAGCGCAGCGTGTCGTTCGTGCACACCCACACGGGCGAGCAGCTCAAGGCCACGTATTTCCGCGCCGGCCAGTACGACACTGCAAGCATTGCCCGCGTGAACTATCTGCTGCGTGATTTCCGCTGCGACGAAGTGGCGTCGATGGATGTCGGCCTGCTCGACATCCTGTACGACCTCCAGGTGCTGGCCGATCGCGACAGCACGTTCGAGATCATCTCCGGGTACCGTGCCCCGGTCACCAACGCGAAACTCCGCGCGAAGTCGGGCGGCGTGGCCGAGAAGAGCCTGCATATGGAAGCCAAGGCGCTCGACATCCGCCTGACCGGCTTTTCGACGAAGAAGCTGCACCAGTTCGCGATGTCGCTGAAGCGCGGCGGCGTCGGCTTCTACGGCTCGTCCGACTTCGTCCACGTCGATACCGGTCGCGTCCGCTACTGGTAGTCGCGTCCGCTGCCCTGCGGCGCGGCCAGCGTCACGCCCTCACTCGCCGAGCAACACCGCCAGCCTGGCGTCGTGCCCATACACATCGTCGAAAAAGAACACCTGTCCCGCTTCGCTTGCGATCGCCGTCCCGTACACGATGTAGACCGGGATCGGGCTCGACAGCGGCACGCGGAACGTCTCGGTGCCGTTCATCGCGGCTTCGATCTTCTCGCGCGTCCAGTCGCCAGGCGTGCCCTTGAGGACGTGCTCTGCCAGCGCCACCGGGTCGCTCACGCGGATGCAGCCGTGGCTGAACGCGCGGCGCGCTTCGCTGAACAGCCCCTTCGCCGGCGTCGAATGCAGGTACACGTTGTATTCGTTCGGCAGCATGAACTTGACCAGCCCGAGCGCGTTGTCGTCGCCGGGGCGCTGCCGTAGCCGCAGCGTGCCGGCCACCAGCGCGGCGAGATTCTCCTGCGTGGGCGGCACCGGCTTCGCATCGTCACCCGGCCCGCGCACGAGCTCGAGGTTCTGCTTGTCCATGTACCCGGGGTTCTTGCGGATCTCGGGCAGCAGCTCGCGCGTGGCGATGCTGTAAGGCACATCCCAGTACGGACGGAACACGAGATAGCGCATCTCCTCGCTGAAGACGGGCGTGCGCGTGTTGGGAAACGCCTTGCCGACGATGACGTCCAGTTTCAGCATGTCGGCTTCTCGGTCCTGCGTCGTACCGAAGGCGAACAGCTGGTACTGCGGGATGTTCACGAAGAGGGGTGGCGTCTCGAGCTTCGGCAGCCACCGCCAGCGCTCCAGCGTGAGTTCGATCTGCTCGACCCGCTGCAGCAGCGGCGTCGTGAGGTGCCGGAAGGTTTCCCTGCCCAACGCGCCGTCGGGGGCGAGCCCGTGCAGGGCCTGGAACTGCTTGAGGGCAGCGACCAGCGCGGGATCGAGCGTCAGGTCCGACTCGGGTGCTGCACTGTCTGCGGGCAGATCGCCGATCGCAACGAGCAGATGGCGCAATGCGGGTGCACCGGCGTAGGTCTCACCGGGTTTGACCGAGCGGCCGCTGTAGGCCGGCAGGTCCGTCAGGCCTCTCTCCAGTGCGAGCAGCCGGAATTTCGGCAACGCCGCCTTCAGCAACTGGTAGTGTTCGTACGGCGGTTCGATGCGGGCAAACACCGCCGCGGGGTCCGTGGCAGTCGCGGCTTCTTCCAGTATGCTGAGCCGGTCGATGCGGTCGGCGGCGACGGGGATATCGAAGCCGGCCTGCTTCGGATCGATCCGGCCGTAGTGCACGTGCGTGGCGAAACGCAGCACGGCGGCGGACAGCGCCAGATCGAAGTGCGCCCACTGGTCCGGGTGGGTGCCGGGTGTCGTGACGAGGTCGACCAGGTGATAGAGGATCTGATTCGCTTCATAGTCGCTGCCGTGCAGGCCGTAGTTTTCCGCCCCGCGCATCAGGCTGAGCGTCGCCAGGGCCGACCGCGTCGGCGTCTGGTCCTCGGACCACAGCGGCTGCCAGCCGCGCCGTTCGTACAGCTGCTGCAGTGGGGTCCGCTCGCTCCGCAGGTCCGGCGCCCGCACATAGGGATGGCTGCCGTCGGCCAGCATCTGCTGCAGCGTCGTGCCGAAGGCGCCGGCATCGCCCGGTTGCGCAGTGGCAAGGGACATCCACAGCGCGAGGCCGATCGCGCCCAGCCACGTCGCCCACTGCCTTGACACCCCGATTCGCATCCATCCACTCCAGCTCACATCCGATGTCCCATTGTAGTCGCTTGTCCCTGTCCCGGTGGCTTGTACCGTTCGGACTGTTCCTGACGATGGCCGGTTCCCCGGTGTGGGCAGCGGAGGGCGGCGGGGCGTCGCCGCAGGTCTTCGGGATTCCCGTGGATTTCGTGCTGTT
>CAIUGU010000258.1 GCA_903898785.1 uncultured Pseudomonadota bacterium | reverse complement strand
CGGCAAGAAGATCGAGGCCGTCGGCCAGGAAGCCAAGAACATGCTGGGCCGCACGCCCGGGCACATCACGGCCATCCGCCCGATGAAGGACGGCGTCATCGCCGACTTCACCGTCACCGAGAAGATGCTGCAGTACTTCATCGACAAGGTGCACGGCAATCGCATGATCCGCCCGAGCCCGCGCGTGCTCATCTGCGTGCCTTACGGCTCGACGCAGGTGGAACGCCGAGCGATCCAGGAGTCGGCCGAAGGCGCCGGCGCCCGCTGGGTCCGCCTGATCGAGGAACCGATGGCAGCGGCGGTCGGCGCCGGCCTGCCCGTGCATGAAGCGCGCGGCTCGATGGTGCTCGACATCGGCGGCGGCACGTCGGAAGTCGCGGTGATCTCGTTGAACGGCATCGTGTATGCCTCGTCCGTCCGCATCGGCGGCGACCGCTTCGACGACGCCATCATCAATTACGTCCGCCGCAACTACGGCATCCTGATCGGCGAAGCCACCGCAGAGCGCGTCAAGATCGAGATCGGCTCGGCCTACCCCGGCCAGCAGGTGCACGAGATCTCGGTCAAGGGACGCAACCTGTCCGAAGGCGTGCCGCGCAGCTTCACGCTGAACTCGAATGAAATCCTCGAAGCCCTGCAGGAACCGCTCGCCGGCATCGTCGGCGCGGTGAAGGTCGCGCTGGAACAGACGCCGCCGGAACTCGGCGCGGACGTGGCCGAGCGCGGCATCGTCCTCACGGGTGGTGGCGCCCTGCTCCGCGACATCGACAAGCTGCTCATGGAAGAAACCGGGTTGCCGGTCGTGGTCTCCGAAGACCCGCTGACCTGCGTTGCCCGCGGCGGTGGCCGCATGCTGGAGCTGATCGACGAGCACGGCCCGGGCCACTTCAATCTCGAGTGATGCCGAAGAATGCGGAAATTGGGGATTTATCCTCGAAGGGGACATTCCTGATTTCTCGCTGCGGAACCTAGGAATGTCGCCCGTTTCCGTCCCGGTCCTCCACACCTACCCGCCAACCGCTGACCGCTGCCCGCTTCTGCCGTGGCCACGCTGAGTTCCGACAGCCGTCCGATCATTGGCCGCGGCCCAAGCCTGGGCGCGCGGTTCTTCTTCCTCGCCCTCATCTCCGTCGGCATCATGGTGCTCGACCACCGGCAGGGTCACCTCGACTCGCTGCGCCAGTGGCTGTTGAGCGGCGTGTACCCGGTGTTCCGCGTGGTCGACGTGCCGTTCAATGCGTGGGACTGGGTGGGGTCCAGCTTCGCGGACCGCACGCGCCTGCGGGAGGAAAACGACAAGCTCGCCGCCGAGCTCCGCGTGGCCAACCTGCGCCTGCAACGGCTCGAATCCCTCACCGAGGAAAACCGGCAGCTGCGCGACCTGCGCACGGCCTCCGCGGGGATCGCCGACCGCTCCCTGATCGCGGAGATCCTGCGCGTCGACCTCGATCCGTTCCGCCACCGTGTCCTCATCAACAAGGGCGCGAATGCGGGTGTCTACAAGGGACAGGCCGTGCTCGCAGCGGACGGCGTGTTCGGCCAGGTGGACCGCGCGGGCCTCGGCGCCGCGGCAGTGATCCTGATCACCGACTCCGAACATGCGACGCCCGTGCAGGTGAACCGCAACGGCCTGCGCTCGATCGCCGTGGGCACGGGCGAGATCGCCAAGCTCACGCTGCCGTTTCTTACCGTGGATTCGGACGTCAAGGTCGGTGACCTGCTGGTGACCTCCGGCCTCGGTGGCATCTACCCCGCGGGCTACCCGGTGGGCGAGATCACGAAAGTCGAACGCGATGCCGCCGAAACGTTTGCGATCGTCGAGGCCAAGCCGCTCGCCCGGCTGGACCGCGATCGCGAGGTGCTGCTGATCTGGTCCGAGCCGGTGCCGAGCCTCGACAGCGCCCCGGCAACCGATGCTGCGTCCGCGACAGCGCCTTCCACTGCGGCTGCAGCGCCGAAGCCCGCGCCATGATGCACGAGTCACGCGGCGGCTTCGGACGCTTGCTCGCCACCGCGCTGGTCGCGCTGGTCCTCACGATCGTGCCGATCCCCACGGCCATCAGCTGGGTCAGACCCGACTGGCTGCTCCTCGTCGTCATCTATTGGTCGCTGGTATCGCCGCGAATCGCCGGCCTGCTGTTCGCGTGGACATGCGGCCTGGTGATCGACGTCGTCAGCGGCACGGTGCTCGGCGAGCACGCCTTTGCGTTCCTGCTCATCGGCTTCCTCACGCACCGGCTGCAGCTGCGGATGCGCATCTTCCCGATCTGGCAGCAGGCCTTCGTCGTGCTGCTCATGCTGCTGATCTTCCAGTTCCTCGTCTTCTGGATCGACGGCATGACCGGCCAGGCCGTCATGACCTGGCATCGCTGGATTCCTGCGCTCGTCGGCGCGGCCATCTGGCCGCTGATCACTTCCGTCATGGATACCGTCAACCGCCGGTTCGCACGCTGATGAATCGCACGCGCCGCATCAAGGACCAGCACGCCGAATCCCGGGTGTTTGCGCGGCGCACGGTGATCGCGGGCGTCGTCGTCGCCGTGTGCTTCGCCGTGCTGATCGGCCGCCTCACCTACCTGCAGGTGATGCGCTACGACTACTTCGCCGACCTGTCGCAGGGCAACCGCATCCGCATCGAGCCGATCCCTCCCAACCGCGGCCTGATCCTCGACCGCAACGGCGTGGCGCTCGCGACGAACCAGCCGACCTACCAGCTGGAACTGATCCGGGAACAGGTGCCGGACGTCGACAGGACGCTACAGGGGCTCGTCGACATCGGCCTGCTGCAACCCGACGACATCGCCCGCCTGCACCGCGTGATCCGCGCGCGGCGCAGCTTCGAAGCCATCCCTGTACGGCTGCAGCTGACGGAGGAAGAACTTGCGCGCTTTGCCGTACGCCGGCAGGACTTTCCCGGCGTCGAGATCCAGCCGCGGCTCACGCGCTTCTACCCCGCGGGCGGCAGCGCCGTGCACGCGCTCGGCTACGTCGCCGCGATCAGCGAAGAGGACAAGACCAGGATCGAGGAGGCCGACTACGCCGGCACGACGCTGATCGGCAAGCTCGGCATAGAAGGCACCTACGAAGCCGAACTGCACGGCAAGTCCGGCTTCCAGCAGATCCTCGTCAATGCGCAGGGCCGTCGCGTGGATCGCCTGGGATTGACGGTGCCCGAACTCGCCCGCAAGGAGCCGACCGCCGGCAACGACCTGCTGCTGACGCTCGACACGAAACTGCAGAAAGTCGCGGAAGCGGCGCTCGGCACGCACCGCGGCGCGGTGGTGGCCCTCGACCCGTCGAATGGCGACGTGCTGGCCCTCGCGAGTACGCCCGCGTTCGATCCCAACGTCTTCACCCGCGGCCTCGCCGTGGGCGAATACAACGCGCTGGTCACCGACGTCGACCGGCCGCTGCTGAATCGCGCGTTGCGCGGCACCTACCCGCCCGGATCGACGGTCAAGCCGCTGTTCGCGCTGGCGGCGCTCGAATACGGCGTCGTGACGCCACAGCACACCGAATTCTGCCCCGGACGCTGGTCGTCGCCGGGCTACGGGCGCGTGCGCCGCGACTGGAAGCCGGAGGGCCACGGCACGGTGGACATGCGCAAGGCCATCGCCACGTCCTGCGACGTCTACTTCTTCGATATCGCGAGGCTCATGGGCATCGATCGCATGGCCACGTTCGTGTCGAGGTTCGGCTTGGGCAGCCCGACCGGCATCGACATCGACGGCGAACGCAGCGGCATCGTCCCGTCCACGGAATGGAAGAAGCGCGCGTACCGCCAGAAGGAACAGCAGATCTGGTTCCCGGGCGACACCATCAGCGTCGGCATCGGCCAGGGACAGATGCTGACGACCCCGCTGCAACTGGCGCACGCGATCTCGACGATCGCCTCGCGAGGGCAACGGTTCCAGCCACGGCTCGTCAAGGGCATTCGCGACTCCCTGACGGGCCAGGTGCGCGAACTGCCGCCGACCTCGCTGCCCCCGGCGCAGATCGCAGACCCGGCCGGCTGGGACGTGGCCATCGGCGGCATGATCGACGTGGCCAACGCGCCGTACGGTACGGCGCGCGGCGCCGCAGCCAGGGCGCCTTACCTGATTGCCGGCAAGAGCGGCACCGCGCAGGTCTTCTCGGTCGCATCCAACGAACGAATCCGCAAGGCAGGCGAACTGGCCGAACGGTTGCGCGACCATGCGTTGTTCGTGGCCTTCGCACCCGCCGACGTGCCGATGCCGAAGATCGTCGTGGCCGTCATCGTCGAAAATGCGCCGGGCGGCGGCTCGGCCTTCGCCGCGCCCATCGCCCGCAAGCTCCTCGATGCGTACCTGCTGACGCCCGAAGAACTCGCTGCACAGGAAGCCAAGCGCCAGCCGGCGCCCGTGGCCACCACGCGCGGCGACTAGGCGCAGGAACCCTCCCCCATGTCCGCCAACTTCGACAGCTCCACCCAGCGCACGTTTACCCTGACGGCCCGGCTGCTGTCGGCACTGCACCTGGACGGCCCGCTGTTTGCGGGGCTGCTCGCGATCTGCGCCACCGGGCTGGGCATCATCTACAGCGCGGCCGGCGAAGACCTCGGCATGTTCCTGCGCCAGGGCGGGCGCGTAGCCCTCGCGATCACCGCGCTGATCGTCTTCGCCCAGGTGCCGCCGCGCTTCCTGCGCATGATCGCGCCGTGGCTGTACGGCACGGGCCTGGTGCTGCTGCTGATCGTCATGGGCGTCGGCGACATCGGCAAGGGCGCGCAGCGCTGGCTGGACCTCGGCTTCGTGCGGTTCCAGCCGGCGGAAATCATGAAGATCGCCATGCCGCTGTTCTGCGCGTGGTACCTGCATGAACGGCCCCTGCCGCCGTCGTTCCTGTCGCTGGTGGTGCTCGGCGTGGCGATCATCGTGCCGACCATCATCATCATGGAACAGCCCGACCTGGGCACGGCCATGCTGGTCGCCGTCTCGGGTGCGCTCGTGATCCTGCTGGCCGGCCTGCAGTTCCGCTACATCTTCGGGATCGGCGCGCTGGTCCTCGGCAGCGTCCCCGTGCTGTGGAACTTCTTCATGCACGACTACCAGCGTCAACGCGTGCTGACGTTCCTGAACCCGCAAAGCGACCCTCTCGGCTCGGGCTACCACATCATCCAGTCGCAGATCGCCATCGGCTCGGGCGGCGTCTTCGGCAAGGGCTACATGAACGGCAGCCAGGCGCAGCTCGAGTTCCTGCCCGAGCGCTCCACCGACTTCATCTTCGCCGTGATCGGCGAGGAATGGGGCCTGATCGGGCTCACGACGCTGCTGCTGCTGTACCTGTTCGTCATCGCCCGCGGGCTCTACATGGCGGCCACCGCGCAGGACACGTTTGCACGCCTCGTGGCCGGCAGCCTGAGCGCGACTTTCTTCGTTTACGTGTTCGTGAACACCGGCATGGTCACGGGCCTGCTGCCCGTCGTCGGCGTGCCGTTGCCGCTCGTGAGTTACGGCGGCACGTCGATGGTGACCCTCATGGCGGGATTCGGTATTCTCATGGCTGTCCATACGCGCAGATCCCTGCGCAGCCGTGAGCTATGACCGCCATCCACCGCCTCGCCTGCCTCATCGCTGCCAGCCTGTTCGCCCCGCCGCTCCTTGCGCTCGACACGGCGCGGCCGGACGTGCGCGCGTTCATCGACGAGATGACCGCCAAGCACGGCATGGACCGGGCGGAGCTCAACCGCCTCTTCAACGGTGTCGAAAGCAAGCAGGCGATCCTCGATGCGATCAGCCGTCCCGCCGAGCGCACCATTCCGTGGTTCGAGTACCGCGAGCGCTTCCTGACGCCGCAGCGCATCCAGAAGGGCCTCGCGTTCTGGAAGCAGCATGACGAGCGCCTCGCCGCGGTCACCGCCACGGGACTGCCTGCCCAGATGGTCGTCGGCATCCTCGGCGTCGAGACCTCGTTCGGCGAGATCACCGGCCGCTACCGCGTCATCGATGCGCTGTCGACGCTGGCCTTCGACTATCCGCCGCGCAGCCCCTTCTTCCGCGGCGAACTCGAGCAGTTCCTGCTGCTGATCCGCGAGGAGGCAGTCGATCCGCTCAAGGCCATCGGCTCCTATGCCGGCGCCATGGGAGCGCCGCAGTTCATGCCGACGAGCTACCGCAAGTGGGCGGTCGATGCCGACGCCGACGGGCAGCGCGACCTGTGGTCGAGCTGGGACGACGTGATCGGCAGCCTCGCGAACTACTTCAAGGACCACGGCTGGCGCACCGGCGAACCCGTGTCGGTGCCCGCGACCCTCGCCGATCCCGACCTGTCGCGGTTCACGCTGGGCATCGAGCTGAACGAGACCATCCAGTCCCTCAGGGACAAGGGCGTGACATTCGCGATCGACTTGCCGCCCGCGACGCCCGCGCTGCTCGTCGTCGGCCAGGGACGCGACGGCCCCGAGTATCGTGTCGGCTTCAACAACTTCTACGTCATCACCCGTTACAACCGCAGCCCGATGTATGCCATGGCGGTCTACGACCTGGGCCAGGCCATTGCCAGCCAGGTCACAGATGCCCGGTAGCCGCCCGCTTCGCAGCACTGCAACGGGCTTGGTCGCGCTGATCGTCGCCGGCTGCGTCGGGGCTCCGCAGCGACCGCAGCCCGCACCGCCATCGAGGCCCCCGCCCGATGTCGCCGCGGTGCCCGACGCCATCCCGCGTGCCGAACCGCGCTCGGCGCTCGGCAACCCCGCCTTCTACGACGTCCTCGGCAAGCGGTACTTCGTCCTCGGGACGGCGGAGGGTTACCTGGAGCGTGGCGTCGCGTCCTGGTACGGGCCGGGCTTCCATGCCGAGAAGACATCCAACGGCGAACCCTACGACATGTACGGCATGACGGCCGCACACAAGACGCTGCCGCTGCCTGCCTTCGTGCGCGTCACGAACCTGCGCAACGGCCGCTCGGTGGTCGTGCGAGTGAACGACCGCGGCCCGTTCAAGGACGGACGCATCATCGACATGTCCTACACCGCGGCCGCCAAGCTGGACATGCTGAAGGACGGCACCGCACTCGTCGAAGTGCAGTCACTGACGCAAGCGGGCGACAACCGACCCGCCGGCCCTGCGGCCGCCGCGCGACTGTACGTCCAGGCCGGTGCCTTCGGCGAGGAAGCAAATGCGGCCCGCCTCGTCGCGCGCCTCAAGGCGGAGGGCTACGACACGGCATCCGTGCGACAGGACGCCGTGAACGGACGCGCGTTGTATCGCGTGCGCATCGGGCCGGTACCGGGTGTCGATGAGTTCGACCGTGCCGTGGCCCAGTTGAAGAGGCTCGGGATCGACGACGCGCGCCTGGCTGCGGAGTGACACGGAACCCGACGGACATCCGCGCGGTCCACAGCAGCGTATCCCGGCGCTGCAAAGCCTACATTTGCCGGCTTCGCAACGGTAGAATTCCGGCCCATCCCGCCCTCGCACCTTGTGGGCCCGGCCATGCGAGCGTGAACAAGAGGTTTCCCCAGATGATGCATCGCTTCGTCCTGCTGACCAGCCTGTCACTCGTGCTCGCCGCCTGCGGCAAGGAGGAACTCGCAGGTCCCGACGCAGCGCCCGCCGCTCCTCCTGCAGCGGCCTCGGCAACCACCACGCAGCCCAGCATGCCGGCCCCGCCGACGGTCCCCGTTCCGCCGCCGCCGCGAGTCGACGGTCGCGGCTTCGTGCTGATGGACTTCGCGAGCGGCCAGGTCCTCGCGGCCACCAACGAGAACGAACGCATGGAGCCGGCGAGCCTCACGAAGCTGATGACGGCGTACGCCGTATTCGACGCGCTGCGTGTCGGCAAGCTGAAGCTCGACGACATGGCGCTCGTGTCGGAACACGCCTGGCGCGTGGGCGGCGCCGGCACCGATGGCTCCACGAGCTTCATGCCGATCGGCTCGCAGGTCCCGGTCGAGATCCTGCTCAAGGGGATGATCATCCAATCCGGCAACGACGCCAGCATCGCGCTGGCCGAACGCGTCGCCGGTACCGAGGAGGCCTTCGCGCAACTGATGAACGAGTATGCCAAGCGCCTCGGCATGACCAGCACGAACTACGAGAACGCCACGGGCCTGCCGTCACCCAACGAGTACACGACACCGAAGGACATGAGCCTGCTCGCGCAGGCGCTGGTACGGGACTTCCCGCAGTATTACCACTACTTCTCGGAGCGCGAGTTCACCTACAACGGCATCAAGCAGCACAACCGCAACGGCCTGCTCGCGCGCGACCCGACGGTAGACGGCCTGAAGACGGGCCACACGGAAGCGGCGGGCTACTGCCTCGTGACATCCGCGCAGCGCAACGGCATGCGCGTGGTCGCCGTGATCATGGGCTCGCCGTCGATCAGGGCCCGCGAGGACGGCAGCGCCGCGCTGCTCAACTACGGCTTCGGCTTCTTCGAGTCGCACCGCTTCAACACGGCGGGTGACGCGTTGCTGACCGCGAAAGTCTGGAAGGGCGAAGCCAGGTCGGTGCAGGTCGCACCCGCCAGCGACGTGATGCTGACCGTGCCGCGCGGCCAGATCGCCAACATCAAGACCACGATCGAGGTGCCGCCGTCGCTCGTCGCACCGCTGGCCCGCGACCGCGAAGTGGGCCGCCTCCGCCTGACGCTCGACGGCAAGGAACTCGGCAGCTGGCCCCTGTTCCCGACCGCCGATGTCGCGGAAGCCGGCTTCTTCGGCCGCCTCGCCGACAGCGCGCGGATGTGGGTCGAGTAAGCGGCCCGGCGGCGCGCGATGGCCACTTGAGAAGCCCCTGACAGGACGCAGATAGCCTCTCATGGCCGCCCCGCTACCCATCTGTTACCTGAACGGCTCGTTCGAGCCGCTGGCCGACGCGCGCATCTCGCCGCTCGATCGCGGCTTCCTGTTCGCGGACGGCGTCTATGAAGTGCTGCCCGTGTTTTCGGGCCGCCCGTTCCGGTTCAAGGAGCATTTCGACCGGCTGGACCGCAGCCTGGGCGAAATCCGGCTGCCGTCGCCGCATACGCACGCCGAGTGGCATGCGCTGCTCGACGAACTCGTGGCGCGCAACGGCGGCGGCGACATGTACGTGTACATCCAGGTGACGCGCGGCATGGAGTACGGCCGCAACCATGCGTTCCCGGCACAGGTCACGCCGACGGTCTTCGGCATGGCCTCGCCCCTGCCCGTGCTCACGGACGCGATCCGGGAACAGGGCCTCAAGGCGATCACCGTGGACGACTTCCGCTGGGGTCGCTGCGACATCAAGTCGATCGCGCTGCTCGCCAACGTACTTATCAAGCAGAGCGCCGAAGACGCAGGCGCGAACGAAGCCATCATCGTGCGCGACGGCAAGGTACTCGAAGGCGCATCGACGTCGGTGTTTGCCGTGATCGATGGCGTTCTGAAGACGCCACCCAACAGTCACCAGCTGCTGCCCGGCACCACCCGTGACGTCGCGCTCGAACTCGCGAGAGACTCGTTCGATTGCCAGATCGCGCCGATCACGGTCGCGGAACTGCGGCGCGCACAGGAAATCTGGATCGCGGCGGCCACCCGAGACGTGCTGCCGGTGACGCTGCTCGACGGCGTGCCGGTCGGTACAGGCCGTCCGGGTCCGCTGTGGGCGAAGATGTCGCTGGCCTTCAATGACCTCAGGCAACGCCTGGGCCAACTGCCTGCCGCCGCTTCCGGGAGGGCGCCGCAATGACGGACACGCTGTTTGAATTCCCCTGCGACTTCCCGCTCAAGATCATGGGTCGCCCGACGGACGACTTCCGCAGCCTCGTGATTGGCATCATCAGCCGGCATGCCGGCGAGGTCGATGCCTCCATGATCGAGGAGCGGCCAAGTCGCGACGGGAACTACCTGGGGCTGACGTACACGATCCGCGCGACCAGCAAGGCGCAGCTTGACGGCCTGTACCGCGAGCTCACGTCCTGCGAGCACGTGCTGATCGTCCTGTAAGGCGGTTACAGCCCGTCGATGCGGACGGCAGTATCGCTGCCGTTTGCGAGGCCCAATCCCGCGAACAGTTCCTCGGCCATGACCTTGGCCACCGTCTTGAGGTCGCTCGGACCTCCCAACGTGCTGAGCTGCGTGACCTGCAGGCCGACGTAGCCGCAGGGGTTGATGCGCTGGAAAGGCTCGAGGTCGAGCGCCACGTTGAGCGCGAGGCCGTGGTAGGAGCCGCCCTGTCGGATCCGCAACCCGAGGCTCGCGAGCTTCGCGCCCGCGACATACACGCCCGGCGCATCGCGACGGCCGGCGGCTTCGATGCCCCAGCGGGCCGCGGCGGCAATCGTCGCGTTCTCCAGCCACAGCACCAGCTCGCGGACCGTGAATTCGTAGCGCTTCAGGTCGAGCAGCGGATAGACCACGAGCTGGCCCGGGCCGTGGTACGTCACCTGCCCGCCGCGATCCGTGTTGATGACCGGGATATCGCCAGCAGCGAGTACATGCTCGTTCCTGCCGTTCAGTCCGAGCGTGAAGACGGGGTCGTGCTCCAGGAACCAGATTTCGTCGCGGGTGTCCGCGGTGCGGGTGCGATTGAGCTCCTGCATCGCGCGCCACGTGGGCTCATAGGGCACCCGGCCGAGCCAGCGCAGCACCGGCGTGGGCGGAGGGGGAACCGGGGAGAGGGTTGGAATGCTGCTCATTGTGCGTTCAACGGCGCGACTCCGGGCAAGCGCGGCGCCCGCGGGGAATCAGGCAGGGCCGGACTCATTCCTGTCTGCAATCCCGTTCGCGCCCAGGCCGACATTATTGCCCTTGAGCGCCTGCTCGGCGCGGTAGCTCGAGCGAACAAGCGGGCCCGACACGCACTCGCGGAATCCCTTCCCAAGGCCCCATTGGCGGTACCGTGCGAACTCCTCAGGGGTGACCCAGCGTTCGATGGCCAGGTGATTGACGGTTGGCTGCAGGTACTGCCCGAGCGTCAGGATGTCCACGCCGACCGCGCGCAGGTCGTCCATCGTCTCGCCGATCTCGGTTTCCGATTCCCCGAGCCCGAGCATCAGGCTGGTCTTGGTCAGCACGTCGGGACGGTGCTGCTTGGCATGCGCGAGCACCCTCAACGTCTGCTCGTAACCCGCGCGCGGATCGCGAACCGGGTGGGTCAGGCGGCGAACCGTCTCCACGTTCTGGGCGAACACATCGAGACCGCTGTCGACCACGGTTTCGACATCGGTCAGCACGCCCTGAAAATCGGGCGTGAGCGCCTCGACTGCAGTACCGGGATTCAGGGTCTTGATCTCGCGGACACAGGCGGCGAAGTGAGCCGCCCCGCCATCGGCGAGGTCATCGCGGTTGACCGACGTCAGCACGACATACTTGAGGCGCATGAGCTCGACGGTCTTGGCGGTGTTGCGCGGTTCGTCCGCGTCGAGCCAGCCGCGGGGATTGCCGGTATCGACGGCACAGAAGCGGCAGGCGCGGGTGCAGACCGCGCCCATCAACATCAACGTGGCGGTGCCGGCATTCCAGCACTCGCCGATGTTCGGGCACTTCGCCTCTTCGCACACGGTGGCGAGGCGATGCTCGTGGACGACGGAACGCACCGCGTCGTAGCGTTGCCCGACAGGCAGCTGGGCCCGAAGCCACTCGGGCTTGCGGCCCGGCACGAATGCGCCGGCATTGGCCGACGACTTCACGCCATCCTTGATGGCCGTGAATCCCTGCGGCGTCTGGTACTTGGCTCCACTCGGGACAGGCGCCGGTCGAGTCCCGGCGGGCTGGGAATCGACGATCGGGATGCCTTTGAACTCACCCATTCGGGAACCTCAAAAAGAAAAGGCCCGCGCGGCGGTTAGCCAGACGCGAGCCTCTCCTTCAGTCCGATGTGATCGGATCAGGAAGCGCGCAGAGCCCACAGGCCAGCGAGACGCGCCCAGGGCGAATCGCCCGTGACCGCCTTGAATGCCGTCTGGGCCTGGGCCTTCTGGCCCTTCTTCAGGTACGCAATGCCGAGGCTGATCTGCGCTTCTTCGGGGAGCTTCACGCCGCCCTTCTTGATGCCGCGCTCGAGGGCCTCGATCGCCTGGTCGTACTGGCCGTAGCTGAGGTACGCCTGACCGACGCCGACGTCAGCCTGGCCGCTGGCAGCCGACTGGGCAGCCTTGGCTTCGTTCGCAATCGTGGCCTTGTCTTCGTCAGCAAGCTTCTTCGCAGAGGCCAGCAGACGCTCATTGCGCGCCTTGCTCTCGGGTACGTCGAGGAGCTTGTTGGCAAAACCGGCCTCGACGACCTGCTGAGCCTCGCCAGGGACACCCGCATCGATCGCGAGCTGGCCCATCTCAACGTAGTCGTCAGCCCGCTTCAGCGTGCCCGTTTCCAGACGCAGGCGATAGATGCCGAGCGTCAGGCGGTCATTGCGGTCACCCGTCTTGGCCATGGTGGCCAGCAATCCGTCCCAGTAATCGGGCTTCGGGTAGTGGCGCACGAGCTTCTCGAGCGACGTCTGGATACCGCCATTGTCGTTGAGCTCGTAGTTCGAGCGCATCATCAGCAGCAGCCAGTTTTCGTCAGGCTTCTTGCCGGCACGCTCTGTGGCGACGATGGCGGGCATGGCAGCTTCAGCCGCGCCCTTGTAGTTCTTCTGGAGGTAATAAGCCTGGGCCAGCAGGATCTGCATGTCGGCTTCGCCCGGCACGGCCTTCAGGTAACGGCCGGTGTAGTCGATTGCCTTCGGATACTGCTTCGTCTGGAAGGTCAGCTGGGCAACCGTCTTCAGCTTGTTGTTGAGTTCGGCGGCAGGCACCTGCCCCGAATTGATGTTCTTCTCGAAGGCAGCGGCAGCACCGGCATAATCCTTCTGGTTGATCAGGATGAAGCCCAGGAATTCATTGATCTGATATTCCTCGAAGGGGGTCTTGCCCTCTATCGCCTGTGCTTCCTTGACCTTGGCAAGCGCCTCGGCCCAGTTCTTTGCCTTCATCGCGTCCTGGGCAGCCTTCATCGGCTTGCCAACCTTGGGACCGATCGACGGGGCAGGCTCGCCTGCCAAGACAAGTGTCGGCAACAATGCAGCAGTGGCCAAGCCACCACCCAGTGCCAGGCTGATCCCCAGAGTCAATGCACGTACTGCTCTCATAGTCGCCTCAATCTGCGGCTGAAATTGGAATTAACGAGCGCTCCGGTTAAACCCGGAGCGCTCGTTAGCCTAGACATCTACATGAACTGTTCGTTCCCGACGAAGCCAATCTTCGTGATGCCGTTTCGCTGCGCCGCAGCGAGGACGTTGGCCACCACTTCGTACTTGGCACGACGGTTGGGTCGAACGTGGAGTTCAGGGACCGGGCTCTTCTGAGATTCGGACCTGAAATACCCTTCCACCTGAGCTTGTGTCGAAGGAGTGCCGTTCCAGAGGATCGTGCCGTCGAAATCGATTTCGATGTCGATGACTTCCGGCTGCACCGGATTGTCGGTCGGCGGCGTCTTCTGGGGCATATCCAGCTTCACGGCATGTGTCATCACCGGAATGGTGATGATGAACATGATCAGCAACACCAACATGACGTCGATCAACGGCGTCGTGTTGATTTCCATCATCGGCTCGCCATCCGCCGATCCCGCGCTCATACCCATGATATTTGCTCCTAGAAACCGACTTTAGCGGCGCGCGGCGGCCCTGGCGGGCGGCTCAGTGATGAAACCGACCTTCAGGATGCCTGCACGCTGCACCAGAACGATGGTCCGACCCACATACTCGTACCGGACTTCCTTGTCGGCACGGATGTGAATCTCGGGTTGCGGCGTCAGAACAGCAACCGTCTTGGCCTGTTCCAGCAATGCCTCCGACGAAGCCATCTCGACCAGATTCCAGAAGATCTTGCCCTCTTTGTCGATGGCGACCGTAATGTTCTCCGGCTTCGTTTCCGTCGGGATGTTGGCCGCATCGGGCAACTCCAACGGAATCGTCTTGGTGATGACCGGGACCGTGATCAGGAAGATGATCAGCAGCACCAACATCACGTCGACGAGCGGCGTGGTATTGATGGTGGAGATTGCCTCCTCCTCGCCGCCCTCGCTTCCTACGCTCATGCTCATAAGAAATTACTCCAGAACCTGACGCAGGTGATTACTTCTTCGCGGCAGGAGCGACGGCAGGAGCAACCTTGTTAGCAGCGGCCTCCATGCGGGCGCCGCTGACCAGGTACGAATGCACGTCAGAAGCGAAGTAGTTCACGTTCTCGAGGATCGTCTTGTTGCGCGACAGCAGCCAGTTGTAACCCAGCACGGCCGGAACGGCGACGAACAGACCGATGGCGGTCATGATCAAGGCTTCACCGACGGGGCCCGCGACCTTGTCGATCGATGCCTGGCCAGCCAAACCGATCGCGATGAGGGCGTTATAGATACCCCACACGGTGCCGAACAGTCCGACGAAGGGTGAAGTGGAACCCACGGATGCAAGGAAGGGCAGGCCGCTCTTAATGTAGCTGTTGACCTGGTCAACCGAACGCGACAGCGAAACGGTGATCCACTCGTGCAGCGGGATCTGGTCCGTCAGGCGGCCTTCATGATGCTCGGCAGCCTTGAGGCCGTCCTCGGCGATGCCGCGGAAGATGTGGCCCTTGCCCGTGAGCTTGGAAGCGCCGTCCTTCAGGCTGCCAGCGTTCCAGAAGTTCTTCTTGGTCTGCTCGTACTGCTTGGCCAGACGGCGCTGATCCCAGAGCTTCGTGAAGATGATGTACCAGGACACCAGCGACATGATCACGAGGATGATAAGCGTGCCTTTAGCAACGAAATCCCCCTGCGACCAAAGCGCTTCCAAGCCATAGGGATTTTCTACTGTTGTGGTGTTCTCGGGTGCCATGGAAATTGTGTCCTCTGCAAGCTCTTACAACGAAAAGTTACTGGTTAATAGTTATCAACAGTTACTCAAAGCGGATCGACCGGGGTGCGGCGCAGTCGGATTGACAGCTGCGCCGCACCCCTTCTTCCCTATGGATCAGTCCGTCAACCGGAACGTCACCTTGATTTCATGCCACATGGCGGCAGGCTTGCCGTCCTGTGTGCCTGGAACGAATCGCCAGGCGCGGGTCGCTTCGCGCACCGCAGCCTCGTCGAGGCGCGGGAAGCCGCTGGACGCCGACACCTGTGCCTCACGCACGCGGCCGTTCTCCAGCACGTACACACGAAGCTGAACCGTACCTGCCTCACCGGCACGGCGCGAGGCCGGCGGATACTCGGGCTGGGTGATGCCACGCCGCGGATCCTGCTTCGGCAACACTACGACCGGAGCCCGTGCTGCGGGTGCCGGGGGCGGAGCCGCGGGAGGCGGACGCGCATTCGTGACAGCCTGGATGGCGGTCGTGGTGGTGTCAGGTGCAAATGCAATCGCGATGTCCGGCGCCGGCACGAACGGCGGAGGTGCATCGATGTCCGGCGGAGGCGGAGGCGGAGGCGGTTCGTCCTCAGTCTGCAGTTCTTCGATGATCGTGGTCTCCATCGGGCCACCGATCAGCTGTACCAGCTTGCTCGATAGTTCCGAGTTCAGGACCCAGACCAGCGCCGCATGAATACCGACGATGACGAAGAAGAGAAGGCTTCGCCGCGTAAAAAAGCCAGAGTCTTCATTCAATACCATGCTGATCCCGCCTCTGTCTCTCGTATTAGAAGAGTGAAACTCGAATATCTGTCCCCCGACGACGGACGCCGGGGTTGGCTATTTTGCCTGATCGATCGTTTCCAAGAATAGCATTTTCTTTCCCGGAAACAATCACGCGCAAGAGTAAACCTTCGACCCGAAAACCTGAAGCCCGCGTGTGTCAATGCCGTGTCAATGCCTGCAAATCACGCGACTACCCTTGCTCGCGGCGCGGATTGTATAGGGAGAAAAGCGTTTTGGGCAGATGCTTTTTTTCGTCCACTTTGAGTGCGTTCAGCCGTGGGTGATGCCCTGCAAAATTTCCCGACAGTTGCCCTGCGTGCACCAACGGCTGGCGCATTGCCGGGGACGCCGATGCGGGGCCTGCAATGTGCGCTCCACGCTTGCAGGACAGTGTTTCCGCGGCATCGCGCAACGCGTGCGGACCGCAGATTCGCAGCGTATTCTGCCGCGGGCATCCGCGTTGCAACGGCGCTGGACCGGCTGGGACACTCGCGCCGGGCCGCGTTCAGGTTCGCGTGGATGTGCGTGCGTTGCGCGCGACCGTGACCGGCATTGGTGCAACGTGACTGCGCGATATGTGTGCAGATTCTGCAATCAGTCCGCGGTTCGACTGACTGAAGAGCAGCGGGTCATGATCGCTATTGCGCTGCGGCATAATTTGTTGCTCCCTGCCGCCGGCGCAACTTGCACTGCGAGAGGCCCCGTCGGCCCGGTGGCGACCGGCTGTCCGCGGACTCGCGTTTAACTCAATCCCGATTGAGCGCTGCGCAGGCAACCCATCAGGGAATGCCTGCTCTTACCTTGAGGAGGCCGCTACAGCGCGCCCGCGTCCTGCCAACCGCCGCCCAGCACGCGGAACAGCGTGACGACGGACTGCAGCCGCGAGAGCTTGAGCTGGCGGCTCTGGTCCTGCGCCGAGTACAGCGTGCGCTGCGCGTCCAGCAATGTCAGCAGGTCCACTGCGCCCGCGCGGTAACGGAGTTCGGCGACCTCAAGCGCGATGCGCGCCTGCTCGAGCTGGACAGCCTGCTGCTCCTGCTGCCGACTGATGCTGTCCGCGGTGCCGAGCGCCTTGTCGACATCGGCGAACGCGGTGATCACGGTCGTACGGTAGGCCTGGATGAGTTCGACCCGCCGCGCCTCGGCAACCCCGCGCTGGGCGCCCAGCCTTCCGGAATCGAACAGGGTCCGCGCAAGGGACACGCCGAGGCTGAACCCGGGACTCTCGTCGAACAACGTCGAAAACACGCCGCTCTGCACCCCGCTGCCGGCCGTCAGCCGGACGCTGGGGAACAACGCGGCACGCGCCGCAGCCACGTTGGCATCCGCTGCATCGAGCTGCGATTCCGCCCGGCGCAGGTCCGGCCGCCGCATCAGCAGGTCGGACGGCATGCCGGGTACCACGGCGGGAATCTGGATGGCTTCCAGCGACGCCCCTTGCACGGTGAAGCCCTGCGGCAGGCGACCCAGCAGGATCGCAAGCGCGCTGAGCGCATCCCGTTCCTGCTGCTCAAGCGGCGGAACGGCCGCGCGTTGCCCCGCCACCGTCCCCAGTTGCTGCGCGAGATCGAGCCGCGTGGCCGCCCCGCTGCGGACGCGGGCCTGCACGATGGCCAGGACCCGCTCGGCGATCTCGAGGTTCTGGCGGGCGGTGGCCAACCTCTCGCGCAGCGACAGGACCTGGAGGTAGGTATTTGCCACCCCGGTCGTGACGGTCAGGGCCACGGTCTCGCGGTCGTAGCGGCTGCTCCGCAGCGCAGCCTGTGCAGACAGGACATCTGCCCGGTTCGCGCCCCAGAAATCGAGCTCGTAGCTGGCGCTCAACGAAGCGGTGAACGACGAGCTCTCGGCGCGGTCGCTGGCGGCGATCCCGGCCCGCGACGTCCCGATGCTGCCATCCAGCGTCGGCAGCAACGCGACCCCTGCGATGCGGGCCTGCCCCTGCGCCTGCAGCAGGCGCGCCGCGGCCGCGGACAGGTCGAGGTTGTTCTGCCTCGCGGTGGCAATCAGCGTGTCGAGCTCCGGACTGGAGAATCCTTGCCACCAGTCGCTCGCAGGCCAGACATCGACGCCCCCCGGCACCGGACGGTCCCAGTTGGCCGGGATGCCCACGGCTGCATCATCGCGTGACGGCAGCGGCACGCACGCGGCCAGGCAGAAGGCCAGCGGCAGCAGCAGTGACAAGGCAAAGCGGTCGGCGGGTTTCATTGCGGGCGGGCGCTCACTTGCTCGACAGCGCCACGACCGGGTCGAGGCGCGCGGCCTTCAGCGCCGGGGCAAAGCCGAAGACGACGCCGGTCGCCACCGCGCAGCAGAACGCCAGGATCATGGGCGACGCGGTGAACTTCACGGGCATGCCGAAACGGGTCAGCGCGTATCCGGTTGCGAGGCCGATCAGCACGCCGATCATGCCTCCCATGGCGCACACCACCGTTGCCTCTGTCAGGAACTGCCGCAGCACGTCGCGGGTACGGGCGCCGGTCGCCATGCGGATGCCGATCTCCCGGGTGCGCTCGGTGACGCTGACCAGCATGATGTTCATGACGCCGATGCCACCCACCAGCAGGGAGATCGCGGCGATGGACCCGAGCAGCGCGGTCAGCGTGTTCTGCGTCGCGGACACGGTCTCGATCAGCGACACCATGTTGGTGATCTGGAAGTCCTGTTGCCCGTGCCGCCCGATCAGGAGGTCGCTCACCTTCTCCTGCGTGCCGTCGATCAGGCTCAGGTCCTTGACCGCCACGGTGACCGACCGCAGGTAGGTCTGGCCGAAAAGCCGCAGTCCGCCCGTCGTCACTGGCACGAACAGCACGTCGTCGGAGTCCTGTCCGAACTGGGTCGCGCCCTTCGCGGACATCACGCCGATCACCAGGAAGGGGACGTTGTTGAGCAGCACATAGCGCCCGATCGGATCTTCGCCGTCGGGGAACATGTTGGTCACGACCGTCTGCCCGAGCACCGCGACTGCAGCGTAATTGCGCTGGTCCTCGTCATCGAAGAAGACGCCCCGGGCCACCGGCCAGTCGCGCGTGAGGGGATAGTCGGGCGACGTGGCCGTCACCTGCGTGCGGATGTCGAGGCTGCCGTACCTGACCGTGACGTTGCCCTGCGATTCGGGAACGGCGGCCAGCACGTTGTCGACGCGCTTGAGCTCCTCCACGTCAGCGAGCACCAGCGTGGTGGCGCCGGAGCGTGGCCCTCGCTGGCTCGGCGTGCCGGCCCGCACCACCAGCAGGTTGCTGCCCATGCGGCCGATGCGATCGACCACCTGCTGGGCCGCGCCCTCGCCGATGGCAAGCATCGCAATCACGGAGCCGACGCCGATCACGATACCGAGCAGCGTCAGCACCGTTCGCAACAGGTTGGCCTTGAGAGAGCGGACGGCCATGCGCAGCGCCTCCAGCCCCCCGGCGAGCGGCGATGCCGAGTGCGTGCGGTTCTGGCTGGCGGACCCGGCCCACGGCGCATCCACGACCGCAGCCGACCCACCCTGCTTCGCACGCGAGCGCGGCTTCGGCGGGCCTCCGCCGCTGTCGGCGATGATGGACCCGTCCTTGATCTCGATGATGCGGTCCGCGTGCGCGGCGACATCGCGGTCGTGCGTGATCAGCAGCACCGTGTGGCCGCGCTCGGCCAGGTCCTGCAGCAGGGCCATGACTTCGGCACCGCTGCGGCTGTCGAGCGTGCCGGTCGGCTCGTCCGCGAGGATGACCTGTCCGCCGTTCATCAGCGCACGGGCAATGGAGACGCGCTGCTGCTGTCCGCCCGACAGCTGGTTCGGTCGATGGCCGAGGCGGTCGCCGAGGCCCAGCGTGGCGAGCAGCGTCTCGGCGCGGGTGCGGCGATTGCGGGGCGCGACGCCGGCGTAGGTGGCGGGAATCTCCACGTTCTCCACGGCCGTCGACGTGCCGATCAGGTTGTAGCCCTGGAACACGAAGCCGAACGCCTCGCGGCGCAGGCGCGCCAGTTCGTCCGGCGTCAGCCCCGCGACATCGCGGCCGGCGAAGCGGTACTCGCCGGCCGTGGGCCGGTCGAGGCACCCGAGGATATTCATGAGCGTGGACTTGCCGGAACCCGACGCCCCCATCAGCGCGACGAATTCGCCGGGATACACCTTGAGCGACACGCCGCGCAGCGCATCCACCTGCACTTCGCCGGTGGAATACGTCTTGCGGATGCCGACCAGCTCGATGAGCGGTTGCGCGGCATCGGTGTCCACGAGTCCGGCGATGTCGGGGGCTGCGCTCATCAGAAACCCCGGAAGCCTCCGCCGAACCCGCCCGGCGGCCCGCCGACGGCCCGCTGCTGACCACCGGGACCCTGGTTGGTGCGGGTGGCCGAGCGCTTGCCGGTCACGATCGTCTCCCCGGGCTCGAGGCCTTCGAGGACCTGTGCATCGACGCGATTGGTCAGTCCGACCACCACGCGGCGCTCCTGCTGCTCGCCGTCCGCGGTAATGACCGTCACCGCCTGGACCCGGGGCCGCCGGCCAGCGCCGTTGCGATTGCCTTCCCGCCCGCGGCCCATCCCTTGCGGCAGCCTGCCTTCACGACGCATCTGGGCAAACTCCTCGCGGCTCGGTCGGGTACCGCTGGCGCCCGCGGCGGGCGGAACCGCTGGCACCCCCCCGTCCGGAGCGGCCGCGTCAGGCGCAGCGCCTGCTCCCGGCTCTGCCCCGGGCTTCCCGGCTTCGCCTTCCGGCGGCACCCAGGCATGCAAGGCCGCTGCGGGCACGCTGACGACATCGCTCACGGAATCGATGACGAAGAAGACCTGTGCGCTCATCTGCGTCTTGAGCTCGCCGTCCGGGTTGTCGACATCGAACAGCGCCGTGTACAGCACCACGTTGTTGTTGAGCTCGGGCGTCGGCAGCACCTGCCGCAGCTTGCCCGTCCAGCGGCGGTCCGGATTGCCGAGCGTCGTGAAATACGCCTCCATGCCGAGGCGCAGCTTCGGGATGTCGGCCTCCGACACCTGCGTCCACACGGTCATCGTGGAAAGGTCCGCGATGCGCAGCACGATGGGCGCCACCTGGTTCGCATTCAGGGTCTGCCCTTCGCGCGCCGTGATCGACACGACGGTGCCGGCGAGCGGCGCGTAGATCTGGCTGTAGCCGAGCGTGGCCGTATCGCCCTTCAGCGTCGACTCGGTCTGCTGGATCTGTGCCTTGAGGACGCTCACCTGCGCGCGCGCCGAGTCAAACGCCTGGCGGGCGCTCTGGAACGCTTCCTCGCTGGTCGCATCGTCGGCCTTGAGCTGCACCTGGCGCTGGTACTTGTCCTCCGCCAGCGCCACCTGCGCCTCGCGGTCGATCAGCTGCGCGCGCTGTGCGGCCAGCTGCGCCTTCGTCGACTCGACCTTCGCCGACAGCACGACCGCATCGATCTCCGCGACCAGCGCCCCCTGCTTGACGGTATCGCCGATCGCCACGTGCAGCTTCTTGAGCTGGCCCGACACCTGCGCGCCCACGTCGACGTAGTCGCGGGGCTGCAGGTTGCCGAGCGCGGTCACCGAACTCTCGATGTCGCCGCGCGCCACCTGGGCGGTGAGCAGGTCGTCGAGGCCGTCGGCATCGCCGCGGCTGAACCACCAATAGCCCACGCCCCCCGCGACAACGACCGCGACCGCACCGGCCACGAGCCACCGCGGCCAGCCGCGCTGTCCCTGTGCACTCCCGGGATTCGTGTCATTCATTGAACCTGGCTTCCTGGTCTCGTTTACCGGCTGCGATCGCGTCGGCCAAAGTATAGGCAGGGCGGGCGGACCCGGTCAGTAACCCGCCGCAAAGGTTTGTTAAGTATCGTGTGCCACCGGCCCGGCCGTTGCCGGGTGCATTGTCAAATGCCCGCGGCAGCCTGCAGCTGTGCGTCGAGCGTCGCGAGCCGCGCGGGCGTGCCGATGTCGAACCAGCGGCCGCGGTGCAGTTCGCCGCTCACGCGTCCTGCCGCGATGGCGCGCCTGAACAGCGGCAGCAACGGGAACGCACCGGGTTCGCAACCGGCGAAGAAGGCCTCGCGATACACGCCGATGCCGGAGAACGTGAAGCGCGGTCCGTCGCCCCCGGTCACGCGACCGTCCGCGAGCGGGAAATCGCCGCCCGGGTGATGCTCCGGATTCGGCACCAGCACCAGGTGGGCAAGATCCTGCGCGCCGAGCGCGAAGCCGTCGCCCAGCCGCCAGTCCGTCCAGATGTCGCCGTTGACGACGAGAAACGGACCCGGCGCGAGGAACGGCAACGCCTTGAAGATGCCGCCACCCGTTTCGAGGGCACTCGACCCCTCGTCGCTGTAGCGGATGGCAACACCGTGGCGCTCGCCCGTCCCCAGCGCGTCACGCAGCTTCTGTCCCTGCCATGCGGTATTGATCACGACATCGCGGATGCCGGCCAGCTGCAACGCATCGAGGTGGTACTCGATGAGCGACTTGCCTCCGACCTGCAGCAGCGGCTTCGGACGGTCATCGGTGAGCGGACGCATGCGCTCGCCGCGACCTGCGGCGAGGATCATGGCACGCCTGATATCCGTTGCCGGCGGGGACACGACGCTCACGCCTTCACGGCGGCCAGTGCAGGCAGGACGCGGACCTCAAGCAACTGGTTGAGCGGGGCGAGTTCCGCGTAACGACCCGTCACCGCCCGCACATAGCCGAGCGTGCGCGGAATGTCGCCGAGATAACCGGGCTTGCCGTCGCGATGCCACAGCCGGGCAAAGATGCCGATGGCCTTGAGGTGCCGCTGCACGCCCATCCAGTCGAACCAGCGGGTGAACGTTGCGGCGTCGTGGCCCACGTCGAGCCCGGCATCTCCGGCCAGGTGGCGATACCGCTCGACCCATGCCATCACCCGCTCCTGCGGCCACTCGACGTAGCAGTCACGCAGGAGGGAGACGAGGTCGTACGTGATAGGACCGAACACGGCATCCTGGAAATCGAGGATGCCCGGGTTCCTGCCGTACTTCGCTTCCGTCGAGACCATCAGGTTGCGCGAGTGGTAGTCGCGATGCACGAACGTGCGCGGCTGCGCGAGCGCTTCTGCCGCCAGCAGCGCGAACGCCTGGCGCAGCGCCGCCGCTCCGGCGGCATCCAGCGCGAGCCCGAGATGCCGCTCCAGGAACCAGTCCGGGAACAGCTGCATCTCGCGCAGCAGCAGCGCCTCGTCGTACGGCGGCAGGTGCGGGGCATACTGACGGCCGCCCGCCTGGATCCGCACGAGCGCGGCCATGGCATCGAGGTACAGCGCATCGACGCTGTCCCCACGCTCGAGGTCCTTGAGGTACGTGCGCCCGCCGAGATCGGTCAGCAGCAGGAAGCCCTCACCGAGGTTGCGGTCGAGGATGTGCGGCGCATTCACGCCGATGGCGCCGAGCATTTCCGCGACGCGGATGAACGGCCCCACGTCCTCCTTGTCGGGAGGCGCATCCATGACGATGCGCGTCTCCCCGCCCAGCGTCACGCGGAAATACCGCCGGAAGCTGGCATCCGCCGACGCAGGCGCAATGTCCGCACCGCTCTCGCCGGAAATGCGCTGGACCCAGCGCTTGAGCAGGTCGAGGCGGACATCCGTGGCGTGAGGGGGGGTGGCGTGGCCGCCATCGCGTTGGTCGGTGGAACCCAAGTGAACGTGCACTCCTCAAATAGCGGCGGGCCTCATGCCCAATCATTATAATCCGTGACCATGTGCAAATTGGTTCCCTCCTGCATGCGGCGG
Organism: uncultured Pseudomonadota bacterium; assembly: GCA_903898785.1. Lineage (GTDB taxonomy): Bacteria > Pseudomonadota > Gammaproteobacteria > Steroidobacterales > Steroidobacteraceae > CAIUGU01. The sequence goes on along the minus strand of CAIUGU010000258.1, from coordinate 13,346 downwards.
CATCGGACTTGAAGGTCAGGTCCTTTCCCTTGAGGGCCGCCCTGCCGTTGCTGCTCACGGCGTGCCCGTCGCTTGTCTACGCCCAGTCCTGCCCTGCCCCCGACCTGTCCGATCCGTCCGACCTGCCGGCCACGCCGGCCGCCACGCCCGGCGACGAGAGCATCCAGATCACGAGCGAAGGCGCCGAAGTCAGCCGGACAGGCGATGCGGTCCTGAAGGGCAAGGTCCGCATCCGCCAGGGCGACCGCACGCTGAGCGCTGAGAACGCAACCTTCAATGCCGCCGAGCAGACGTTCTCCGTATCGGGCACGGTGACCTACCGCGACCCGGAGATGCGCATCAAGGGCAGGAGCGCGAGCGTGGCAACCGCAGGCGAGGCGAGCTTCGAGGGCGCCGAGTTCGACCTGCCGGCACAACCCGCGCGCGGTTCCGCCGACCAGATCAAGGTGAGCCAGGGATCGCTGCAACTCGCAGGCGTGGTGTACACGACCTGCCCGACGGGCAACGAGGACTGGGTGCTCCGGGCCGGCGACATCAACATCAATCCCGGCGCCGGACTCGGCGTGGGCCGCAACGTGCGGCTCGACTTCAAGGGCATCCCGATCCTGTACACGCCGTTCATTTCCTTCCCGGTGGGGAACCAGCGCAAGAGCGGCTTCCTGTTCCCCACGCTCGCGAACTCCTCGCGCAGCGGGCTCGGGGTCCAGGTGCCCTGGTACTGGAACATCGCGCCCAACTACGACGCCACGTTCACCGGGACGTGGTACACGCAGCGCGGCTTCGACCTGCTGACCGACTTCCGCTTCCTCACGCAGCGCAGCCGCGGCAACGTGACCGCCGAGTACCTGCCGAACGACACGGAGTACGGCAGCGACCGCAGCCTCGTGCGGCTGTTCGACCAGACCGACTTCAACTCGCGGCTGCGCTTCACGGCTTCGGCCGCGAACGCGAGCGACCGCGAGTGGTTCGAGGACTTCGGCGAAGGCCCGGAGGGGACGAGCGTCGTGTACCTCGGCCGCTTCGCCGAACTCAGTTACCTGGACCGGCACTGGGCGATGACGGGTCGCGTCCAGAACTTCCAGACGATCCAGCCCGTCAACACGGCCGACCGCCCGTACACGCTGCTGCCGCAGATCACCATCGCCGGCCAGTTTCCGTCGGCGCTGCTCGGCTTCGACGCGGGACTCGAGACCGAGTACACCTACTTCCAGCGGGACAGCAGCAGCGTCACGGGCTCGCGGTTCGACTTCCATCCGGGCATCAAGCTGCCGCTGCAGAGCGCCGGCGCGTTCCTCGAACCGTCGCTCAGCTGGCGCTACACCGCGTACGACCTGGACCACGTGGCCCCGGGCGCGGAGACGTCACCGTCGCGGTCCGCGCCGATCGCGAGCATCGACGCCGGCCTCACGTTCGAGCGGCTGGCCGGGTCACGGCAACAGCGCGTGCACACGTTCGAGCCCCGGATTCTCTATCTGTACGTGCCGTACCGGGACCAGTCCTCGCTGCCGGTCTTCGACACCGGCGAGCCAGACCTGAACCTCGTGCAGCTGTACCGCGACAACCGCTATGTCGGCCCGGACCGTCTCGGCGACGCCAACCAGCTGAGCGTCGGCTTCACGACGCGCCTGCTCGACCGCGAGAGCGGCAGGCAGTTCCTGAGCGCCACGGCGGGCCAGGCGTACTACTTCGACTCCCCGCGAGTGGTGCTGCCGAACGAGCCTGTCCTCGGCTACAAGTCCTCCAACCTGCTCGCGCAGATGGAGGTCTCCGCGTTCAAGAACTGGAATGCCCGCATGGGCGTGCAGTGGGATCCCCACGAGATCCGCAGCGAGAAAGGCGAGGCGCGCCTGCAGTACGCCCCGGCCTACAACAAGGTGGCCAACCTGGGCTACCGTTTCCGCCGCGGCAGCCTGGAACAGTGGGACGCGTCGGTCGCCTGGCCGGTCACGGACACCTGGACGACCTATGGCGGCATGACCTACTCCCTCAAGGATTCGGCGACGATCAACCAGTTCGCCGGCCTCGAGTACCGCTCCTGCTGCTGGAAAGCCCGGATCGTCGCGCGCAAGTACGTCAGCAGCCGCACCGGCGAAACCGACTCGGACGTGCAGCTCCAGCTGGAACTAAACGGGCTGGCGAGCCTCGTACCCGGGGTGGATGCTTTCCTCGAACGGTCCATTCGGGGATACTCGGTCCTGCCTCCCGCAACGCCCCGCTGAGAGCCCTCCTGCGCTTATGAGACACCCGATCCTCGCCGCCTTTGCCACCGTCCTCCTTGCCGCCCAGGGCAGCCAGGCCCTGGCGCAGTCGGCTGCAGCCCCCGCCCGCCCCGGCCCCCAGGGCAGCGGCGAACTGCTGGACGGCATTGCCGCCGTGGTCAACGAAGGCGTGGTGCTGGTCAGCCAGCTCGAAACCGAGATCGCCACCGTGACACGCCGGCTGCGCGAACAGAAGACGGAACTGCCGCCGCCTGCCGTATTGCGCAAGCAGGTGCTCGAACGGCTGGTCATGGAGGAGATCCAGATCCAGCGTGCCGCGCGCCTCGGCGTGAACGTGTCGGATGAAGTCCTGAACAACGCCCTGAACGACGTCGCCACGCGCAACAACCTGAGCTTCGCCGACCTGCCGCGCGCGCTTGAAGCGCAGGGTCTCGACTATCGCGACTATCGCGACACGATCCGCCGCGAGCTGCAACTGCAGATCCTGCGCCAGCGCGACGTGCTGCAGCGGATCAACGTCTCCCCGCGGGAACTGGAACAGTTCCTCGCCAAGCAGAAGAGCGGCGTCGACCAGTCGTCCGAGTACAACCTCGCGCACATCCTGGTGTCGGTGCCGGTCTCGGCAAGCACCGAAGAGCTCGCCGCGCGCGAGGCACGGGCGAAGGAAGTCTTCGGGAAGGCCCGTAGCGGCGAGGACTTTGCCCAGCTCGCGGTCGCCTATTCCGACAGCGGCACCAACGTGCAGGGCGGCGCCCTCGGCTGGCGCCCCGGCTCGCAGCTGCCGTCCGTCGTCGTCGATGCCATCCCCGGGATGAAGCCGGGCGACGTGACCGAACCGCTCCGGACCCCGAGCGGCTTCCACATCTTCAAGCTGCTCGAAGTCCGCGGCGGCATACAGCAGGCCGTCGAATCCCAGGTGCATGCGCGCCACATCCTCCTCCAGACCAACGAACTGGAAGACGACAGCACCGTGCAGCAGAAGCTGAAGGGCATCCGCGCGCGCATCGTCGAGCAGAACGAGGATTTTGCCGCCATCGCAGCGGTGACCTCGGCGGACAAGGGCTCTGCCGTGGACGGCGGCGACCTCGGCTGGACCGGCCCGGGTTCCTTCGTCCCCGATTTCGAGAAGGTGCTGCAGGCCCTGAAGGAGAACGAGATCAGCGAGCCGTTCAGGACCCAGTTCGGCTGGCACATCGTGCAGCTGCTCGGGCGCCGCATGCACGACACCACCGACGACGTCCGCCGCAACCGCGCCTTCGCCGCCCTGCGCGAGTCCAAGGCGGAAGAGGAAACCGAGCTGTGGCTGCGCCGGCTGCGTGACGAAGCGTTCGTCGAATACAAGATGTGAGGATGGGCTGGAGGCTTGGGGCTGGAGCCAGCAGGAAGAATCCGGACCAAGCCAGGCATCCCAGCCTCCCCCCCGTGGCTCCAGCCCCAAGCCCCAGGCCCCAAGCCGTCACCCTTCATGGTCCCTCGCGTCATCCTCACCTCGGGCGAACCGGCCGGCATCGGCCCGGACCTGTGCATCGAGATCGCAGCCAGGCCGTGGAGCGCTGAACTCGTCGTCGCGGCCGATCCCGTGCTGCTGACCGAGCGGGCGCGACAGCTCGGACGCGAACTGCACACGCGACCGCACACGCCGGAGCGTCCGGCCATGCCCCATGTCCCCGGCAATCTGGTCGTCCTGCCCGTCGCCACCGCGGTCCCCGTGAAGGCGGGGGTACTGGACCAGCGCAACGCGCGTTACGTCCTCGACCTGCTGGACAAGGCGGCGGACGGCTGCCTGAGCGGCGAGTTCGCCGCCATGGTGACGGCTCCTGTCCACAAGGGCGTCATCAACGACGCCGGGGTCGCCTTCTCGGGTCACACCGAATACCTCGCGGAACGTACCGGAGGCCATCATCCCGTGATGATGCTGGTGGCGGGCTCCCTGCGCGTCGCACTGGCCACCACGCACCTGCCCCTGGCGGCAGTCAGCGCTGCCATCACGCGCGTCTCCCTCGAGCAGGTGATCACCATCCTGCATGCCAGCCTCAGGGAACAGTTCGGTCTCGCGCGGCCGCGCATCCTCGTGTGCGGTCTCAACCCGCACGCCGGCGAATCGGGTCATCTCGGGCGGGAAGAGATCGAGGTCATCGCGCCGGTGGTCGACGCACTCAAGGCCCGCGGCCTTGCACTCACCGGTCCGGTGCCGGCCGACACGGCATTCATCCCCCCCATGCTCGCCCAGGCGGATGCGGTACTTGCCATGTTCCACGACCAGGGACTGCCCGTGCTGAAGTACGCCGGTTTCGGGCAGGCAGTCAACGTGACGCTCGGGCTGCCCCTGGTTCGAACGTCCGTCGATCACGGCACTGCCCTGGATCTCGCAGGCAGCGGCAAGGCGGATGCGGGCAGCCTGGGTGCAGCCCTCGATCTCGGCATTCACCTCGCGAAGCAACGGCTCGCCTCGCTGGCGCGGGTCGCCAGGTAGCGCTCGCGATGGCAAGCGCAAAGCATGTTCCCCGCAAGCGGTTCGGGCAGCACTTCCTGCACGACCGCGACATCATTGCGCGCATCGTGGCCGCCATCGACCCTTCCCCTGGCGATCGGCTGGTCGAGATCGGCCCGGGGCTCGGCGCCCTCACGTGGCCGCTGCTCGCGCGCCATGGATCGCTCGACGTCATCGAAATCGATCGCGATGCCATTGCAACGCTGCAAGCGGCCCCGAGGCCGCCCGGCGAGCTGCGCATCCACGAGGGCGATGTACTCCACTTCGATTTTGCGGCGCTCCGTGGCCAGGACCCGGCCCGGCTACGTATCGTCGGCAACCTGCCGTACAACATCTCCACCCCGCTCCTGTTCAAGCTGATCGAGGTCCGCGAGCACATCGAGGACATGCATTTCATGCTGCAGAAGGAAGTCGTGGACCGCATGGCAGCCGGCGCGGGCGACGATGCTTACGGGCGGCTGTCGGTGATGCTGGCGCCGTGGGTGGAGGTACAACCGCTCTTCGACATCGGCCCGGGCGCGTTCAAGCCTCCGCCGAAGGTCATGTCCACGTACGTACGCCTGCGTCCGCGAACAGGGCCGGCGTTCGCGCTCGCGCAACCGGAGCGCTTCGCCGCCATCGTGGCTGCCGCGTTCGGACAGCGTCGCAAGACACTGCGCAACTCGTTGAAGGCGCACGTGACCGAGGCGGGCTTCGCGCAGGCAGGCATCGATCCCGGACTCCGGGCCGAGGTGCTGTCACCGGCGCAGTTCGCCGCACTCGCGAACACGGCCGCCGTTTCCGGATAGAATGGAGCGCGATGAATACCGTCGAATCTTTTCCCAAGTCCCGCACCACCCGCCACCGGATCGAGGTCGACGTCGCCACGAGCTACGTGGACGACCAGTCGAAGCCGGAGATGAGCCGGTATGTCTTCTCGTACACCATCACCATCCGCAACGAAGGCCAGGTGCCGGCACGGCTGCTGACTCGGCACTGGGTCATCACGGATGCCAACGGCAAGGTGCAGGAAGTGCGCGGCGAGGGCGTCGTAGGCGAACAACCCTACCTGCTGCCGGGCCAGGGTTTCCGCTACTCGAGCGGAGCCATCCTCGAAACGCCGGTGGGCGCCATGCAGGGCAGCTACCAGATGGTGGCCGACGACGGCCATGAGTTCGAAGCGCCGATCGCACCGTTCCGGCTGGCCATCCCCGGACTGCTGCACTGACCCTACCTCACCCGCACTGCGTGCGACCTCTCCTCAAGGAGAGGTGCTTGTGCCCTCTCCTTTCCAAGGAGAGGGAAACGCAGTGGGTGAGGTCTTCTTCGCTTGGCTCCGCGCAAACCTGCCGTTAGCCTGTATTCCATGACCGTTTACGCCATCGGCGACATCCAGGGGTGCGATCAGGAATTCGGGCAGCTGCTCGAGCGAATCGCTTTCGATCCCCTCACCGACCGCCTCTGGCTGACCGGCGACCTCGTCAATCGCGGCCCGCGTTCCCTCGAAGTGCTCCGGCGCGTGCAGGCCCTGGGCGCCGCGGCCACGACGGTACTCGGCAATCACGACCTGCACCTGCTCGCCGCTGCACACGACCGCTCGGCGTTGAGGGCCGACGACACGCTGGATGACATCCTGTCCGCGCCCGATCGCGATGAGTTGCTCGCGTGGCTGCGCCGGCAGCCTGTGCTGCACACGGACACGTCCCTCGGCTGGACGATGGTGCATGCCGGCCTCGCACCGCAATGGGATCTCGCCGCCGCCAGCGCGTGTGCACGCGAACTGGAAGCGACCCTGCGCGATGAGCGCTCGGCGCGGACATTGTTTGCAGCAATGTACGGCAATCGCCCCGATCGCTGGTCGGACGATCTTGTCGGCACCGACCGGCTGCGGTTCATCACGAACTGCTTCACGCGGCTGCGTTTCTGCCACACGGACGGACGGCTTGACCTCGGGTACAAGGGCACGCTGGCCGACGCGCCGGCGGATCTCGTGCCGTGGTTCAGGATTCCCGACCGGCGCTCCGCAGGCACGAGGATCCTGTTCGGCCACTGGTCCGCGCTCGGGTATTACGCGAACGAAGGCGTGCTGGGCATCGACGCCGGTTGCGTGTGGGGCGGGCGGCTGTGTGCCGTGCGGCTCGATGCGGAGCAGCCGCCGGTCTTCGTACCGTGCAGTTCGTCAGGGCTCACGCCCGGGGACTGACACGACTGGTGCATTGATGCACCAGTGCACGCATCCGATGGCTACTTCGCGTCGTCGGGCTTTGGCAGGGCCTTCAAGGCCTTGAGCTGGAAGTCGAGCTGGCCATAGCGAACCTCGCCCGGAATGCAGCGATTGTTGCCGCGCAGGACCTCGATGCCGAGTGGTTTGAATACGGCATAAGACATCTGCTCGAGCAGCTCGCAGTCGCCGTCGTCGACGACGCGGTCGCGGTTGCGGCCCGTGAACCTGATGGTCTGCCAGGTCGCCGGGAATTGCCCCAGCAGCTCCACCTCCGAGGGCTGCTCGCCACGAACGCGGGCAACGAGTTCCCGGCGGCTGCGCTCATCGGGCGTGAGTCCCCCCTCATCGGCGACGACCGGGACTGCCGCCTTGATCCGCACTCGCGTGAACTTGTCGATGTCCGATGCTCCGAAACAGCCGGAGCTGCGCACGACCAGGTCATCGCGTGCGCCCGCCGCCTGCAGAATGCGGGCAACCTTCTGGCGCAGGGACTCGCAGGTATAGAAGCTGGTGCGACCGATGTAGGTGAAATTGATTTCCGCTTCCTTCCACGTGGCGACGACGGGGGCCGGGTCCGGCTCCATCGCGGCAAGACCGTCCCCGCCCAGCAATGCGGCGACACCTGCCATCACCGCAAGTGCTTTCTGGATCTGCATAAGCCCCCCGTTTCCCCAGCCTGGCCCGGCCTGGCTTGACTCGGCCCTGCCTGAAGTGCCCCTACGTGAGGCGCTGAGGCTCGCTTATACTCGCCCTCTATGCAAGCACTGCAAGCGTTCAACTTTGCGGACTGGATCGAACGGCACCGCGACGAGCTGAAGCCGCCGGTGGGCAACCGTCTGGTGTTCCGCGACTCCGAGTTCATCATCATGGTGGTGGGCGGTCCGAACGCACGCACCGATTTCCACGACGATCCCGGCGAGGAATTCTTCTACCAGCTCGAAGGCGAGATGGTCCTGAAGACCGTGCAGGACGGGCGCATCGTGGACATCCCGATGAAGGCCGGCGACATCCTGCTGCTGCCCGCCCATGTGCCGCACTCGCCGCAGCGGCGCGCCCAGTCGATCGGGCTCGTGGTCGAACGCGTGCGCCGCCCAGACGAGCAGGACGGGTTCCTGTGGTACTGCGAAGGCTGCCATCACCCGCTCTATTCCGAGTACCTGCACATCGGCAACATCGTCACTGACCTGCCGCCGGTGTTCGACCGCTTCTACGGTTCGGTGCAGCATCGCACGTGCAAGCACTGCGGCAAGGTCATGCCGCCGCGGTGAGGGCGCTACGACAAGTCGAGTTCGTCGCCCAAGGCCGGCGCTGGTGCGCCGATCTCTCCCGGCCCCTCGACCTGGCGATCCCCCTCGAGTTCGACGGCAGCCAGCCGTCTTTCTACGGTGCGCCCCCCGCGACGGCCACGGCATTGCGCAGCGGCAGCTTCGTGGGAGATGTCCTTGAGGGCGGCAGCTGTCGCTGCTCGACCTACACCCTCACGCCCCACTGCAACGGCACCCATACGGAATGCATCGGCCACGTCGTCCGCGAGCCAGTCAGCCTGCACGCTACCGCCCGCGACGCGCTGATGCTCGCCCGGGTCGTCAGTGTTGCGCCGGCGATTGCAGGGGGCGGGCCCGCAAGCGCGCCGACCGAGGCTGGCGATCTCGTCATCACGGCTGCCCGACTGCAAACCGCGCTCGCGGGTCACACCTTGCAGGACTGCCCCGCGCTCATCGTCCAGACGCTCCCCAACGCCAGCGACAAGACCGCTCGACGCTATGCCGTCGACGGCAGCATGCCTCCATACTTCGGCGGCGATGCAATGCGCTGGCTTGTCGAGCAGGAATGCACGCACCTCGTGGTAGACCTGCCCTCGATTGATCGCGCCGCAGACGGTGGGCGCCTGCGCGGCCATCGGCTGTTCTGGGGCCTGCCCGAAGACAGCGAGAACCTCGCGGAAGCGATCCGACCCCATGCCACCGTCACCGAGCTCGCCTATATCGACGACGCGATCGAGGACGGCCTGTACCTCCTCAACCTGCAGGTGGCCGCCTTTGCGACCGACGCGGCACCCAGCCGCCCGATCCTCTACCCGCTCATCGGGGTGAACCCTTGACCGCACCACATTCGACGCTGCGTACCCACGCGCTGGCCCTGGACGACGCAGACCCGCTCAAGTCGATCCGCCAGGAATTCTTCAGGCCGAAGCGGGCGGACGGCTCGGAAGCAGCGTATTTCTGCGGGCATTCCCTCGGGCTCGAACCGCGGCGGGCCGTCACGTACGTCAATGAGGAACTCGAGGAATGGCAGCGCCTCGCCGTCGAAGGCCATTTCAGCGGCCGGCGGCCCTGGCTGTCGTATCACGAACGGCTGGCGCCGCCGCTGGCCCGACTCACGGGAGCGTTGCCGCTTGAAGTCGTCGCGATGAACTCGCTGACCGTCAACCTGCACCTGCTGCTCGTCAGCTTCTATCGCCCCGCCGGCACGCGTCGCAAGCTGCTGATCGAACGCCCGGCCTTTCCGTCGGACCGCTATGCAGCCGTATCCCAGATCCTGTCGCACGGCCTCGATCCGGCGGATGCGCTGCTCGAGCTCGGTCCGCGCGACGGCGAGGAATCCATTCGCGAGGAGGACATCCTTGCGCTGCTCGACCGCGAAGGTGCGTCGATCGCCACGGTGCTGCTGCCGGGCGTGCAGTACCTGACCGGCCAGCGGTTCGACATGGAGACGATCACGCGGGCGGCGCACGCGAAGGGCTGCGTCGTCGGCTTCGACCTCGCTCACGCCATCGGCAACGTGCCGCTCTCGCTGCATGACTGGAGCGTCGATTTCGCCGTGTGGTGCAGTTACAAGTACCTGAACGGCGGACCTGGCGCGATCGGCGGGGCCTTCGTGCACGAACGGCACTCGCGAAACGCAGCCCTGCCGCGTTTCGCGGGCTGGTGGGGACACGACAAGGAAACCCGGTTCCGCATGGGGCCGGACTTCGTGGCGCTGCCCGGTGCAGAAGGCTGGCAGCTCTCCAACCCGCCGATCCTCGCGATGGCTCCGCTGGTTGCGTCGCTCGAGATCTTCGACGCAGCGGGCGAGGCGCGTCGCGTGGCCAAGGCAGCCCGGCTCACGGGGTACCTGGACTTCCTGTTGCGCGAGCGGCTGGGCGAAAAGCTCGACATCCTGACTCCCGCTGCACGCGGTTCGCAGGTGTCATTCCGCGTCCGCGCACCGTCCGACGTCCTGCGCACGCTGCATGCCACGCTGCACGACCGCGGCTTCTACACGGACTTGCGCGAACCCGATGTGCTGCGCGCCGCGCCCGTGCCGCTGTACAACTCCTATCTTGAAGTGTGGGAGTTCGTCGCCGGCCTTGAATCCATCCTCGCGAGCTAGGGCCCGGACTCCTTCATGACGGAAGCGCAGACATCCCCGGCCTCGACGGCCAGGCCCCCGGTAGTCACGATCGTGGGCGCCGGACTCGCAGGCACGCTGATGGCGATCCTGCTGGCGCGGCGCGACGTGCCCGTGCTGCTGCTGGAGCGACGTCCGGATCCCCGCATCGATGCGACGACTGCGGGCCGTTCCATCAATCTGGCGCTCGCGGACCGCGGCATCGCGGCGCTCAAGGCGGCTGGGGTCTTCGCTGCGATCGAGCCGCTGCTGATCGCGATGCCCGGACGCATGCTGCACGACGCGGCCGGTGCCACGCAGTTCCTCGCCTACGGCCAGGACGAACGCGAGTCCATCTACTCCGTATCGCGCTCGGCACTGAACTGCACGCTGCTGGATGAGCTGTCAAGATTGCCCAACGCCGTGCTCGGCTTCGGGCAGGAATGCGTCGGGGTCGACTTCGGGCATCGACTGGTGCGCATGCGCGACGCCGCCTCCGGCAACGTGTATCGCCTGCCGCTGGAACGCGTGATCGCGGCAGATGGCGCCGGCTCGCCGTGCCGGCATGCCATGGCGGCCGCCTACGCCATCGACGTCAAAGAGGACCTGCTCGCCCACGGGTACAAGGAACTGACGTTGCCCGCGGATGCGAGCGGCAACCACCAGTTCGACCCGCACGCGCTGCATATCTGGCCCCGCGGCAATTTCATGCTGATCGCGCTGCCCAATACCGACGGGACCTTCACCGTGACGCTGTTCCTGCCGCACGAAGGTCCGGTGAGCTTTGCGAACCTCGGCGAGGAGCGGCCCCTCATCGCGTTCTTCGAGGAGCACTTCGCCGACGCGCTCGAACTCATGCCCGACCTGGCCGAGGAGTTCGCCGCACACCCGACGGGCCGCATGGGCACGGTGTACTGCAGCCAGTGGTCCGCGGACGGTCGACTGGTCCTGCTCGGCGACGCGGCCCATGCCATCGTGCCGTTCCACGGCCAGGGCATGAACTGCGCATTCGAGGATTGCGCGATCCTCGATGAACTGCTGGCCGTGCTGCCGTGGCCGGAGGCGTGCGATGCCTATGCGAGCCGCCGCAGGCCGGATACCGACGCCATCGCGAAGATGGCCCTCGAGAACTACCGGGAAATGCGGGATACGGTGCGGGACCCGAAGTTCCAGTTGCAGAAGGCACTCTCCCTCGAACTCGAACGGCGCTTTCCGGGCCGTTTCATTCCGCGCTACTCGATGGTGATGTTCCACCACGAGATTCCCTACAGCGTCGCGCTGGAGCGGGGGAGCACGCAGGGCGCGATCCTCGACGAACTGACGCGGGGTGCCACGGACCTGAGCACCATTGACTACACGCGCGCCCGCGCACTGATCGAGGCCCGTCTGCCGCTCATCGCATAGACCTGTCCCGCGAGGCAGCGACTAGCTCCGTTCCAGTACCTCGAAGCTGTACGGATACTCGTTGCGCTCGTCGGGCGCGTGGGACTCGATCGACGTCTCGACCCATTCGTCGTAGTCGATCTCTGGAAACACGGCGTCGCCTTCCACGGCCGTGTGGACGCGCGTGAGGTAGATGCGATTGGCCAGCCCCAGGGTTTCGCGGTAGATCTCTGCGCCGCCGATGATCATGATTTCCTCGACCTCGCCGGCCGCGTCCAGCGCAGCGTCGAGCGACGTCACCACCGTGCAGCCCTCGATCTCGAGGCCGGGCGTACGGGTAATGACGATGTTGTGCCGCCCGGGCAGCGGCTTGCCGATGGATTCCTGTGTCTTGCGCCCCATCAATACCGGCTTGCCCATCGTCAGCTCGCGGAAGTGCTTCATGTCGGCGGCGAGGCGCCAGGGCAGCTGGTTGCCCCGACCGATCACGCCGTTCTCGTCCGCTGCAACGATGATCGAGATATGCATGTCGCTCCTCCTTGAGTTCAGTCCGTACGCAGGCGCCAGGTGATACGCCCGGCTGCGTCAAGCAGCCCCTTTTCCTCCAGCCATGCCCGGGTGTCGCCCGAGTCCTCTTCGACCCAGGCGCTCGCGGACCCCAGCCGGAATGTGTAACCCCAGGCATCCATGTCCGCCATCATCCGCGCAGCCCCCATGCCTTCGAGATGGTCTGCGAGGGCGATCTGCAACCAGCAGACCGCATTCTCCTCGTCGAAGTCGCCGCCGGCATCGCGATCGAGCATCGCGCGCCTGCGGGCATCCATGCAGATGAAATGACACGACTCGTGCAGCAGCGAATGCACGGGCGTCTCGGCCCGGCAGTACACGCGCGACCCGACCAGCCCCGCCTCGTTGTCACCCCAGTAGGAACCGGGAATCGGCTGTGCGGAGCCGACGGTGACAACCTCCATGCCGAAGCGGGCAAGCAGGTCGCGGCAGGGACCCAGCCCCACCTCCGACACCGTCACCACGCGAGCCGAGGAGCCGATATCGGGTGTCGTCGCCGCGACGGACCGGGGTGCCGCAACCATCAGGTCGCGGCACGCGCTGCGCGCGCGGCTTGTGCCGCCGTGCGCACGGCGTCGATGTGGGCGGCAATGTCGGGCGCAGCAGCGACCGGATCGCCCTGCGACCGTACTGCCATCAACAGCGCCTCGAGCGCGCCAGCCACTTCGCTGAGTGCTGCGAAACCGAAGATGGCGCTGCTGCCATGAATGCGGTGCGCGGACATCTCCAGCGTACCCGCGGCCGAAGCATTGCCGGAGCGCAACTCCTGCAGCGCTGTCTCCATTGAGTCGAAGTCAGCCAGCACGCGATCGAGGAACCGGCCGCCGATTTTCTCCATCTGCTGCTGCAGTTCTTCCGACCGGCGGAACTCGTGGATCCCTGTCTCGTTATCCTGCATCGGGCAACCCGTCCCAGATGGCTTGAACCTGCTCCGCCAGCTTGAGCGCATCGAACGGCTTCGGGATGATCGCAACGGCCCCGAGGGCCAGGAAGCGCTGGATTTCCGCGGGCAATGCCTTGGCCGTCAGGAAGACGACGGGAATGTCCGCAAGGCCCGCATCGGCACGCATGCGTGCCAGCGTGCCCGGACCGTCGAGGCCGGGCATCATGACGT
>CAIUGU010000257.1 GCA_903898785.1 uncultured Pseudomonadota bacterium | reverse complement strand
TGCGCCAGCAGCGTTGTCGGAACGAACTTCCAGTCCACTCCACGCAGCAGCGTGCTTGCGATGAAGCAGGTGATGTCCTGCGTGATGCCGCCGCCCACAGCCACCAGGACGTCGCCGCGGCGGACGCGGTTCGCGACCAGCCGCTCGATGACCGGGATGATGTTCTGCAGGGACTTGCTGTCTTCTGTGGCGTCCACCAGGACGGTGCCGGGCATGGCCAGCGCTGCCGTAAGAGGGCCGGCATACAGACGGGCCACGTTCGCATCGACGATGAAATGCGGCTTTCCCGCCAGCATGGGAGCCGGATCCTCGAGCAGGTCCTCGATGAAACGGACCGTATAGGGGCCCTTGTGCGACTGGATCGTGATGTCCTCAAACACGGGTGAATCCCCCGTCAGCGGCAATGTTCTGCCCGGAAATGAACGTGTTCTGCGCGCTGCAAAGCCAAAGCACCAGTTTGGCGATCTCCTCCGCGGACCCGAGGCGGCCTGCGGGCACCGCCGCCGTCAGTTCCCGTATCCCCGTTTCCCCGAGTACCCGCCGGGTGAGCTCGGTATCGATGAAGCCGGGAGCGACGCAGTTCGCAAGTATTCCGTCCCGGGCATGCTCGGCGGCAATGGACGCTGTCATGCCGTCCAGCGCGAACTTGCTCGCGGAATAGGACGCTCGCCCCGCGCGGCTGATCTTTCCCCAGATCGAGGACAGGTTGATGATCCTGCCCCATCCGCGCGCCCGCATCCCGGGAATGGCCGCCTGGCAGAGCCTGAACGGCGCCAGCACGTTCACCTGCTGCACCAGCGCGAAATCGGCCGGCGCAATCTCCGTGAACGGCGCGACCTTGTTGATTCCCGCATTGTTCACGAGGATGTCCGGCGCAAGCTGGCGGATGGCCTTGGCGCAGGCCTCGATCTGGGCCGGGTCCGTGAAGTCGGCGACGATGAACTCCGCGCAGGGACCGCTTCCCGGGCCGCGTCCCGGGCCGGACTGCGGGCCAGTCCGGGTACCCACGACGCGCGCGCCCTGCGCCGAGAACGCGGCGGCGATCGCCAGCCCGATGCCGCGGGAAGCGCCAGTCACGACGACGGTGCGGCCCTCGAGGCCGAAGTCAGCCATGCCCTCAGCTCTCCGCCTTGACCAGCTGGATCAGGTAGGCGCCCACCAGGTGGTCGATCATCATGTGCGCATCCTCGGCGGGCCCATACTCCCTGGGGCCGGTCGGCACGTGGATCCCTTCGTCCGCGACCTGCTTCATCTTGCCGCCGTCGAACGCGGTGATGGCAACCGTCTTCATCCCTGTCTGGGTTGCTGTCTCGAACGCCTTGAGCAAGTTCGGGGAATTGCCGGAGGCGGAGATCGCAACCACGATGTCGCCTGCCCTTCCGTGGACCCTGAGCTGGCGCGAGAAGACTTCGTCGTAGCCGAAGTCGTTGGCCACCGCGGTCAGGATGGCCACGTTGTCGGTCAGGCTCAGGGCCCGGAACTGCCTGCCCTCTGGCTTCGTCCCGATGGAAATGTCATTGGCAAAATGGCTCGCGGTCGCCGCGCTCCCGCCGTTCCCGATGAAGAACACGGTGGCGCCGCGCTCGCGGGCGTCCAGCAGCGTATCGATGAAGCGTGCGATCTCGCCGGGGTCGATGGACTTGAGTACCCGGGCGAGGTAGTCCACGTAGGCGGACGCGAAGACTGCCGGATCTCGGTCGAAAATGCGGTCGATGTTGTTCATGGTTTGCATTCTGCGGGATTTGGTATGCCGTGGAGGTGCCGCCACTGGGGATCGGCGTGGTAGATGCTGTACACGAGGCCCATCGTGCGGAAGGCGTCATCGGACGAGCCGTTCCCGATGGGAAGGTCCTCCAGCACAGCCTTGGTGAACGAGCCGATTTCCTCGTCCCACGAGGGGTCCCGGTTGTAGCGGGTCACCTGCTCCCGCGGGTCGCCGCTGTCGCGATCCGGGTCGGCGATGACCACCGTCAGGGTCTCGGCGCCGTAGCTCTTGGAGCCGGACAAGATGCCACCCAGGATGATGCTGCCCCGCTCGAGGTTGATGTCCAGGTTGAAGCGGTGGCGCCATTGCGTCGCGCTGGAGTTGAGCATCGCGACGACGCCGTCGGCGGTGCGCATCAGGGCATAGGCGTTGTCCTCGACGTCGTATCCCCAGTGGCTGTTCGACACGAAGCTGTGGACTTCGCTGAACTCGCCGGCGAACAGCCGCATCAGGTCAACCATGTGTATGCCCTGGTCGAGCAGCACGCCGCCGCCCGCGATTGCCCGCTTGGTG
>CAIUGU010000256.1 GCA_903898785.1 uncultured Pseudomonadota bacterium | reverse complement strand
TCCTCTTCCTTGACGCCAAGCTGCTCGGCGACGATCGCTTTAACCTGCTGTTCGATACTGCTCATTGGTGTACGAGTCCTCTGTGAGACCTCAAGGCGTAAGCACAAGGCTGCCGGTCGGTCGGGCCGGACGCCGCATTGGGGGGCGTATTCTATGTTAAGAGCCGGACGCGTCCAACCTCCTCACGCTTGCAATGCAACAAGCGGTTGACCGGACAGGAAAAACCTTGACAGTCCGGACCGCCTCTGCCACGCGTTCGCCGGCGCGCCGGGGGCGTGCCAGCTCCCTTAGATCATGTACATGCCGCCGTTGACGTGCAGCGTCTCGCCCGTGATGTAGCCGGCACCCGGCGAGGCCAGGAACGCGACGGCATGGGCAATGTCCTCGACGCCGCCCAGGCGACCGAGCGGGATCTGCTTCGCGAGCTGCTCCTGCTGGTCTGCCGAGAGCTGGGCGGTCATGTCGGTTGCGATGAAGCCCGGAGCCACGACATTCACGGTGACGCCGCGCGACCCGATTTCGCGGGCCAGCGACTTGGAGAAGCCGATGATGCCGGCCTTGGCGGCGGCGTAGTTCGTCTGGCCCGCGTTGCCCATGACGCCGACCACGGACGCGACCGTGATGATGCGGCCGCGACGGGCCTTCATCATGCCGCGGATGGCCGCCTTGCTCATGCGGTAGACCGACGAAAGGTTCGTTTCGATGATGGCGTCCCACTCGTCCTGCTTCATGCGCATGAGCAGGTTGTCGCGGGTGATGCCGGCGTTGTTGACGAGGATCGACGGACTGCCTTCGTTGCCCTCGACCTCCTTGTATGCCGCCTCGACGGAGGCTGCGTCTGCCACGTTCAGCACGATTCCACGCCCCTTCAGGCCGCTTTCCGCGAATCGCTGGGTGATGGCCGCCGCACCGGCTTCACTGGTCGCCGTGCCGATCACGGTCGCACCGCGGCGCGCGAGTTCCTGGGCAATGGCGCGTCCGATGCCGCGCGATGCGCCGGTCACCAGCGCAACGTCGGCGGCCAGGTCCAGCGTAGCCGGGGTCGCAGTCGAAGCAGTCATGTCACTCATGGTCTGTGTCTCTCGCAGTGCAGTCAGTTCAGGCGTTGGCAGAAGCGTCCAGGGCTTCCGCGATGGAGGCCGCGTCCTCGAGTGCGATCATGCGCACGGCCTTGTCGCGCTCCACGCGCCGATTGAGGCCCGTCAACACCTTGCCGGGACCACATTCAACGAACGTCCGTACGCCGCTGCCCAGCATGGCCCGCACGGTGTCGGCCCAGCGCACCGGCTTGACGAGCTGGTCAACCAGCGCGGCGCGGATCCCGTCCGCGTCGGTGTGCTTGCGCAGGTCGACCGAATAGATGTCGATGCCTTGCGGGGCGCGCACGTCGATCTGCTTCAGGCGGGCCGCGAGTTGTTCCGCTGCCGGACGCATGAGCGAACTGTGCGACGGCACGCTGACCGTGAGCTTGATGGCGCGCTTGGCACCCTTCTCCTTGGCAATCTCGATCGCCCGATCGACGGCCGCCGCTTGCCCTGCGATGACCACCTGGCCCGGTGAATTGAAGTTGGCAGCCTCGACGATGTCGCCCTGCGCCGCAGCCTGGCAAGCCGCCTCCACCTCCGCATCCTCAAGCCCGAGGATGGCTGCCATGGCGCCCTGCCCTGCGGGCACCGCCGCTTGCATGGCGGCACCGCGGAAGCGGACCAGGTCGATTGCCGTGCGGAAATCCAGGCACCCGGCCGCAACGAGAGCCGAATACTCGCCCAGGCTGTGCCCCGCCATCGCGGCTGGGAGCGGACCGCCTTTGCTCCGCCACACCCGCCACGTTGCGACGCCCGCCGCGAGCATGGCCGGCTGTGTCTTCTCGGTAACACCCAGCGCTTCCTCCGGTCCTTGCTGGCAAAGCTGCCACAGGTCATAACCGAGGACGGACGACGCCTCTGCGAACGTGTCAACCACGACCGCTTCGGATGCAGCCAGGCCCGCGAGCATGCCCACCGATTGCGAACCCTGACCCGGGAACACGAATGCCACCGTCATGAATGCCTGCCTCCACTTGACCGTCCGGACTTGAAGGCCGCGGATTATACGGGGCCGGGCGCGTCGGGCGGCACTCCCGTGTCGAGGGCTGCCGGCCTGCACCATCCGGAGAGGATCGCGCCCGCCAGCGTCCCGCCCACCGCCCCATACAGATGGGCATCGACGATCACGTCGAGATCACCCGACCAGCCGACGGCGCCGAACCAGTGCTCGCCAAGCAGTTTTGCGATGAGGATCCCCATCAGCCACACCGCCAACCAGCGCAGGCGACTGCGCCACCATGCAATGGCCCCTGCGGCCAGCAGTCCGTGCAGCACCCCCGACAGACCCACGTACCACTCGACCTGGGGGCTTGCCCACCACAATCCTGCTGCGACGGCGACCATGCCCGCGACACCGATCATCAGCCACTGGCGCCACGAGTACTCACCGGGAAAGAGCAACGTCACGAGGCCGAGGCCTGCCAGGTTGAGCAGCAGATGCCGGCCGTTCGCGTGCACCAGATTGCCTGTGAGCAGTCGCCATATCTGCCCGTGGTCGATGGCCGATCGCTCATAGCGCAGGCTCGCGAGCGCCGGGTCGCCTGCGATCCACAGGAGCACCAGCAGCCCTGCCATGAACGCAGGCAGCGCCCCATTGTGTCGCCACAAGCGGACAATCGGCAGTCGCGGAAGGCCATCAGCAGTCATTGCGCACCAAGCCTGTCACTCTTTCGTATTAGAGGCTTTGTTATCATCGCCCCGTCGACTTGGCAAAGCCCAAGCGAGGCACCCGGTCCCCCGAACGTACCCTGAGGCAGCATGGCACTCCAACAGAATCGAACCGCGGCTCCGGCAATGACGATACGCATCCCGTTCGGCGTCCGCGGCTTCACGCTGATCGAAATCATGGTTGTGGTCGTCATCCTCGGCATTCTCGCCGCCCTGGTGGCACCCAATGTCATTCGCCGCATCGACGATGCACAGATCGCGAAGGCACGTCAGGACATCCGCGCGTACGAGACGGCGCTGAACCTCTTCCGCCTCGACAACTTCAAGTACCCGACGACGGACCAGGGGCTGCAGGCGCTCGTCCAGCAGCCCGGCGACACGACCATTCGCAACTGGAAGCCAGGCGGCTATATCGATGGGCTGCGCAAGGATCCGTGGGGCAACGATTACCTCTACCTCAACCCCGGCAGCAAGGGCAAGGAATACGACCTGTACACGCTCGGCGCCGATGGCCAGGAAGGCGGCGAAGGCATCAATGCTGACGTCGGCAACTGGAACGCCGAATAGGCTTCCTTACCGGTTTGCAGCCAGTCACCACCACGGAAGTCATGTGACCGGCACTGCACTGCCCCGCTCCCCGCTTTCCGGCGCATCGCATCGTCCGGGAGGCTTCACGCTGATCGAGATCCTGGTCGTCATCGTCATCCTCGGCGTGGTGATCGCCGTTGCGACGGTGGCCGTCGGTGTGCTCGGTCGCGACCGTGAAGTCGAGGACCAGGCACGGCGATTGTGGGCGGTGATGACGCAGGGACGCGAGGAAGCCGAACTCCAGGGCCGCGACCTCGGCCTGTTCCTGGAGGACACGTCCTACGAGTTCATGGTGTTCGATCCGAAGCGCAGCGGCTGGGTCATCATCGAAGACGACGACCTCCTTGCCCGGCGCGTGCTGCCCGACGGGGTCCGCATGCGCCTGTGGCTCGAATCGCGGGAGGTCGTGCTGAAGCCGACACGCGAGCCGACCGAGGACGAACTCAAGAAGCGCAGCCCGCAGATCATCATGCTGGCGAGCGGCGAGATCATGCCGTACCGGCTTGAGATCGCCCGCGAAGGCAGCGAGGCGAGCTGGCGCGTGCAATCGCAACCCGACAACACGATCGTCGTCGAGGCTGCCGATGCAAGCTGACCTTCCAGCGGTTGCCCAGCGGGGCTTCACGCTCATCGAAGTGCTCGCTGCGCTCGTCATCGTGTCGCTCGGCATGCTCGGTGTCATCCAGGCTGTCAGCCAGACCGCAAGCAACAGCGTGTACCTGCGCGACAAGACGCTGGCGCACTGGATCGCCATGAACCGGATGACCGAGGTCCGGCTCGCGCAGACGGCGCCGTCCGTCGACAAGACCTCGGATGAACTCGACTATGCCGGCCGGCGCTGGCGCTGGACGATGGACGTGCAGGACACCGGCATCACCAGCATGCGTCGCATCGACATCCGGGTGTCGCTCGCGGAGGCCGAGGACGACGGGTCCGCCCTCGCGATGCTCACGGGCTTCTACGGGGATGCCATCGCCAAGCCGGGGACGGTGCTGGTGAATTGGGACCCGTTGGGCAATGGGGCACCGCAAGACGGCGCAGCGACGGGCGGGACCCGGGAAACGCCGGCCGCGGCGGAAGGGACTCCGCCTCCCGCTGCCACCGCCCCCGCGGCAACCGGAGGCACGCCGTGACGCCTGCGCGCGCGCAAGGGGCGCGCCCACGGCAGGACGGCTTCACGCTCCTCGAAATCCTGATCGCCGTCGCGATCTTCACGATCGTCGGCGCGATGGCGATGGGCGGGTACAACGAGCTTTCGGGGCAGAGCGCCACGGTCGAAGCGAACATGGCCAGGGTCCGCGCGGTTCAGACAACGGTCATGCGCCTGTCGCAGGATTTCGCCGAACTGGAACCGCGGCCCATCCGCGAGCCTGTGGGTGACGGGACGCAGAGTGCACTCAAGTCGGACGGCCGTTCGCTGGAACTCGTATCGCTGACCCGCTCGGGTTGGACCAATACGGCTGGCCTGCAACGCTCGACGATGCAGCGCGTGACCTATCGCCTTGAGCAGGGCACGCTGTATCGCGACCAATGGGCGGTCCTCGACCGCACCCTGGCCAACGAGCCGCAGGCAGTGCCGCTGCTCGACAAGGTGGCGTCGGTGACGCTGCGCTACATGGACCCCTCCCGCAACTGGCGTGAAGCGTGGCCCGGCTCGGGCGCTGCCGGGCCGCAGGCCCAGCGTTCGCGGCCGCTCGCCGTCGAGATCACGCTGGAGCTCGAGGACTGGGGCCGCATCGTGCGGCTGGTCGAGGTGCCCGGGTGAAAGCGCGCGGACCTTCGACGCATCGTCAGCGCGGCGTTGCGCTGATCACCGCCGTGCTGATGGTCGCGCTGGCGACGATCCTGGCGGTCAATGTCGGGTTTCGCGGCTACCTCGAGCAGCGCCGCAGCATGACGCTGTTCGCGCTCGACCAGGGCTATGAAGTGGCGCTCGGCGCGGAAGCCTGGGCCGCCGACATCCTGCGC
>CAIUGU010000255.1 GCA_903898785.1 uncultured Pseudomonadota bacterium | reverse complement strand
GCCGTTGATGACGTTGCGCGCGAGCGCCTCGATGTCGACCCACGCGGAGGTGGTGACTTCGCCGGCGACGATGGCCGCACCGGTCTTCACCATCGTTTCGCAGGCGACGCGGGCGCGCGGATCCTGCGCGATGATCGCGTCGAGCACGGCATCGGAAATCTGGTCCGCCACCTTGTCCGGATGGCCTTCGGAAACGGATTCGGACGTAAACAGGTAGCTGCCTGACATGCTGGACCCTTCGGAGTGAATCTTTAAGTTAAGGATGCTTTGCGGCGGGGGAGTATACCGGTCAATCCCGCCAGTCCGACAGGGGCGGCGGTCCGCTTTCTCGTTGCCGGAAGCCGCCCCGATGGTCCAGAATGCGCGGCTTTCACGTCATTCCTCCTGCTGTTCCCCGGAATCCTGATGCCTAGCCGCCGCGAGCTTGCCAACGCCATTCGTGCCCTGTCCATGGATGCCGTCCAGGCAGCCAATTCCGGCCACCCCGGCGCCCCCATGGGCATGGCCGACATCGCCGAAGTCCTGTGGAACGACCACCTCAAGCACAACCCCGGCAACCCGCTGTGGGCGGACCGCGACCGGTTCGTGCTGTCCAACGGGCACGGCTCGATGCTGCTGTATTCCGTCCTGCACCTGACCGGCTATCCCCTCGAACTTGAGCAGCTGCGCCGTTTCCGGCAGCTCGGGGCCCATACCGCCGGCCACCCGGAGCGGGAACCCGCCCTTGGCATCGAGACCACGACCGGCCCCCTTGGGCAGGGACTCGCGAATGCCGTGGGCATGGCGCTGGCCGAGAAGACGCTGGCAGCGCGTTTCAACAAGCCCGGTTTCAACCTGATCGATCACTATACGTGGGTTTTCCTCGGAGATGGCTGCCTGATGGAGGGTATTTCCCACGAAGCCTGCTCGCTCGCAGGGACCCTCAAGCTCGGCAAGCTGATCTGCTTCTACGACGACAACGGCATTTCCATCGACGGCGAGACCCATGGGTGGTTCACCGACGACACCCCGAAGCGGTTTGCCAGTTACGGCTGGCATGTCGTGCCCCGCGTGGACGGCCATGACCCGGAAGCCATCGCGCGGGCGATCCGCGAAGCCAAGTCGGACAACCGCCCGTCGCTCATCTGCTGCCAGACCATCATCGGTTTCGGCGCGCCCAACAAGCAGGGCACGGAAGCAACGCACGGCGCACCCCTCGGTGCCGATGAAGTCGCTGCCGCCCGCGTCGCGCTCGGCTGGCCGCACGCGCCGTTCGTGGTACCGGACGACATCCGGGCCGCGTGGGATGCGCGCAAGAAGGGTGCCGAGGCCGAGCAGTCATGGCAGCAGCGTTTCGACGCGTATCGTGCCCAGTTCCCGGATCTGGCGGCGGAGTTCGAACGCCGCATGCGGGGCGATCTTCCTGCCAACTGGGACGCCGTGCGGGATGCCTACATTGCCGAGGCGCCCCAGTCGGGTGCCAGCATCGCCACCCGCCAGGCTTCGCAGCAGGCGCTGAACGCGTTTGGCCCTGTGCTGCCCGAACTGTTCGGCGGATCGGCGGATCTGACGCCCTCCAACAACACGTTCCGCAAGGATTCGAAGGCCATCACGGGCGACGACGCCGCAGGCAACTACCTGCATTACGGCGTGCGCGAGTTCGCCATGGCGGCGATCATGAACGGCATGGCCCTGCACGGCGGCCACATCCCGTACGGCGGCACGTTCCTCGTGTTCTCGGACTACGCCCGCAACGCGCTCAGGATGGCGGCGCTCATGCACCTGCGTTCCCTGTTCGTGTTCACGCACGATTCCATCGGCCTGGGGGAAGACGGTCCCACCCACCAGCCCGTCGAGCATGTCGCGAGCCTGCGCGTGATCCCGAACATGTCCCTCTGGCGCCCCTGCGACACCATCGAGACTGCAGTGGCTTGGGGCCACGCCATCGAGCGCGACGACGGGCCGACCTGCCTCGTCCTGACGCGGCAGGCGCTGCCGTTGCAGTTGCGCAGCCTGCAGCAGGTGGCCGACATCCGTCGCGGCGGGTACGTATTGAGTGACAGCGGCGAAACGCCAGAATGCATCCTGATTGCCACCGGGTCGGAAGTCGCGCTGGCGACCGAAGCGGCGCAGGTGCTGTCGGCCCGAGGCCGCAAGGTGCGCGTGGTGTCGATCCCCAACGTCGGCCTGTTCGAGAAGCAGGACGCCGCGTGGCGCGAGCGCGTGCTGCCGTCGTCGGTGACTTGCCGGGTCGTCGTCGAGGCGGGCGTCAAGGATGCGTGGTGGCGCTATGTCGGCGCGCGCGGCGCGATCATCGGCATGGATACCTTCGGCGCGTCGGCGCCGGCCAAGGACCTGTTCAAGAAATTCGGGTTCACGGTGGACAATGTCGTCAGCACCGTGGAAATGATGATCGGCAGCGAGGCGACCCGGCACTAGCGGCAGCAATGCAGCGCGCCATGCGGCAGTTCGCAGTCGCCCGGGCACGATGGAATTAAGCTTCGGCGTGACGTTTTTCCGGCAGGCCGGTTCCAGTCCAGGATTAAAGTGAGGAGCAGAGTAATCATGAGCATCAAGGTCGGCATCAACGGCTACGGGCGAATCGGGCGCAACATCCTGCGGGCGCTGTACGAGTCCGGTCGGCAGAAGGAAATCCAGATCGTCGCGATCAACGATCTCGGCGATGCCCAGACCAACGCCTACCTGACGCGCAACGACACGGTCCACGGCCGCTTCCGCGGCGAAGTCACCGTCGACGGCGACTCGATGGTCGTCAACGGCGACCGCATCAAGGTGCTGGCCGAGCGCGATCCCGCGAAGCTGCCGTGGGGCCAGCTCGGCGTCGACATCGTGCTCGAATGCACGGGCCTGTTCACGAGCAAGGCGAAGGCCTCGGCCCACATCGCCGGCGGCGCGAAGAAGGTCATCATCTCCGCCCCGGGCGAGAAGGACGTGGATGCCACCGTGGTGTACGGCGTCAACCATGGCGTCCTCAAGGCCAGCCACACGGTCATCTCGAATGCGTCGTGCACGACGAACTGCCTGGCGCCGCTCGTCAAGGTGCTGCACGACAAGATCGGCGTCGTCCATGGCGTCATGACCACGATTCACTCGTACACCAACGACCAGGTGCTGACCGACGTCTTCCACAAGGACCTGCGCCGCGCGCGTTCGGCCACCATGTCGATGATCCCGACCAAGACCGGTGCCGCGGCAGCCGTGGGCCTCGTGTTGCCCGAGCTGAACGGCAAGCTGGACGGTTTCTCGGTCCGCGTGCCGACGATCAACGTCTCGCTGGTCGACCTCACCTTCACCGCCGCGCGCGCGACGACGATCGACGAGATCAACACTTTGATGAAGGCAGCCGCCGCCGGCCCGATGAAGGGCATCCTCGCGTATACCGACCAGCCGCTCGTCTCGATCGACTTCAACCATGATCCAGCCTCGTCGACCTACGATGCGACCATGACCAAGGTCATCGACGGCACGCTGGTCAAGGTCTGTAGCTGGTACGACAACGAGTGGGGCTTCAGCAACCGCATGCTGGACACCACTGTGGCGCTGGCTGCCGCCAAGTAGGCGGATGGCTCATGGCCGGCGGCGACGGGAAACGATGGGGTTTCGCGTTGCCTCCGGCCTTGCTTCTTCCCGACGTCCGAAATCCCGGCAGGCACTGCCAGCCGGGCCAGAATTGCCGGAGTGCTGCATGACTTTCCTGCGCATGGTGGACCTTGACCTCAAGGGCAAGCGGGTCCTGATCCGTGAAGACCTCAACGTTCCGGTGCAGGAGGGGGCGGTGACGAGCGATGCACGCATCCGTGCGTCGCTGCCGACCATCCAGGCGGCGCGGGATGCCGGCGCCCGCGTGCTCGTCATGTCGCATCTCGGTCGCCCCGAGGAAGGCGTTTACGACGAGGAGTTCTCGCTCGCGCCGGTGGCGAAGCGTCTCTCCGATCTCCTCGGCTTCAAGGTGCGCTTCGAGAAGAACTGGCTTGACGGTGTCGAGGCCGCGCCCGGCGAAGTCGTGCTGCTCGAGAATGTCCGCTTCAACAAGGGCGAGAAGAAGGACAACGAGGCGCTGGCGCGCAAGCTGGCGGGCCTCTGCGACATCTTCGTCATGGATGCGTTCGGTACGGCGCACCGCGCTGAAGCGAGCACCCATGGCGTGGCCCGCTATGCGCCGGTTGCCTGCGCCGGGCCGTTGCTCGCAGGCGAGCTGATCGCCCTCGAAACCGCGCTCAAGAATCCCAAGCGACCGCTGGTGGCCATCGTCGGCGGTTCGAAGGTCTCGACCAAGCTCACGATCCTGGAGAGCCTGATGTCCCGCGTGGACAAGCTCATCGTCGGCGGCGGCATCGCCAACACCTTCATTGCGGCGGGCGGCGCGCCCGTCGGCAAGTCGCTCTACGAAGCGGACATGGTGCCGATCGCCGCCAACCTGCTCGCGCGGTCCCGGGAACTCGGCGTCGAGATTCCCGTGCCGACCGATGTGGTCGTCGCGACCGAGTTCGCGGCTTCTGCCGAGGCGGACGTGGTGCCGGTGGCGAACGTGGCTGCCAACCAGATGATCCTCGACATCGGCCCGGATACGGCGGAGCGGATTGCGCGTATCCTGGCATCGGCCGGCACCATCGTCTGGAACGGGCCGGTGGGCGTCTTCGAGTTCGACCAGTTCGGCGAAGGTACCCGTGCGCTCGCGCAGGCCATTGCCCGCAGCCCGGCGTTCTCGATCGCGGGGGGCGGCGACACGCTCGCTGCCATCGAGAAGTACCGCGTGGGCGACGACATTTCCTACATCTCGACGGGGGGCGGTGCGTTCCTCGAGTTCCTCGAGGGCAAGACCCTGCCGGCGGTCGCGATGCTGGAGGAGCGGGCCCGCGAGAAGAGTCCTCGCTGACGCTTGAACATCGCTGGTTGCCGCAGGGATGCGCACGGGCGCGCCGTCCGGCATACACTAGACGTGAACCCCTAACAGACAGGTACCTATGCTCCGCCGCACCAAGATTCTGACTACGCTGGGTCCTGCCACCGACAACCCGAAGGTGATGGCGGAAATGATCCGCGCCGGCGCCGACGTGGTGCGGGTCAACTTCTCGCACGGCAAGCCGGAAGAACACGCGAATCGCGTCCGCATGGTCCGCGAAGCCGCGCAGGCCGTTGGCAAGTGGGTGGGCGTCCTCGGCGACCTTCAGGGTCCCAAGATCCGCATCGAGCGCTTTGCCGAAGGCCGCGTGCAGCTGACCGAAGGCGATGCGTTCGCGCTCGATGTCTCGCTCGGCCGCGAAGACGGCACCGCGCGCGCCGTCGGCGTGGCCTACAAGAGCCTGCCGAATGACGTGCATCCGGGCGACGTGCTGCTGCTGAACGACGGCCAGATCGTGCTCGAGGTGCTGTCTGTCACCGGACCGCGGATCGAGACGAAAGTGGTCGTGGGCGGCGAGCTGTCCGACCACAAGGGCATCAACCGCCAGGGCGGCGGACTCTCCGCCGGGGCGCTGACCGACAAGGATCGCGCGGACGTCGTGCTGGCCGCCAAGCTCGGCGTCGACTACCTCGCCGTGTCGTTCGTCCGCAATGCGGAGGACATCGAGGAAGCGCGCCGCCTGCTCAAGGCAGCGGGCAGCAAGGCACTCGTCGTCGCCAAGATCGAGCGCAGCGAAGCCATCGCCAACCTGCGCGAGATCGCCCGAGCGAGCGACGTGGTGATGGTCGCGCGCGGCGACCTCGGCGTCGAAATGGGTTACGCGGAACTCACCGGCCTGCAGAAGCAGATCATCGAGGAAACCCGCAGGCAGCATCGCGTCGTGATCACGGCTACGCAGATGATGGAATCGATGATCACGAATCCGATCCCGACACGTGCCGAAGTGTCGGACGTGGCCAACGCGGTGATGGACGGTACCGACGCCGTGAAGCTGTCGGGCGAGAGCGCCGTCGGCAAGTATCCCGTCAAGGCCGTCGAGGCCATGGCGCAGGTCATCCTCGGTGCCGAGAAGTACGACATCGCGCACCAGTCCCGCCAGCGCGTGGAAGCCGATTTCACGCGGACGGACGAGGCCATCGCGATGGCGGTCATGTATACCGCCAATCACCTGCACGTGAAGGCCATTGTCGCCCTCACCGAATCCGGGTCGACGCCGCTGTGGATGTCGCGCATCCGCTCGGACATCCCGATTTACGCGTTCACCCGCCATGAGGAAACGCGCTGCCGCGTCACGATCTACCGGGGTGTGTATCCCGTGCCGTTCGACACGACGCAGCGGACGCCGGAAGTCGTGTATCCCGCCATCTTCAAGGCGTTGCTCGAGAAGAAGCTGGTCGACCTCGGCGACCGTATCATCGTCACTAAGGGCGAATTCTCCGGGGTGTCGGGCAAGACCAATTCGATGAAGATCCTCGAGGTCCGGCTGTAGAAGCGGGCTTGGGGCTGCAGGCTGGGGTCAGTCAAGTGAAAAAGGCGCCACGGGTGTGGCGCCTTTTCCATTTGGCAATTGAGTTCGCGATGGACCTTGCGGGGTCGCAAGACGGTTGACGTCGTCAACTCGCCTGGTCCATCGCCAGCCCCCGGCCTCAAGTCCTTACTGGCCGTCTATCCACCCTTCTGCTTCGCCATCAACGCCTTGAGATCGGCGATGACCATCGTCGAGTGGCCCTCCGGCTTCACATCGAAGTAGTGCTTGGCGACGCGCCCTTGCGGGTCGATGAGGAAGGTCTCGCGCTTGGCGACTTCCAGGAGCCCGAACAGCTTCGTGAGCACCCCGTAGTCGGCAGCCGTTTGCTTCGAACTGTCTGCCAGGATCCTGAAGGGCAGGCCGTGCTTCTCCGCGAATTCCTTGTGCGAAGCGACCGTGTCGACGCTGATGCCGAGCAGGACGGCGCCGGTTTCGCGGAACGCGAAGATGTTGTCGCGGAAGTCGCAGGCCTGCGTGGTGCAGCCGGGCGTCTGGTCCTTCGGATAGAAGTACAGCGCGACCCACTTGCCCCGGTACTGCTCGAGGGTGTGCCACTCGCCGTTCTGGTCCTGCAGCCGGAAGTTCGGCGCCATCATCCCGAGCGTGGGTCCTGCCGCAAACGCGACGCCGCACCAGAGCGCAAGCGCGGCGAGGCATGTGGCCCCTATGGATCTCAACCCGGCGGCAGTGGTCATGGCGATTCTCCAGGAGAGGTGCGCCGGCCCGAACCCGGGTGGACGCTATGACATACTAGACAGGAAACAAGGCTTGATTCCAATGCCTATGAACGTTGCAGGAGCGGTCGATCCCGGTCTGACAGGCCTCGTCCTGTCCGGCGGCGGCGCGCGTGCGGCGTACCAGGTCGGCGTGCTGAAGGGAATTGCGGACCTGCTGGCACCGGAGGCACCGACGCCGTTTCCGATCGTGTCCGGCACGTCGGCCGGCGCCATCAACGTCACGGAACTCGGCATTCACGCCGGGCAGTTCCGCAGCGCCGTGGCCAATCTCGAGGGCGTCTGGAGCGGCTTCCACGTCGAGCAGGTATTCAAGGCCGATACCCTCAGCATGGTGCGTGCAGGAATGCACTGGCTGCTCGCGATGGCTTCCGGCGGCTGGTTGCTTCCTCCGCCCAAGTCGCTGCTCGACAACTCGCCCCTGCGCGGGCTGCTGAGCCACAGCTTCGACTTCTCGGGCATTGCCCGGTCGATCGATGCGGGGCACCTCAAGGCCATCGCGATTTCGGCGTCAGGCTATTCGAGCGCGCGGTCCGTTGCGTTCTTCCAGTCCCGGCCCGAAGTGGGTTCTTGGGCCCGGGTGCAGCGTGCCGGGCAGCCGTGCCTGCTGACGCTCGACCACCTGATGGCCAGCGTGGCCATCCCGTTCCTGTTTCCGCCTGTCCATATGAACAACGAGTTCTACGGCGACGGGTCGATGCGGCAGGCGACGCCCTTCAGTGCGGCCATCCACCTGGGCGCAGAACGGCTCATGGTCATCGGCACCCGCAGCGGCATCCCGAGGCAGGCGCCCGCGATGCCGATGGCCCCCACGTTCGGCCAGATCTTCGGTTACATGCTCGATGGGCTGTTTACCGACGGCCTGTACACGGACATGGAGCGGCTCGTGCAGATCAACCACATGATCGAGCAGCTCGAGGGGCGGGGCGGTCCGGAAGCGCGCAGCAGCCGGGGTCTCGCGATGCGCCGCATCGGCATGCTGGTGATCCTGCCGAGCCGCGATCCGTCCGAGATCGCGAGAGACCATGTCGCATCGCTGCCGCGGACCTTGCGTATCCTGTTGCGGTCGATGGGGGCGCTGAACCGCTCCGGCGGCCAGCTGATGAGTTACCTGATGTTCGAAGCGTCGTACACCCGCGAGCTCATCGCACTGGGTTACGAAGACGCGATGGGCAAGCGTGACCAGATCCTCGCGTTCCTGCGGGGGGACGAGACCTTGCCGACGGGGGCGACGACGATCCTGCGCCGTCTCGCGGGTGCGTCAGGTGAGGAACAGCGTACCGAGGCCGAGCAGTGACGCGAAGCCGACGGTGTCCGTCACCGTCGTCAGGATGACGCCGCCGGCCAGTGCCGGATCGATGCCGAACCGCTTCAGCGTCAAGGGCACGCCGACGCCCGCCAGCGCCGCGGCAAGCAGGTTGATGACCAGCGCGGCAAAGATGATCAGCCCGATCTGCCACTGCCCGAAGTACAGGCCGGCCGCCACGCCGACGATGCACGCGAGCGCCGTGCCGTTCAGCAGCGCCACGCCGACTTCCCTGAGCAGCAGCCACCGCGCGTTTGCCTGCTCGACCTGGCCTAGCGCGAGGCCGCGGATGATCAGCACGAGCGTCTGGCTGCCGGCGATGCCGCCCATGCTGGCAACGATGGGCATGAGGATGGCGAGCGCGACCACCTTCTCGATCGTGGCTTCAAACAGGCCCACGACATTCGCGGCCAGCACGGCCGTGGCGAGATTGACGCCGAGCCACAACGCGCGCCGGCGCACGCTCGGGATCACGCCGGCGAACATGTCCTCGTCCTCGCCGAGGCCGGCCATGCTCATGACGGAGTGGTCCGCTTCCTCGCGGATGACGTCGACGACGTCGTCGATGGTGATGCGGCCGAGCAGCCGGCCGTCTTCGCTGACCACGGCAGCCGAGACGAGGTCGCGATCCTCGAACAGTTTCGCCACTTCGCTCGCGGGCGTGTCGGGAGAGATGCCGGCCACCGTAGCGTCCAGGGATTCGCCCACCGTGCGTTCGGGTTCGTCCGTCAGCAGCTTCGTGATGTCGAGCGCGCCGAGGTACTGGTCGTACCGGTTGACGACGAACAGCCGGTCGGTGCGGTCCGGCAGCTCGCCGCGCATGCGCAGGTAGCGCAACACGACTTCGAGCGTGACGTCGGGGCGCACGCTGACGGTGTCGAGGTTCATGATGCCGCCGGCACTGTCTTCCTCGTAGGCCAGTACGGCGGTCAGCCGGTCGCGGTCCTGCGCGTCCATCGACCGCAGCACCTGCTGGTTGACGGTCTCGGGGAGGTCGCCGATCAGGTCGGCGAGGTCGTCGACCTCGAGGCCCTCGGTGGCGGCGATCAGTTCCTCGGCATCCATGCCGCTCATCAGTTCGGCACGGACTTCCTCGTTCAGCTCGATCAGAACGTCGCCTTCGAGCTCCGGCGCGACGAATTCCCACACGATCTCGCGCCGCGCGGGCGGCAGCGATTCGATGAGCGACGCGATTTCCGCCGGGTGCAGCGAATTGACGAGCCGGTCCGCATGCCGCATCGCGCCCTGTTCGAGCGCTTCGCGCAAGGCGGCGAGCCGGCTGGTTTTCGGGGCTGCAGTCATGGAGGGGCCGGGGTTCCTGGGAGGCGGAAGGCCAGAGGGCCAGGTGCGGCGCGCAGTGTAACGACGGTCAGCAGGGTGATGCAAAATCCTTTGCGGCACCCTGATGTTCCGAGGCACGGATGCCTCGGCGAAATCGACTGGTTTCAGCTCGTTGATTTCGGGAGCCGGTCAAACCTTCGCTTTTCGCCCGCTGCAGACGCAAATGTCACGGACATATTATTGCGTCAACCTGTTACCAACCGATGAAAGGCATCGGCCGGACGAGGCGGAGCCGATCAGGGCCTGGGGGCGCTGCCCACGACCTGGTGCTTGGCCAGGACTGACGGGTATTTGCGGGAAAAATGGGCCGCGAGGCGTTCGACGAGATAGACGGAACGATGCTGTCCGCCGGTGCATCCGACCGCGACGGTGAGGTAGCTGCGGTTCGAACCCTCGAATTCGGGAATCCAGTGGTCGAGGAAGCGCGAGATGTCGTCGAACATGCGCGCCACTTGCGCATGCCTTTCGAGGAACTCGATGACTGCGGCATCGCGGCCCGTCAGGTGCTGCAGCGCCGGTTCCCAGTGCGGGTTCGGCAGCGACCGCACGTCGAACACGAAATCCGCATCGCCCGGCAGGCCGTGCCGATAGGCGAACGACTCGAACAGGATCGGCAGGCGTCCCGACTGGCGGGCGCCGACCCGTTGCCGCATCAGTTCCCGCAGGCCATGGACGCTGGTGCGGGTCGTGTCGATCACGAGATCGGCCACATTCGCGATCGGCTCGAGCAATTGCCGCTCCAGCCGGATGGCCTCGGCGAGCCCGAGATTGTCCTTGCTGAGGGGATGCCGGCGGCGGGTCTCGCTGTAGCGCTTGAGCAGCGACTCTTCCTCGGCGCGCAGGAATATGACCTCGCAGTCGAGGCCGCTGCGCTTCAGTTCCGACAACAGCTGCGGCACCGACGCGATCTCGGCAGGCCGGTTGCGGGCATCGACGCCGATCGCAGTCAGCTGGTATGACGGCTCGTTGGACCGCACCGTATGCGCGATGAACATGGGCAGCAGCCCGGCCGGGATGTTGTCGACGCAGTAATACCCGAGGTCCTCGAGCATGTGCAGCGCCACGCTCTTTCCGGAACCCGACAGGCCGCTGACGATGACTAGACGCATGGCGATGGGTGGTCAGTGATCAGTGATCGGTGAGCGGTGAGCGGTGCAAAGCAGGGTCCGGAGTTCCGTCGCCCGGGTGCTCCGATAGCCGACCACCGGCTACCGTCTGCCTCAGCTCGGCCTCGTCAGCTTCTGCGCTTCGTCGGCATGGTGGTCGCCGAGCTTTTCCTTGTGCTTCTTCACGCCGCGGTCGAGCTTGTCGGCCAGCGCGTCGATGGCGGCGTACATGTTCTCCTCGGTCGCGTCGGCGAAGATCGTGCCGCCGCTCAGCAGTACCTTGGCCTCCGCCTTGTGCCGCAGTTTCTCCACGGTCAGGATGCAGTGGACGTCGATGACGTGGTCGGAGTGTCTCACGATCCGGTCCAGTTTCCGGGAGACATAGTCCTTCAGGGCCGGGGTGACTTCCACATGGTGACCCGTGACGTTCAATTGCATCTGTCTCTCCTTACTTGTCGGTCAGGCGATGTGCGGCCGGCGAACTGGAACACGTGACCACCGGCCCTCGGGAAACTCTGTACTTGCAGTCGGCTAGACCCTGCTGGCATTCCGCTTGCGCTCGCTCGAGGGCGGAATCCCCAGCGCTTCGCGATACTTGGCCACGGTGCGCCTCGCCACCTGGATGCCTTCCTCCGACAGGATCTCGGCGATGCGGCTGTCGGACAGCGGCTTGTCGCCCGTTTCCTGCGCGACCAGCTTGCGGATCTTGGCACGGATGGCCGTCGAGGACAGCTCGGTGCCGCCGGCGCCGGCGACGTGGCTCGAGAAGAAATAGCGGAACTCGAACACGCCCCGCGGCGTGTGCATGTACTTGTTCGTGGTGACGCGCGAGATGGTCGACTCGTGCATCTCGATGGCCTCGGCGACGTCCTTCAGGATCATCGGTTGCATGTGCTCGTCGCCGTAGTCAAGGAAGGCGGTCTGCCGCTGCACGATGGAGCGCGCGACCTTCAGCAGTGTCTCGTTGCGGATCTCGAGGCTGCGGATCAGCCAGCGCGCCTCCTGCAGCTGGGTACGCAGCATCGAGTGGTCGGAGGACCGGCCGATCAGGTTCGCGTAGCTCTGGTTCACGCGGATGCGCGGCAGGCTCGCAGGGTTGATCTCCACGATCCAGCCGTTCTCCGTGCGGCGGATGAACACGTCGGGCACGATGTATTCCGACGGTACCGAATGGATGCTCGAGCCGGGGCGTGGCTGGCATGCACGCACGAGGGCGAGCGCATCGGCGAGTTCCTCCTCGCTGACCTTGAGCTGGCGCCTGAGCAGCGCGTACTGCTGTTCCGCCACCTGGCCCAGATACTGCTCGGCGATGGCGAGCGCGACGTCGCGCCCCGGGACCTCCGGGTCCATCTGCTGCAGCTGGAGGCGCAGGCATTCGGCGACGGAGCGGGCGCCTACGCCGGCCGGATCCATCGCCTGCACGTGCATGAGCACGCGCTCGATGTCGGCCACGTCGGCAATGACCTCGGGCTGCAGGTTGCCTGCGATCTCCTCGAGATTCTCGGTGATGTAGCCGTCGTCGTTGATCGCGTCGATGATGGCGGCGCCGATCTTCATGTCACGTTCGCCCAGGTGGGCGAGGCCGAGCTGCCACAGCAGGTGGTCGTGCAGCGTCTCACCCTTCGAGTCCGCGAATTCCTGCGTGCGGTCGTCGTCGCCCGACCAGGGTGTTTCGGAGGGGCCCGTGACAGGGGCGTCGCTCCAGTCGGAATCATCCGCGACGTCGACCTGCTGCTCCGGCGGCGTTTCCGCTACCTCGGCGGAGGTGGTGACCCCCTGGTCGTATTGCTCGAAGGTGGGTTCGCGGGGTTCCGGGCTCTCGACGACCGCCGTCTCGTCCTCGGCCTCGAGCATCACGTTGGATTCGAGGGCTTCCCGGATCTGGGCCTGCAGGTCCAGGACCGGTAGCTGCAACAGGCGAATCGCCTGCTGCAACTGGGGCGTCATCGTGAGCTGTTGACCGAGTCTTAGCTGGAGGGCCGGCTTGAGCATCTTCTGAAGAAAGTAGTCCGCCGGGAAGAGGTCACCGGGCCTTCGGCTTTTGGGTGCCTGCGCACCCGCCGGGTGCCTTTTGCAACGATAAATCTAGAGTCTGAAATCCTGACCCAAGTACACCTCACGGACCTCCCGATTGGCAAGGATTTCATCCGCAGATCCGGACGCAATCAGGCTGCCGCTGCTGACGATATAGGCCCGGCTGCAGATCCCGAGCGTCTCGCGGACATTGTGGTCGGTGATCAATACCCCGATATTCCGGGCACTTAGGTGGCGGATGATGCGCTGGATATCGATCACCGAAATGGGATCGACGCCGGCAAAGGGCTCATCGAGCAGGATGTAGCGCGGGTTGGCCGCCAGCGCCCGGGCGATTTCGACCCGGCGTCGCTCGCCACCCGACAGGCTCTGTCCCATGGACTTCCTGATGTGCCCGATATGCAGTTCTTCGAGCAGCGACTCGAGCGCCTGTTCCTGCGTGGTGCCCTTCGGGGGCGGGCAGACTTCGAGGATGGCCCGGATGTTGTCCTCGACGGACAGTTGCCTGAACACGGAGGCTTCCTGCGGCAGGTACCCGAGGCCCTTCTGCGCACGCCGGTGCATCGGCTGGCGGGTGAGGTCCTCTTCGTCCAGGAAGATCGTGCCCTGGTCGCAGGGAACGAGGCCGACGATCATATAGAAGGCCGTGGTCTTGCCCGCACCGTTCGGGCCCAGCAAGCCGACGACTTCGCCGCTCGACACCTCGAGCGACAGCTCCTTGACGACCTGGCGGGATTTGTAGCGTTTGGCCAGCCCCGCAACGGCGAGACGGCTCATGGGGCCGGACCCGGCGCCGGTGGCGTGGCGGGTGGCGTGAGCGATCGCGGGTTGATCGTGATGCTGACGCCACCCGGATCCTGCTCGCCGGGATTGGCAATCACGCGTTCCTTGACCATGTCGTAAACGAGCGTCTGGCCCGTGATCTCGTTCTTGCCGTCCGAGAGCCACGCCTTGTCCCTGAGCTCGATGGTGCCGCGAGTCACGTCGTACTCGATCGTGCCGGCACGACCGCGCGCCACCTGCTGTTCGACGCGCTCCTGCTGGAACTCGGCGGGCGAGCCCGCGATCTTCGCATTGGTGATCAGGTTGTTGCGGAACGTGATCGTGGCCGAGTCGGAGTTGAGCAGCCCGTTCGGCATGCGGATGTGCACCGCACCCATGAAGCGCCACTCGCTGTTCTCGAAATCGAGGCCCGTTGCGCTGGCCTCATCGGCCTCCACCGACATGCCTCCCTGGGCAATGCGCACCTTGCGGAAGGTCAGAAGGTTGTTGCGATAGTCGAAGTTGGTCGAAGCCGCGTCGAGGGAGATCGGCTTCGTCGCATCCGTCAGCGTGGCACCCGAGGCGGCCGACCCGGCCAGCCCCAGGAGCACCAGGCAGCCGGTCGCCCAGGCCAGCACGAGCAGCCTGACTGGCCCCATGTTATTCAAAGCGTCCATTCACTCCGGATTCCAGTTGCAGCGTTTCCCGCTCGAGGTCGGCCCTGAGCCCGGTGGCGTTCAGGCGCTGCCCGGCGAACTCCATCGTCACGGGCTGCGCAGTATGGGCGACATTGTCCTTCATGTTGAGCGTCAGCGCCGCAGTGCGGATGACGCCCGATTCCGCGGTCTCGCCGCCGCGCACTTCGACATTGCCGTTGAACTCGACGGTGGCGAGGTCGGCAGGGACCGCGGCCGTGTCGGCGCGCAACGTCCAGGGGCCGCCGGGCGCGGCGCGGTAGTCCATGCGGACGCCCTGCACCGCGTAGCTCTTGTCGGCCACATTCTCCTCGATGCGATCCGCCACCAGCTTCATGCGCTCGCTGCCGTCGGGCTGGGTGATCGTGAGGGTCGCGTCCTGCAGGTAGTAGCCGGGCTGTGCGGGCTGTTCGGCCGAGGTCACTTCGCTGTCGGGCGAGCGGACCAGCACGCCGTAGCTCGCAATGGCGGCGGCAATCAGCCCCGTCATCCAGACCCATTTCCAGCTGAGGCCGCTCACGACTGCGCCGCCCCGCGCGCGGCGAGCAGCAGGTCGCAGACTTCCCGCACGGCCCCCTGGCCCCCTGGCAGCCGAGTCACATAGTGGGCTGCCTCGCGAACCGTTGCGTGTGCATCCGCGACTGCAACGCCCAGGCGTGCATGCTCCAGCAGCGGCAGATCCGGCGTGTCATCGCCGATGCATGCCACGGCCTGGGGCCCGAGCCCCAGGATGTCGAGCAGTTCGCGCAGGCTTGCAAGCTTGTCGCCCACGCCTTGCCTGACCCAGCTGACGCCGAGTTCGGTCATGCGGCGTTCGACGGCGCGCGAGTCCCGGCCCGAGATCACGGCCACGGCAATGCCGGCGCGCAGCACCTGCACGATGCCGGCGCCGTCGCGTACGTGGAAGACCTTCAGTTCCTCGCCCTGCGGGGAGAAATAGAGTCGCCCGTCCGTGAGGACACCGTCGACGTCCAGCACCAGCAGGCGGATATCGGCAGCGCGCTGTTGAGGGGTGTCCGCCACGGGCCTACATCACGCCGGCACGGAGGAGGTCATGGACGTTCAGTGCACCGATGACCACGCTGGCGTCGTCCACGACGGGCAACGCCGTGATCCGGTATGTTTCCATCAGGTGCACCGCCTCGGCGGCCAACATGCGGGGCTGCACGGACTTGGGTTGCGCCGTCATCACGTCTCGCATGCTGACGCCGCTCAGGTCGAGCGTGCGGTCGAGTACGCGCCTCAAGTCGCCGTCCGTGAAGACGCCGAGCAGCTTGCCGGCGTTGTCGGTGACCGTGGTCATACCGAGGCCCTTGCGGCTCATTTCCAGCAACCCTTCCTTGAGGGGCGCGTCGGGTCCGACCCGCGGCAGGCTGTCGCCGGTGCGCATGACGTCGGACACGTGCAGCAGGAGGCGGCGGCCCAGGCTGCCGCCCGGATGGGAGAGCGCGAAATCCTCTTCGGTGAAGCCGCGGGCCTCAAGGACCCCGACCGCGAGCGCATCGCCCATGGCCAACGCCGCCGTGGTGCTGGCCGTCGGTGCGAGGTTCAGCGGGCAGGCTTCTTCGACGACGCTGACGTCGAGGACGACGTTCGCCGCCCGCCCGAGCGTCGAGTCGGGCCGGCCGGTCAGCGCGACCAGCGGTGCATCGATGCGCTTGATGACGGGGAGGATCCTCGCGAGTTCTTCCGTCTCGCCCGAATTCGACAACGCCACGACCACGTCGCGGCGCGTGATCATGCCGATGTCGCCGTGACTCGCCTCGGCCGGATGGACGAAAAACGCGGGCGTGCCCGTGCTCGCAAACGTCGCTGCGATCTTGTTGGCGATATGCCCCGACTTGCCCATGCCCGTCACGACCACTCGCCCGTCGCAGGCGAGGATCAGGCGGCACGCCTCGATGAAGGCGGGTCCGAGGCGCGGCGCGAGGGCTGAGATGGCCGTGGCTTCCGTGGCCAGCACCTTGCGGCCGCGATCCAGCAGTCGTTCGGGGTCCGGCATTGGGTTCATGGGTTGTGCAGGGGACGGAATCCGCATCGGGACGGCAGGGTTCGATGATACCGCGTCTTGAGGAGAATCAAGGAGAAACAACGCGTCGAGCCCGGGTGACTGACCGCGCAACGCGTGCGAAGGGTCGCGGCGCATCCTGCTAAGATGACGGCCCCGTTTCTTCCGCAAAGCCGACGCTGCCCCCATGAACGCCCACTCCGTCCAGCAACTGATCGAAGCCGGCCTGCCCGGCGCCCGGGTGCACGTGCAGTCGGACGACAATACGCATTTCGCGGCCGTCATCGTGGCGCCGCAGTTCGCCGGCAAGCGGATGATCCAGCGCCACCAGCTCGTGTACGGGACGCTCGGTCTGTTGATGGGCCGCGAGATCCACGCGCTCAGCATCGAGGCGAAGACGCCTGACGAGTGGCAGGCCACCCAGGAAGCCTGAGCTTCTCCCGCACACTTCATTTCCCAAGTCCCCGGGGTCCCCATGGACAAACTGCAGATCAAGGGCGGCATCCCGCTCCACGGCGAGATTCGCATCTCTGGTGCCAAGAACGCCGCGCTGCCGATCCTGGCGGGCACGCTGCTGGCCAAGGCCCCGGTGACCATCGGCAACGTGCCGCACCTGCACGACGTGACCACGATGATCGAGCTGCTCGGGCGGATGGGCGTCAGCGTGACGGTCGACGAGAAAATGCGGGTCGGCGTCGATGCCAACACGCTGACAGAGACCGTGGCGCCCTACGAGCTGGTCAAGACGATGCGTGCGTCCATCCTCGTGCTCGGTCCCTTGCTGGCCCGGTTCGGCCACGCGGATGTCTCGCTGCCGGGCGGCTGTGCCATCGGTGCGCGCCCCGTGAACCTCCATGTCAGCGGACTCCAGGCCATGGGGGCGGACATCCATATAGAGAACGGCTACATCCGTGCCCGGGCGAACCGGTTGCGCGGCGCGCGCTTGGTGCTCGACACGGTCACCGTGACCGGTACCGAGAACCTCATGATGGCCGCCGCGCTGGCTGACGGCACCACGATCCTCGAGAACGCTGCGCGCGAACCGGAGGTCGTCGATCTCGCAAATTTCCTGAATGCGATGGGTGCGAGGATCCGCGATGCCGGCACCGACACGATCACCATCGAGGGCGTCGAGTCATTGGGAGGCACCCACTATGAAGTGCTGCCTGATCGCATCGAGGCCGGCACCTATCTGGTAGCTGCGGCCATCACCGGCGGCTGGATCCGGCTCAAGAATACGCGCCCCGATCACCTGGACGCCGTGCTCGCCAAGCTGCGCGATGCGGGGGCGGACATCAAGTCCGGAGACGACTGGATCGAGCTCGACATGCGCGGCCGGCGCCTGCGCTCCGTCGATATCCGCACGGCACCGTACCCCGCGTTCCCGACGGACATGCAGGCGCAGTTCGCAGCGCTCAACTCGGTGGCAGAGGGCGTGGCGACCGTGATCGAGACCATCTTCGAGAACCGCTTCATGCACATGCTCGAGATGCGGCGCCTCGGCGCCGAGATCCGCATCGAGGGCAACACGGCCATCATCAAGGGCGTGCCGAAGCTCACGGCCGCGCCTGTCATGGCCACGGACCTCAGGGCATCTGCCAGCCTGGTGCTCGCGGGGCTCATAGCCGATGGCACGACGGAAATCGACCGGATCTACCACATCGATCGCGGCTACGAGCGCATCGAGGAGAAGCTCGAGCAGCTTGGCGCGCAGATCCGGAGGGTCGTGCCGAAGGGCCGTCGGGCAACCGACTGAGGACTCGCGCCAGGCCGGCGGTGCCGCCTATCCCGCCGGGTTGGGGCGCTCTTCGACGATGGTCGACAGCGACAGCGGGCGGCCCCCGCGCAGGATGCGGATGCTCATCGGCGTGCCGGGCGGGGTGCTGGCGACGCGGTTGAGTCCCTCCCGCATGCCGTGGACGGCCACCTCGTTCAGGTGGGTAATGACATCGCCCACCCGCAGGCCGGCCTTCGCCGCGGCGCTGCCGGCATCCACTTCGAGCAGTTCCACGCCTGCGCCCGGAGGCAGTCCCAGCGAGGCGGCCAGCGTCGGGGACACCTCCCGCGGATTCACGCCGAGCCAGCCGCGGCGCACGCGCCCGAACTCCACGATCTGCTGCATGACGCCCCGGACCAGGTTCACCGGAATGGCGAAGCCGATGCCTTCGCTCTCGAGCGAGCGCGCCAGCACGGCGGTGTTGATGCCGACGAGTTCGCCGCGCGCATTGATGAGCGCGCCGCCGGAATTGCCGACGTTGATCGCCGCATCGGTCTGGATGAAGTTCTCGAAGGTGGTCAGCCCGAGCTGCCCTCGACCCGTCGCGCTCACGATGCCCTGGGTCACCGTCTGCGACAGTCCGAGCGGGTTGCCGATCGCCAGCACGACATCCCCTACTCGGAGCTCGTCCGACCGGCCGAGCGGCATCACCGGCAGGTCCTTGAGATCGATCTTGAGTACGGCGAGATCTGTTTCGGGATCCGCACCCACGACTGTCGCCGGCGCCACCTGGCCGTCCGCGAGCTGCAGCCGGATTTCGCTGGCTCCTGCCACGACATGGTTGTTGGTGACGACGTGGCCGGCCGCGTCGACGATCACGCCTGAACCGAGGCTCGCGGCAACACGCTGGCGCACCGCCGGGAGCTGGTCCGCGAACAGCGGGTCAAGCGCCTGGGGGCGCAGCCGTTCCGTAATGACACGGGCGGTATAGATGTTCACGACGGCAGGGCTCGATCTGGCCACCGCGTCCGCGAAGGAGGTGGCCGGCGTCGGCGCTGCGGGCGTCTCGCCGGCTGCGGCGGGCACGGCCGGGCTCGAATGCGCGAAGTAGGCGCGAACTTGGGTGAAGACGAAGGCGAGGGCCAGGCCGATGACGACCCAGCGCGTGACGAAGGCGATTCCCTGACGATACGCGGGCATAGGTTCAACCGTTCCAGTTCCCGCGTTGAACCCGGTGCAATGCCGGATTCGCCGCCTCGGGGTGATGACCGGGATCCCGTGCGCCGTGGCGGGACGAGGCGCGGTCCGGTAAGGGAGCAATCGGGCTTCAAAGAGCGCCGTTCGATGTGTGTATAATGCGTAATTCCGTGAATCTTTGGAACCTTGGGGGACGACCGGGCGCCATCTGGCCCTGGCCGGCCTGTTCCCTGCGGGTAAACCCTGATTGAGGCTCGGCCTCGGGCAGGGCAAGGTCCGGCGCGGCGCCGTGAACCCAGGGGCGGATTCGGAGCGGAATGGGGTCTTCCGGAGAATGTTCTGATGAGTCTAGAAGCTAAAGCCTTGGACGAGGGTGTGGATGGTGGCAGGCGCCACTTTCTGCTCGTCGCCACGACCGTCACCGGTCTCGCCGGCGCCGCGTTTACCGCCGTGCCGTTCCTGTCCTCCTGGAAGCCGAGTGCCCGCGCCCAGGCGCTGGGTGCACCGGTTGAGGTCGACATCACCAAGCTCGAGCCCGGGGCCATCGTCAAGGTCGAATGGCGCGGCCAGGCGATCTACATCGTCCGTCGCACGCCCGAAATGCTGGCGACCCTTTCCACCGTGGAGAGCCAGTTGCTCGACCCCGCCTCGGAGGGTTCCGAGCAGCCCGACTACGCGAAGAACGACGCACGTGCCGTGAAGCCCGAGTACCTCGTGGTCGTCGGTGTCTGCACCCACCTCGGTTGCGCCCCGATCAACCGCTTCGAGCCGGCCGACGCCGAGCTCGGCGCCGACTGGCCGGGCGGTTTCTACTGCCCCTGCCACGGTTCCCGCTTCGACCTGTCCGGCCGCGTGTTCAAGGACGTGCCGGCACCGAAGAACCTTCGCATTCCGCCGTACCAGTTCGTCGCTGACACGCGCATCCTGATCGGCTCTGACTCGGGAGCGGCATGACCATGGGCGCACCGCAGAATGT
This sequence comes from uncultured Pseudomonadota bacterium, assembly GCA_903898785.1. GTDB lineage: Bacteria > Pseudomonadota > Gammaproteobacteria > Steroidobacterales > Steroidobacteraceae > CAIUGU01. The sequence goes on along the minus strand of CAIUGU010000255.1, from coordinate 618 downwards.
TTATGACCAGGCAGGAACCAAGGTGAACTCGTTGGTTGCATGGATTGATGCCCGCTTCCCGCTGACGAAGATGTGGAAGGAGCATGCTTCGGAGTACTACGCCCCGAAGAATTTCAACTTCTGGTACTACTTCGGCGGCCTCGCGATGGTCGTGCTGGCGCTGCAGATCATCACGGGCATCTTCCTGACGATGAACTACAAGCCGTCCGCGGCGGAGGCGTTCGCGTCGGTCGAATACATCATGCGCGACGTCGAGTGGGGCTGGTTGATCCGCTACATGCATTCCACAGGCGCGTCGGCGTTCTTCATCGTCGTCTACCTGCACATGTTCCGTGCGATGCTCTACGGCTCCTACAAGGCCCCGCGGGAGCTGCTGTGGATCTTCGGCATGCTGATCTTCCTGTGCCTGATGGCGGAGGCCTTCATGGGGTACCTGCTGCCCTGGGGCAACATGTCGTACTGGGGCGCGCAGGTGATCGTGTCGCTGTTCGGCACGATCCCTTACGTCGGCAATGCCCTCGTCGAGTGGATCCGCGGCGACTACTATATCTCGGACATCACGCTGAACCGGTTCTTCGCGCTGCACGTCATCGCGTTGCCGCTCGCGCTCGTGTTCCT
>CAIUGU010000254.1 GCA_903898785.1 uncultured Pseudomonadota bacterium | reverse complement strand
GGGGCATCTACCACGCCCTCGTGTCGATCGGCGTCGCCGGCCAGGCGAGCATCGACAAGGTTGCCGGCCCGGTCGGCGAGGCGCTGATCATGACGGCCGTCGGCCTCGCGGTCGCGGTACCGGCGGTGCTGGGCTACAACTACCTGCTTGGCCGCAACAAGACCATCATGGAGAAGGTCAAGCTGTTCGCGTCCGACCTCGAGCAGGTGATCGTCAGCGGCTCGCGCGTCGAAGGTTCGGCAGCACGGGTCATCGCTGGCGGGGCGAAGAAGTAGTCGATTCCAGGGCCGCCGGAGGCAGACACGATGGGCATGTCAATTTCGACGGGCGGTGGCCCGGGCGAGGACGAAGAGCCGCTGTCGGCGATCAACACCACGCCACTCGTGGACGTGATGCTGGTGCTCCTGATCATCTTCCTGATCACCGTGCCGGTGATCACGCAGTCGGTCAAGGTGGACCTGCCGAAGGCGGCGAACATTCCGACGCAGACCAAGCCGGAGAACGTCAACATCGCCGTTGACGTCGACGGCAACGTCTTCTGGAACACGGGCCTGGTGCCGACCCCTGAGGCTCTGCTCGAGAGGCTCAAGGTCGTGGCTGTGATGGATCCCCAGCCGGAGATCCATGTCCGCGGCGACAAGCGCACCAAGTACGAGCATGTCGGGCGCGTAATCGTGCTGTGCCAGCGTAGTGGCATCCAGAAGGTCGGGTTCATCACCGAGCCTGACCGCGGCTACCGAAAGTAACGCCGCCACCCGCATCCAGGAGTCAAGCGAATGGGAATGAGCGCAGGCAGCAGCGGCGAAAACGAGCCGATGATGGAAATGAACATGACGCCGTTGATCGACGTCCTGCTCGTTCTGCTGGTGATGTTCATCATCACCATCCCGGTGATGACGCACGCGGTGAAGCTGGACATGCCGCGCGCCACCAACGCGCCTACGCAGGTCCAGCCGGTGATCATCAACCTCGAGATCGACTTCGACGGGACCATCCTCTGGAACGGCACACCAATACCGGACTTCGACACGCTGGACGCTTATTTCCGTCGGGAATCCGCGATTGAGCCGCAGCCGGAGCTGCACATCCGTCCGAGCAAACGCGTGGACTACGACGTGGTCGCGCGGGTCCTGGCTTCCGCGCAGCGCAACCGGATGCTGAAGATCGGGTTCGTGGGCAACGAGCAGTTCATGTAACGGCGCCGTGCGCCGTGCGCGGGTCGAGGGCCCGTCGCAGCGTCGCGTTGTTGGATCAGGCTGCCGGGACGAATAGTCCCGGTGGCTTTTTCTTGTAGCGGGGAGCGATTGTTCTCCCCAGTGAGGCGAGCGATGAGCAAGGCAAGATTCGTTCTGGCCGCCGTCATGGCGATGGGCGGCCTCGGGGTGGTTTCCGCGGGGCTGCTGGTGCCGTCGGTCGCCGTGGCTCAGCAGAAGGTCAGCGTCAACGTCGGCAAGAGCCTGAAGACCGCGCAGGAGGCGATCCAGAAGCGCAAGTGGGACCAGGCACTCACCGCGATCAAGCAGGCCGACGCTGCCAGTCCGAAGACCGCCTACGACCAATACAAGATCAACGAGCTGCTCTGGTACGTTTACCTGCAGCAGGGCCGCAATGCCGATGCCGCGCGTCTGCTCGAGCAGCAGATGGCCTCGGGCCAGATGCCTGCCGGCGAGAAGGTCCAGCGCTCCAAGACGCTGGCGCAGCTTTATTTCCGCGCCGGCAGCTACGGCAAGGGCATCCAGTACGCAAACCAGTATCTGAAGTCCGTCCCCGGCGACCAGGAGATGCAGCTGATGGTCGCCCAGGGCTACTACCAGCAGAAGGACTACAAGGCAGCCATCGCGGCGGCCGAGCGGATCGTCAAGAGCGGCCAGCGTCCGAGCGAGGACGCTCTGCAGCTGCTGCTGCGCAGCAGTTACGAGATCAACGACAAGGAGGGCACCGCGCAGGCCCTCGAGCAGCTCCTGAAGTTTTACCCGAGCCCCGACACCTGGCAGCGCGTGCTGGACGGCTACATCGCGCAGACCAAGCACGACGATGAACTGCTGTCCCTGTATCGCCTTGCCGAGGACGTCGGCGCGCTCACGAAGCCGCGCCAGTACACGGACATGGCGCAGGCGCTGGTCGTCGCCGGATTCGCAATGGAAGGGCAGAGGGTCATCGAGAAAGGCATCGCCGCGGGCGTGTTCCAGGGCGAGGAAGCCGCGCGTGCACAGCGCACGCTCGACTCGGCCAAGCGTCGCGCCGACATCGAGCGGCAGGAGCTGCCGAAGGCCGCGGCGAAGCTCGCGGCTGCGAAGACCGGCGACGAGATGCATGCGGTCGGCAAGCTCTATTTCAGCGCCGGCGAATACGCCAAGGCCACGGATGCGCTGCGCAAGGCGCTTGCCAAGGGCGGGCTGTCGGACGCCGACGCGGCCGACATGCTGTTCGGCATCTCATTGTCGCGCGACGGCAAGACCGCGGAAGCCAACAAGGCGTTCGCGGCCATCAAGGACCCGAAGTTCGCCGAAGTCGCCAAGCTCTGGATACTCAAGGGCCGCTGATCGACCGGCCGTAGCCCGTAGCGGCAGCCAG
>CAIUGU010000253.1 GCA_903898785.1 uncultured Pseudomonadota bacterium | reverse complement strand
GGTGCCGACAAAGAAGAAGAACGCCCCGGCGACGACTGCGACCACCGTCCACAGGTCAAGGAAGATATTCATGGGCTGTCCACGGTCCGGGACTCGCCGGATGTTTGCGCAAGCTTCGCCTTTACGAAAGCGAAGGCGGCGAACGCCGCAAGCAGCGCCAACGTCAGGGCAACGTCCAGCGTAGCGCGCTCACCGGTCGCCGTACCCAGCAGCAGCACCGTCGCGATACCACCCGTGCCGAGCAACTGCGCGGACATGATCCGGTCGGCGTCCCCCGGGCCACGCAGGAGGCGGATGAGTCCCAACCCGACCATCGCCAGGATGAACGCGGCCGCACCGACCAGGAATTCAGCCATGTTGTCGCCCGGCGAGCAGCGCTCTGGCCAGCAGTCGTTCTTCCCTCAAGATCTGCTCCGTCACCGGCGAGGTCGTGTCGAGGCAGTGGTAGACGAGCACGCCCTCGTCTTCGCCTGCCGCCACAGAGCCCGGCAACAGACTCGTGATCGTCGCAAAGGTGTTGCGCGCAAACCCCGGCGGGAAGCTCAGCGGGCAGCTGACGAAACCCGGTCGCAGCGGCATGCCCGGGTGGAGCGCCCGGCGCGCCACGTCAATTCCGGCCACCACCGATTCCCACAGGAAGTGCGGCAGCAGAGTGATGAGTTTGCCGAAGTGCACGCAGCCCGCCGCGGGCGGCATCAAGCGGAGGCTGGTCCAGGTTGCACCGACGCAGGCGAGCAGGCCGACAATTAGATCGGCCGGCTTGAGGCTCTGCATCAGCAGCATCCACAACAGGAAAAACGCAATGCCGCGCCAAAGTGCGGAAGACCCTGGCGACTCCGTCGTCGGGGCGACCGGTGCAGGCAAGGGACCGGTGTTCATGCCTGAGGTCCGGCGACGCTGGCGCATTCGGCCGCAGTCGCGCTGACGGTGCGCACATCCATCACACTGAGCCGGTCGAACAATTTTGCTTCGGCGTGGATCGGCCACCAGTCGTACAGGAAAATCTCGAGCGGGCGCCACAACGCAACCCAGGCCCCGATCACGAGGCTGTTCTCGATCAGCGCCGCATAGCGCTCCGTCTGCACCATCTGCGCGGCCGACTCGGCAATGACGATGATCGGTCCAATGAGCAGCATGGCGATCAGCAGGCTGAAGCGCCCGATCTGCAGCAGGTCGCGCAGGTTACGACGAGTCGCTGCCGCCCTGCGTTGGAAGTGATCACGGATCGACTGCTCCACGATGGCGGCGCTGTACCCGGAGCCGAGCGGCGTTCCAAGCTTGGCGACGAGGGCCAGAGTTGCGCGGCGCGGCAGTTCCCGAGCCCATTCGACGATGTAGTCGGACGCGTTCGGATCGAGGTCCCGCTCGCGGAACGGCGCGGGGTCCATGGAGTTGAACAGTTGCCGAATATCCGCGAGGTAGATCTCGAGCACGTTCGCGGCCATGTCAGGTCAACCTGTCGCGGCCGCGGTCTCAGGGGCCGGTTGCGCCGGCTTCTCGTTGCCGAGCACCGCCATGTACAGCGCAGGCAAGAACACCAGCGTCAGCAGCGTGGCCACCAACAGCCCGCCCATGATGGCGAAGGCCATCGGGCCCCAGAACACGGTGGGCGCGATCGGCAGCAGGCCGAGCACGGTGGACATCGCGGCCAGCATCATCGGCCGGAAGCGGTTGGTCGCGCAGGTCACCACGGCGTCGCGCACAGCGAGGCCGGTGGCGCGTTCCTCTTCGATCGAG
>CAIUGU010000252.1 GCA_903898785.1 uncultured Pseudomonadota bacterium | reverse complement strand
CCGCCCTGCGTTCTGTGCGAGGTCGGTGCACTGACGATGGATCTGCAATGCGAGCTCGTGCGTTGGCGCGACGATGACGGCCTGCGTAGCCGCGAGGCTCACGTCGATCCTGCAGAACAGCGGCAGCAGGTAAGCCAGTGTCTTGCCCGTGCCGGTTTCGGCATGCAGGTAGGCGTCCTGACCGGCGAGCAGCACAGGCAGGGCGGCGATCTGGATGGGAGTGGGCTCTGCAATGTCCTGCCTGGCCAGGGCCTCGACAAGGTCGGGCGGAACCAGGAGTGCGGCGAATGTCGTCATCCGCGCAGTGTCGCATCATTCAAGGGCGCGCGGGGGCGTCGGTCACTCTCCCGGGGCGCCCCCGACATCCTTGCAGGCGTAACGCGAATAGGGCGTTTCCGCGGGCGACATCGTGTCGGTGCCTTTGTATTCGCCGGCGAAGTACACGGGATCGGTAGCGACGTAGGATCGCGTGATCGTCTGCCTCTCTGCGTCGAGTGCGAAACGCTCGACGACATGGAGCTGGTTGCTGTGCAGCGTCCTCGCTTCGGCGGAAAGAACCCCGGGTGCAAAGCCCGTCGTATCGACAACCAGGACATCGCCCTCCCAGCGGCCGATCGAATGGCCCGCGACGCTGGGGCGAAGGTTCGTGGGGTGCTTTGCGACGTTGAGGTGGATCGTCCGGGTCAGGTCCATGAAGCCGTACTGCAAGGTGATCCGTTCCGGCGTCTGGACGATTCGATTGACCATCGTGTCGAACGTCCAGTCGAAGATGATATTGGTCGGTTCGCAGCGGTAGCGCGGGTTGTCGCGGGTCGCGCCGTTGAACTTTTCGCGCGCGCGTTGGCCGGCCTCCGTCAGGGCGACGACGCCTGGCCTGACGGCTGCCGCCTTGATCGGATCCTGAGCCAGCGATTCAGGCGTGCCGCGAGCCCCTGGAAAGGCGCGCTGACCTTCGGGCACTTCGCCGGGGGCGAGTTTGCGCGCCTGGCTCAACGGCAGGAAGGCGCCGCTCTGGCCTCGCGGATCTGTCATGACGCGCTGCTCCGCGGCCCAGTCTCCGGCAAAGTTGGGGGAGCCTTGCGGCGTGCGTGCGGCACGCGCCGGCTTTGCCACTGCGACTGCCTTGGGCGTCGGCACCTGGCGCTGCGCATAGCGGTCCATCTGGCTGCCGTCCGCAAACGTGATGGTGCCGAGATAGCAGAGGTTCGGCTTCCGCCGCTCCGGGGAGCCCGTGATCGTGATGGTGGTGCCGATCTTGAACATGTCGCGGGTCCAGCCGGACCGCAGCAGGACCCCTGCAGCGCGCATCTCGCAGCCCCATGTCACGACCTTGCCGTCCGCGCCCTTCACGTCGACGTAGATATAGGAGTGCGGATTGATCATCTCGAACTTCGACAGCACGCCCGTGATCCTGATGTCCTTGTTGTGGTCCCAGTTGGAAATGCCGTGATGGGCGATGGCGGGCAGCGTGGCGGCTGCCAGCACGAGACCCAACGAGCAGGGGATCCATTTCGACAGGATTTGCGAACGCATCGACTCTCTCCCCGAAACCGGCTTTTACCGAGGACGAACTTTAGCCGATTCCGGAGTGTCCGGTCTCCTGCCAAAAGGGGGTGCGCGTCTGGGCAGCTCGAGGCAGGAATTCGCGGTACCGAGGATCTTCGCTAGACTCCGATGGGGCGCTTCCGCTCCCACCCCGGTGCCCAGCCCGATCTGCAACGCATCACCATGACACTCGACCGACTCTACGAACTGATCCGCACCGTCTCCGGCCGGGTCACGCGATTGCACGAGGGCGATCGTTCCGGCCGCCGTGCCGCGAGGGCAGGGGACGCGCGCCTACGTGAGCGGGACCGGCAGGTGGACAGGATCTACGCGGAGTGGCGGGGCGGAGCGCACAAGAACGCGTGGCTCACGGTCCTGAAGCAGGTGGAAACCGCCGAGGATCCGGTGGCGGAGCTGCATTTCCTGTATGACCGGATCGCGCTGTGGCCCGAACCCGGACTCGCCAACCGGTTGGCCCAGGAACTGCTGCCGCACCTGCTGCGTGAGCGTCGATTCGGCGACGCGCTCAAGCTCACGGCCGGGCGGCTGCAGGCAGATGCAACCTTCCGCCCGCGCGCAGGCGCGGAAGCGTTGCACCTCGCGCAACTCGCGCGCGATGGCGGAGCACGGCCGGTCGCCAGGTTGTTGCTTGAGGGCTTCGACCGCCACTTTCCTGGCGATTCCGGCCTGGCGCTCGCGAGGGAGATGCAGCAGCAGCTGCAGCGCTAAGGAATCTCTGATTAACCTATCCGCCTACTTCTTCGTTTCCTTCGCGACGAGGAACCGGATGACGTCGATGAGTTCCTCGATGCTGCCGATCCCGTTCATGTCGACCCGATACTTGCCGTTGACGATCAGGCTGGGTGTGCCCGGGACCTTCATGGTGGCGATCTGCACGTCCGCCGCCCGCATCCTGGCGTCGATCGCGGGGGCCTTGGCAGCCGCGAGAAAGGCGTCGGCCTTCACGCCGGCCACGCGTTCATAAAAGCGCGCAACCTGTTCGATCGTCGGCTGGGGCTTCCGGATCTGGCGCGTCGCCTTGTCGATCACCGCGAGTTCACCCGTCTGCCAGATCGCATCGAACATGGCCTGGTGTGCGCGATCCGCAATGCCGAGCGATTGTGCGGTGAAGTAGGCGCGCTGGAACATCGGCCAGCTCTCGGCGGTGTTGAAGGCCGCATGCAGGTACGCCATCTGCGCGTTGGGTGGCAGGCTGGCTTTCAGCTTTTCCATGATGGGCTGGAAGCTGTTGCACGCGATGCACCCGTACGAGAACACCTCGAGGACTTCCACCTTGCCGGCCGGAACCGTTGTGCGCTGCACTGGCTGCACCAGCTGGTACTGCTCGCCTTCCGTCCAGGTCTGGGCGGCATGAGTCTGCGGGCCGAGAGCCAGGGCAAGCAGGCTGATGGCAGTAATGAGCAAGCGCTTCATCGTGTGGTACCGGTGCGGATGGAGTGTTGAGTTGGAGAGCCGGATTATTATGGGTTTCAAGGGGAATGGCGAGAGGGCACGCGGCGGGGATTGCCGTGACCCCGATAGCAGCGGTGTAAGTCAGTCAGGCAGTTCCGGGAGGGGGCATCCGGCGGCAAAGAGTGGTCTGAACTGGTGAGCAGGAATCGGGTCCGTCTCACCAGAGGTTGCTGCTGAGGACCGGGATGCCGCCCAACGGCCGGGACTCCAGCATCTCTGGACAGGCCGGCTTGACCGATAGAGTATTGGAGCCAACGGCTGCCAAGTCCATGTGGCAGTTAAGTCAGATGCGGCTGCCAGCGTTGGCTTCGGGGATGGAGGTCGCGTTTCAGTCCAGGTGAGGGATCATGCCTCGTGACCGCAAGATCGATAGCCGACGTAGATTCCTGAAAGGAAGTGCCGCTGCAGGGGCATCGCTTCTAGGCCTTCACAAGTTCGCGCTGGCGGCGCAGGGGAGTAACCCGGGAGTCGAGGCTTGGGATGCCGGTAGCCTCGCACACGTGCTGCCCGCCGCATCGCATGACCAATTCCTGGTCAAGTGCTCGTTCAACGAATCGCTCAAGGGCCCGCCCATCTTGCAGGTTGGGGACAGGCGCGTCTCCGGGGTCAATACGGATAGCGATGGCCGTTTCTGGCAATTTCATGCCCGGCAGTTGCAGCCGGATACGCGCTACGTGCTGCGGCTGCTGGCAGCCAACGGCAGACCCTTGTGCGCCTCATGGCCTCTGCGAACGTTTCCCGATCCGTCGGCTACGCCGCGTCAACTGAGGATACTGGCGTTCACCTGCGCTGGCGGTTCCCCCGATCTCGACGACTACCGCCCGCTTGCCATTCGTCATCGTCTCTTTTCCCGGGCCATGTCCTTCTCTCCTGAGGCGGTGATCGCGAACGGCGACCACATCTACTGGGATTTGAAGACGCTGGGCGGCAAGGATGGAGATCCGCTCGGGACATTCAACCGGGATGAGCCGGTGTATGGATTCGAGAACGAACAGATCCTGAAACGAGTGGCCGGGCCGCAGATCGTTCAACTTTATGGCACGCGGTTCCGGTCCACCCCGGTGTTCTTTCTGGCCGACGATCACGACTACTTCGAGAATGACGAGGCAACCGACAAGTGGGTGACATTCCCGCCGGAGAATCTCGAGCTCAAGCTGCAGCGGGCAACGCAGAACCTGTATTACCCCGAGTTCCTCAGCGACCCGGCTCGGCCATTGGGCCTCCCGGGGGCCTCTGCGGCGGATCGATCTGCCGGCCTGTCAGAGTGCTTCGGCACATTGCGGTACGGCAAGCTCCTCGAAGTGCTGATGTACGACTGCGGGCGCTTCGTGTCATTGAAAGACAGGTTCGCAGGACTGATCCCGGCTGACACGGAACAGTGGCTCTTGAAGCGCACTGCGGCCGACGATACCCGGCACCTTGTCCATATTCCCTCGACGCCTTTCGGCTGGTCTGCCGGCAAATGGCGGGAGTGGTATCCCGACTTGCTCGAGAATCCGGGTGCCGGGCAGGGGCCTGCCGGCAAGCCACGCCTGGGGACTGCCAACCCGAAGTACCTGTGGCAACGCGGCTGGTTCACGCAGCACCAGCGGATCATGGCGGCGCTCACGGCGCAGAGGCGGCCCGCGGTTGCCATGTCGGGTGATCTGCACGCGTGTGGCTGGGACAGAATGCTTCAGGTCGGCGAGTTCGACATGCGAAAGAACGCTCCTTACATGTTTCTGCACGGCCCAGTGGGGACCCAGAAGGGCTGGCCATCGGTCGCCCGCGGCGTGGGGGCGACCTCGTCAACGCTCGTCACGATGGAACGCAGTGTGGATCCCGTCGAGAAGAACGGCTTCTCCATCATCGACGTCACTCCGGAGAAGATGACCGTGCGGCTGTTCGCCTGGCGCGAGCCCGATCCGGTCGAAGCGATCGACACGCTTGAGCCCTTTGATGTGGTCGAGATTCGGCGGCAGACCTGACACCCGACATTGGGGACTGTGTCGAGGTCCACGTAACGTCGGCGGGCGGAGAGGCCAGACGCAGGTAGCATAGCGTCTGCTGCGGCCGGGGCTTGGCAACTGAACAATTCTTGCGCGGACAGGTAAATCATGAAGAGTTGGCTAGAGCCGGGGAGGTTGTCGGCGCGGGGTTTCGTGCCTGCCGCGATGGTCGCGTTCGCGCTGTCTGGCGGCGCTGCGGGCGCTGCATCGGCGCCACTGTCGCTGGCGTCGATGGGGGTTTTCTATGTCGGGGGCGTGCGTGTGGAGTCCCCTTACGCCGACGATCGCGCGGCAAAGTTGCCGAACAGCGGCTACTCAACGGTCCTCCACCAGGCGAAGGTCACGTTTCTGATTCCGGAAACGGCCACCGGTCCCGCCATCATCCTGGTGCCTGGTTTCGGTCTTTCTTCGAGCATCTACCTCTCGACTCCAGATGGGCGCGAAGGGTGGGCACAGTACTTCGCCCGCGGTGGCCACCCTGTCTATGTGGTGGACGTCCCGGATCGCGGTACGAGTGGAATGGCCGTGGACGCAGTGAATGGCTGCATTGCCCGCGACCCCGCTTACCCCTGCTCGCCGGACATCATGCTTGGCCGAACCTCGCTCGAGAATCCCTGGCGCATATGGGGATTCGGCCCGAAATTCGGTGAGCGGCACGCGACATCGCGCTTTCCCGCTTTTCCACTGCAGCAGAATTACATCGAACAGTTCGGCGCCTCTTTTGAGGTGTTTTCGGGATCCGGCGCCATGGGGGCATCGGGCCCGACGACGACGACAGTGAGCGCGCTCCAGCGTTTGCTGGAACGCGTGGGTCCCGCAGTGCTTGTGCTGCATTCCGCGGCGGGCGGGCCCGGCTTTGGCCTCGCCATCGCACGAAGTGACCTCGTCAGGGCCGTTGTCGCCATCGAAACGACGCCCTGCCCGGGAGACGGGCCAGACGGCAACAACGCCCTGGGCAAGGTTCCCCTGCTGGGTATCTACGGCGACTTTGTGAATGAGCGGGTCGGTGGTGAGCATCCCGCGCGCCACGCCTCCTGCAAGAGAGCGGCCGAATCCCTGGCCCGCTCCGGAGTGGCGGCCGGATTCATCGATCTACCTAAGGAATTGAAGATTGCAGGAAATTCCCACCTGATGATGATGGATGACAACAGCGCAGAGATCGCGGGGCTGATTGACAACTGGCTGATGGAGGCGGGAATCCGGAGGTAAAAGCGCATCGGCGGCGTACAACGGATAAACTTCAGCTTCGGCCCCAGTACACCCAGGTGATTGAATGACGCACGCCTCGAATGGGAACCCCTCGATCGACTCATCGTCCCGCGATGCCGAAGCCACTGGCGAGCCCCGCTTCAAGGTGGATCGGCGCAGCTTCCTGATCGGCGCATCGGCACTCGCCGTATCGTCCGCGAGCTGGGCGGCGGGCGCTCCATATCCCACGGACAGGAAGACGCTGGTGTACGCCGCACCCGCGGGCAAGGACTTGCTCCTCGACCTGTACAAGCCAGTGGGTGTCGAGGGGCCGCTGCCCGTCATTCTCTTCGTGCATGGCGGTGGCTGGTTTGCGGGTACCCGCGTGACGGGTCCCGACTTCCGGCGCTTCTTTACCGAACACGGCTTTGCGATGGCTTCGTTCGACTACCGGCTGGTGCCGTCGGTGACGTTTCCGACGCCGGTCGACGACGTGAAGACGGCCGTACGCTGGCTGCGCGCCAATGCGAAGGAGCAGGGTCTTGATGCCACGCGCATCGGCCTGTGGGGCACCTCCTCCGGCGGACAACTCGCGTCGATCGCGGCGCTGTCGCCGGCCGGCATGTTCGAAGGGGAGGGGAACAACGACCAGTCCAGTGCCGTCCAGTGCGTGCTCGACGCTTACGGCCCAACGGACTTCCTGGTGATGGACGCGCAGGCGGAGGCCGAGCGTCCGAACCTGCAGCCATTGCATCCTGCGCTCGTTCGGGTCTCGCCCACGTCGGAGATACGCACGGGCAATGGTGCACCGGCAGGGGGGCGGGCCGCGGGATTCACGCACAGCGATCCGGAGTCGCCCGAGTCCCGGCTGCTCGGCGCGCCCGTCATGACGGTGCCGGAGAAGGCGAAGGCGGCGAATCCGGTGACCTACGTCGGCCCCAACGCACCGCCGTTCCTGATCATGCACGGCCTTGCCGACAACACGGTGGCACACGGCCAGAGCGTCATGCTGTACGAGGCGCTCGCGGCCAAGGGCAATGACGTGACGCTGCGCCTCGTCGATGGCCTGCAGCACACCTTCTTCAATCGCAATGATCTCGACGACGTCGCGGCCCCGTTCCGCATGGATGTGCGGGAATCGCGTGGCGGTCGTGAGCAGGTCAGGGAAGATCGCGGCGGCGTGTTCGTGGCAGCGCGTGAGTTCTTCGAGCAGCATCTCAAGAAGGGCGCGTAGCCGTCGCACCGGACGGTCCCGGCGACCAGGCGATCAATCAGGAGAGACGCATGCGGGCAGTGGCAATGCTGGTCAGGGGAGCCGTCGCAAGTGCGGTGGCATTCTGCTCGTTGTCGGTGGCGGGGGCAGCGGGCAGTCCGTTGCCGGCGGGCTGGCAGGCCAGCAACATGAAGCCGCTGTCGCATCTGGACCTGCCGGGGCCCCGCCACTTCAAGCTGTCGATCAAGCAGGCCAACGGCCGCTGGTACCTGTTCGTCGCGGAGGGCGGCGGTGCGGCAGACGTGCCGCTCGAAGGGCGGGGCTTCCACGTCGTCGACGTGACCGACCCGACGAATCCGAAGCTCGTCGCGACAGTGCCGGTCGCAAGCGGCTCCGGCCAGCTGACCCACCACGGCAACCTGCTGATCGCAGGTGTGCAGAATCCCTACGAGGAAGGCAATCCGCACCCGCGGGAGGCGCCGTTCGCCAAGCAGACGCCGGCGACAAACGACCTCGCCGTCTTCTTCGATGTGTCCGATCCCGCGCGGCCCAAGGAGCTGTCGCGTTGGCGAACCCGCGGCTGGGCCACGCACCGCAACGTGTACCCCGGCGGCCAGTACGCGTACATGGCAGCCTGGATCGAAGGCTACAAAGGCCAGGCCGTGCTGCAGGTACTCGATGTGTCCGACCCCACGCAGCCGAAGGAAGTGAGCAGGTGGTGGCAGCCGGGCCAGAAGGACGGCGAGCCCGCGAGGCTGCCGCCCAACGGATTGCATGGCCAGGTGACGGTCAGTTCGGACGGCAAGATGCTGACGATGGGGTATACGCCGGGCGTCGTGAACCTGGATTTCACGGACCCGACCCGCCCGACGCTGATCGGAGATCTCAATTTTTCGCCGCTGCCGCTCGTCGGCGCGCAGGCGATCCACACCGGCCTGCCCATGAAGAACGGGATGATGCATGTCTCCGTCGAGCCGACCGAGCCTGGTTGTGACGACAGTACGTCCTGGGCCGCCATTGTCGACAACCGGAACCCGAAGAAGCCGCGGCTCGTGTCCTACTACCCGCGGCCGGCACCGCCTCCCGGCGCGACCTACAAGAGCTTCTGCGAGAAGGGCGGCCGCTTCGGACCCCACAACGTCAACGGCGAGATCCACTTGCCCGACGCGCAGGCGCCCGGCGACCTGATCTTCATGACCTATTTCACCGCCGGCGTCCGGGCGTACGACATCTCCGACCCGAACATGCCGAAGGAGTCGGGCTGGTTCCTGCCGAAGATCGGGACGTGGGAAAGCGGCGATCGCGGTCCCGAGGACGTTCTCGTCGATACGCGCGGCAACGTCTACATTTCCGAGGGACACGCCGGGGGCATCTGGATCCTGCGTTACACGAATCCGAAGGGACCCAAGTTGCCCGTGACGGCCAAGTAGTGAAGCGGTTCGCTGCGTGCTGCGCGGGCGACGGTCCTGTCGTCGAAGATCGCGACCCTGCCTGTATTCAAAATGACCTAGAGGTTTCGATCATGCGCATCGCCCCAAAATGGACTCGAGGCTGGGTGACGGGCAGCTCGCTGGTGGCGGCAGCTGCCGTGGCAGGGTGCGCGGGCCCCGTCACGGTTGCGCAAGGCGGGGGCGCGACGCCACAGGTTCTCTGTGCGCAGCTTGCGGGAACAACGATTCCCGCAGCCGCCATCGACTTGCCGACGCGCGGTGCAACCGTATCCTCCGCGACGCTGGTGCTCGCTACGGATGCAGGCAACGCCAACGGCGAGTATTGCAAGGTGCTGGCGGCGATTCGTCCTGTCGATACGACGGCGCCTGACATCAACATCCAGGTGAACCTGCCGACCCGATGGAATGACAAGGCATTGCAGTTGGGGGGCGGTGGCTATAACGGCAGCCTCGTCACCGGGCTCAACCAGGTGCCCTATGGCCCGGTTTCGGGTGCGACGCCGCTCGCGGCAGGCTACGTTACGCTCGGCAGCGACTCCGGGCACAAGGGGCAGGTCGCAGACGGTTCCTTCGCCTTGAACAACGAGGCGCTCGTGAACTTCGGCGGCGACCAGCTGAAGAAGACGCACGATGCCGCAGTTCACCTGATTCGCGCCCGCTACGGTCGCGTAGCGAAGCGCTTCTACATCGCCGGGAGTTCCCAGGGCGGACACGAGGTCTTCCTCGCCGTGCAGCGCTGGCCGAAGGACTATGACGGTGGCATTGCAACCCATCCGGTCTACAACTTCACGATGCTGCAGACCGACGGCAACGCGCTTGCGAGGACCCTGTATGCGAATGGCGGCGCAGGCTGGCTGAACCCGAGGAAGCTCTCGCTGCTGCAGTCAAGCGTGATGGGTGCGTGCGACGCGCTCGATGGCGTTGCCGATGGCGTCATCAGCAACCTTGCCGCATGCCAGACCACGTTCAAGCTGGCTGCGCTTCGTTGTCCCGGCGGTACCGACGCCGGGGACACGTGCCTCTCGGATGCGCAGATCGCTGTCGTCAACACGGTGAACTCGCGCTTCGAACTGGGATTCCCGCTGCAGGGCGGGATTACGTCGTTCGCGCGCTGGCCGATCCTCGAGGGCGCTGACTGG
>CAIUGU010000251.1 GCA_903898785.1 uncultured Pseudomonadota bacterium | reverse complement strand
TCGAGACGTTCTACAATCCGACCCGGAGACACTCGACGCTGGGGTATCTCAGCCCTGTTCAGTATGAAGAACAAGGGCAGTTAGCTTAAGGTGGTGTCTACTGAACCGGCAGCAGGCCAGTTGGCCATCAAGGCCGTTACACTACCGGACGACTCTAAAGCCCTGCGCTACTGAAAGCGGGGGGACGTCGGGCCACCTCCGAGACCGGCGCCTTGTCCGCCTCCCGCAGGATCTTGACCATCTGCTCTTCGCTGAACCGTGTCTTCTTCATGACTCCCTCGCTTGGCCGGAGAGCCATCTTCCCAAAGAATCAACTGGACCGAAAATCGGCTAGCAGGTCAGGTAAGCGCGTAACGCTCAAACCTTCCGGCTCCCTGTGCCTTCTTCCGTAGGTTGTGGTCAACCGTATCGACGAAGTAATGAACGACATTCCCGAGTCGCTCTAGGCCAGCAGGATCTAGAGGTGAAGGCAGGTACGTTCGGTTTAGTAAGCGAACGTATCCGTCTGGAGTTTCCAGAACGGCTTTAACGCGTATGAGTTCATCGAGAATTGCTCGCGGGGGCATGTCCCCGCTGTGCTTGCGGACGAGCTCGGAGAAGCTGAGGCCGTGCTCTGAGTAGAATGGGATCTCGAGTGGAACCCCGTATGGACCGACAAATTCGGGGTCTTGAGTCCAGCCTTGTAGTACGCGAGCAACTCGATTTAGGTTGCTTGCGCTTCCGAAGGAAGGGCCGTGCACACGAAGCCGGTGGACCTCCTTCCTAGTTAAGCCTGTAAGGATCGCGACTCGGGAGTCAGTTTGCTTGCGCGTTGCAAGACTGAACTCCGACTGGGCAATTTCGACGTAGACAAGCTTTACGACGTCGGCAAACTCGCCAAATGCGATGCCTTGGCGAAGAAGTATTCGTACCAGCGGACGGAGCAAGTGCTTAAAGGCGGAAAGTAGCGGGTCTTTAATGCTTTCGGTCATGGGTGGCCCAAAGCGAGGCGCGAGTGGCAGGACTGCAAGTGCCGCGGTCATTACGGTGTCTCGCAATTATTGGGCGGGAAATATATCCCACGAAAACCCGAGGTCAACGATGGGACATAACTTGGAGGCGGGATAACAGAATGTCGAGAGGGGTGGGCAGGTTCGGCAGCATGATCGCAGTGCAAAACCGGAGGGAAATCAGGATGTCGGAGCGGAGAATATCAAGCGCTTTCTGATTCGACGCGTGAGCATGGGCTCGAGATTATGTTGCCAAGGGGCACGCCTCGGAACTCGCTGGAACTCGACATAAGCGAGCAATATTGGGTTGGGATTGGGCGACTGTTAAATCCCCAGTGGTGGGGCGCCTAGGCTGCGCGAAGCGGGAATGAATCCGTTGGTTCCGCAGAAGGTTGGCTACGAGTTGTAACCGGATACCTGAAGACGGATCCGCCGGGACGACGGACCACTTCTGGCTGGCAGGAAGGGCTCGTCCGGGCGATGGACGAGGGCCCGCAATCGCGATGCGGGTAGCGCGGCTCCAGGCACCTTCCCGTGGTCACCGCGCGGTGACCACAGGAAGGGCCGGATCAGCTACAGATGGTCTTGGGGAGTCAAATCGACTAACTGCAAAAAACGCCAAATATTCGACTTGACAGTTAGCCCGTCTTCTGGATTTTTGCAGCCTTCCGCAAATTCTCGAGGTAAGTCTGCAGCCGCTTGCGCTGTACGAGCTGTACCACCTGGTCGCGTACGTCCGCGAGCGCCGGGGGCGGGGGCGGGGGCGAGCCGGCACGCGAATCGTGCAGCAGGATCACGTGCCAGCCGAACTGCGACTCCACCGGGGTCTCGGTGTACTTGCCCTTCTGCAGGGCAACGACGGCATCAGCGAAAGGCTTGACCATCGTGTCCGGCGTGAACCAGCCGAGGTTGCCGCCGTTGTCCTTGGAGCCGTCCTTCGACTTTTCCTTGGCAATCTTGGCGAAATCGCCGCCCTTCTTCAGGTCGGCGACGATCGCGTCGGCGGTTGTCTTGCTGTCCACGAGGATGTGGCTCGCGTTGTACTCGGTACCGCCAGCCTTCGGCATGGCTGCAACCTGCGTGTCGTATTCCGCCTGGACGTCTGCGTCCGTCACGGGCGTATCGGCGAGCATCTTCTTGAACTGTGCGTCCGCAAGCACGTTCATACGGGTCAGCTCGAGCTGCGCCAGCACGTCCTTGCCCTTGTCGAGGCCGGCTTTCTGGGCGGCGTCTGCTGCAAGGTGCATGGCCACCAGCTGGTCGAGCATCTGGTCCTTCTGTTCGGCGGGAATGGCTTCCGCAGGCTGCTGCGAGACAGTGCCGATATAAAGGTCGAATACCGACGCGCTGATGGCCTGGCCGTTCACGGTGACAGCGGCAGGACCGCTCTCGGCGGCGCCCGGGGTGCCAGCCTGTCCGCAGGCGGTGAGCAGGAGCAGCGAGGCAGTGAGCCCCACGGCGATTTGACGATGTTTCATAAAGGTCCTTAGCGAGGGTTGAAATGACCGGGCTGGCGGGATTGCGCTTCGTCCGGTGTAGAGGCCGAAATACTCAAGGCATGGATATCTGTTTGCATCAGGTCGCCCAGCGTCCGGTAGACCAGCTGATGTCGCTGCAAGGGGCGCATGGTAGCGAATTGCTTGGAGACGATGTAGACGCGAAAGTGCCCGCGGCCGTCCCGGGCACCGGCATGGCCGGCGTGCAGGTGGCTGTCGTCGGCCAGTTCCAGCATTTCCGGCAGCAATCCCGCCGTCAGGCGTGCCTTGATGCGTTCCAGTCGTGCCTCGGTCATGGAAATACCTTCAGGAAGGGCAGGACTTCCGTGGAAGCGAAGACCCCTGTGGTCACGTAAGGGTCGCCTGCGAGCCATGCCTGGGCGACTTCCAGGGAGGCGAACTCCGCCACGATCAGGCTGCCGGACACACCCGCCGGACCGGGCTCGGGGCTGTCGATCACCGGATTCGGCCCCGCGAGGACCAGTCGACCCTCGTCGACCAGCGCCTGCACGCGGGCGAGGTGGGCCGGCCGCACCTTGGCCCTGAGCGATGCACTGCCGGGAACGTCCCGGCCGATGATCATGTAAAGCACGACGCTACCGGAGCCAGGAAGCCGCTACTTCTGCGTCTCGTCGGCAGGCAGTTTCGATGACAGCCACACGCCCTGCAGGAGCGCGAACACCATCGTGAGGCCGAGCATGCCGAACAGCTTGAAGTTCACCCACGTGCTTTCGTCGAACGAGAACGCGACGTAGAGGTTGAGCGCACCCATGGCGAAGAAAAAGGCCACCCACATCAGGTTGAGCTTGATCCACACGGGCCGTTCCAGCGCGAGATTGGCGCCCATCAGCCGCTGGATGACCGGCTGCTCGCCGAAGAACTGGCTGACGAGGAACCCCGCGCCGAACAGCCAGTTGAGGACCGTGGGTTTCCACTGGATGAACGTCTTGTCGTGGACCAGCAGCGTGATCGTGCCGAAGACCAGCACCAGCGCCCCCGAGATCAGCGTCATCGGGCTGACCTTACGGTGCCGGAACCACTGGATACCGACCTGGATGACGACAGCGGCGATGATCACCCCGGTGGCGACGTAGATGTCCGCCAGCTTGTACGCCACGAAAAAGGCGATGACGGGAAAGAAGTCGAACAGGATCTGCATGGGGGCCGCTTGATGAAATCCCGAAAAAGACGGTGCTCGAAGTATCATACGGGAATGACCACTGCGCCACATAAGGTGCCGGCATCCGGCGACACGGGCGTCCTGTCTCGCCCAGGCTGACGTTGCGCCATGCCCAGCCGCTATCTCGAGATCCACCCCCAGAACCCCCAGTCCCGCATCATCCGGCAGGCCGTCGAGCTCATTCGGGACGGCGGGGTGGTCGTGTACCCGACGGATTCCTGCTACGCACTCGGGTGCCACATCGGGGACAAGGCGGCGATGGAGCGGATCTCGCGGATCCGGGAGACCGACAAGCACCACCACTTCACGCTCGTCTGTCGCGACCTCTCGGAAATCGCCCGCTTTGCGCGGGTGAACAACCAGCAATACCGCTTCCTCAAGATGCTGACGCCGGGCGCCTACACGTTCATCCTCGAGGCGACCAAGGAAGTGCCCAAACGCCTGCAGAATCCCAAGCGCCGTACCATCGGCATCCGCGTTCCGGACCACCCCGTGCCCCAGCTCCTGTTGCAGGAACTGGGGGAGCCGCTGATGAGTTCCACGTTGCTGCTGCCGGGGGATGAGCTGCCGATGACGGAGGCGCGAGAGATCCAGGAGCGCCTGTTCCATGTGGTCGACGCCGTCATCGACGGAGGGCATTGCGGCCTGGAGCCCACGACCGTCATCGATCTCGAGTCGGGCGTGCCGGTTATCCTGCGGCGAGGCAAGGGCGACGTCAGCGCCCTGGAGTGATGGCGGCAGCGTTGGCGGGGTCCGCATCGTGAGGCAGGCCGGCGCCAAAGCTGCGTATAATCCGGCGGCCTGCGAAGTCGCGTTCGATCCGCAGTGCCGGTTGCTCCCATAGCGCCTGAGGAAGGCGCTTCAACGTATTGATATCAAAAGAACCGAAGTTAGAAGCCACGGCGAATGGCTCCACTTCTTCGAGGGTAAGTCTTGAGTTCGACAACCACCGCCAACCGACGCGTTTTGTCCGGCATGCGCCCCACGGGCGAGCTGCATCTCGGCAACTACCATGGCGCGCTCAAGTCGTGGACCGAGCTGCAGTACAGCTACGAGTGCTATTTCTTCATTGCGGACATCCATGCCCTGACCACGGGGTACGAGGATCCTTCGCGGCTGGAGTCCTTCGTCTGGCAGATGGCCATTGACTGGCTGGCCGCGGGTCTCAACCCGTCGGTCTCGACCATCTTCATCCAGTCCCGGGTCCCCGAGCACTCGGAGCTGCACCTGCTGCTGTCGATGATCACGCCGCTGGGCTGGCTCGAGCGTGTACCGACGTACAAGGACCAGCAGGAGCAATTGAAGGACCGCGACCTCGCGACTTACGGGTTCCTCGGTTACCCGCTGCTGCAGAGTGCGGACATCCTGCTGTACAAGCCCAACTTCGTGCCGGTGGGTGAGGACCAGGTTGCGCATGTCGAGGTGACGCGCGAAGTCGCGCGGCGTTTCAACCATCTCTACGGGCGGGAGGCGGATTTCGAGGTCCGCGTCGAGAAGGCCATCAAGAATCTCGGCAGTCGCAATGCGGCCCAGTACAGCGAACTGCGGCGCCTCTACCAGGAGCAGGGCGATGCGACCGCGCTGGAGAAGGCGCGTTCGATGCTCGAAGCCAATGCGAGGCTGACGCTGGCCGACCGCGAACGTCTGCAGGGTTACCTCGAAGGCACGGGTCGCAGCATCCTCATCGAGCCGGACGTGCTGCTCACGGCGACTCCCAAGGTCCCCGGGCTCGACGGCCGGAAGATGTCCAAGTCCTACGGGAACACCATCGGCCTCAGGGAAGACCCCGACTCCGTCGGCAAGAAGCTGCGGACCATGCAGACGGACCCGGCGCGCATCCGTCGCACCGACGCCGGCAATCCGGACAAGTGCCCCGTCTGGGACCTGCACAAGATCTACTCCGACGTCCAGACGCAGGCATGGGTGCAGGAAGGCTGTCGTTCGGCCGGCATCGGCTGCCTCGACTGCAAGAAGAAGCTGGTTGACCGGGTTGTCGCGGAAGTGACCGTCATCCGGCAGCGAGCGCAGGAGTACGAAGAGAATCCGGACCTCGTGCGGACCATCGTCGCCGAAGGCTGCGAGAAGGCCAGGGACCTCGCCCGCAAGACGCTCGAGGAAGTTCACCAGGCCATGGGCATGAACTACCGTTGAACGCGCCCATGAAGCCCGAACTCACCCTGGTCGAAGACACGGGCAGCGAGCTGGTTGCCGCCGAAGCCGCGCGCGTGCCGCCGCCGCAGCAGGCCGAGATGCCATTTGCGATGGTGGATGGCGAAGCGGTCACGGAGATGCCGAAGGACCTGTACATCCCGCCGGATGCGCTGCAGGTGTTCCTCGAGGCCTTCGAGGGACCGCTCGACCTGCTGCTGTACCTCATCCGCAAGCAGAACCTCGACATCCTCGATATCCCGATCGCGGAGGTGACGCGGCAGTACCTGCAGTACATCGACGTGATGGACAACCTGCAGCTCGAGCTCGCGGGCGAGTACCTGCTGATGGCGGCAATGCTGGCGGAGATCAAGTCGCGCATGCTGCTGCCCCGGATCAGGTCCGAGGAAGGCAACGAGGAGGAGGATCCGCGTGCCGAGCTGGTCCGCCGGCTGCAGGAATACGAACGCTTCAAGAAAGCGGCCGAAGACATCGACCGGCTGCCGCGACTCGAACGTGACCTGTTGCCCACGACGGCAGAGCTGGTTGATCGCAAGGTCGTGCGGATGGTGCCGCAGGTCACGCTGCAGGAGATGCTGTATGCACTCAAGGACGTGATGTCGCGGGCGACAATGTTCGCCCATCACCACGTCCAGCGGGAGCGACTGTCCGTGAGGCAGAGGATGTCGGACATCCTGAGCCGGCTGAACGGTAATTCCTTCATCGACTTCGTCGGTCTCTTCACGCCCGAGGAAGGGCGCATGGGCGTGACGGTCACGTTCAGCGCGATCCTGGAGTTGATGAAGGAAGGCTTGATCGAGATCGTCCAGGCAGACGTATACCAGCCGATCCACGTCCGTCCCGCGTCGGGCGCCCGCAAGATGGCCCTGATTGTGGACACCGACGCCGATGCCGAGAATGAAGCGGCACTGGCACAGCCGGTCCTGCCGGGCGAAAACGACGATCCGGACGATGAACCCGCTCCAGAGCCTGCCGCAACGCCGCTGGCCGAGGATGGCAACGGGATGAGCGAGCCGCCGGCCGACGGCACCCCGGCCTGATTGCGATGACTGACCGCAACGGAATCCTGCAATGAATGACCTGCAACTGACCTCACTGATCGAAGCGACGCTGCTGGCGGCGGGCCGGCCCGTCACCACGCAACAGCTGGTCGACCTGTTCGACGAGCGTGAGCGCCCGAGCCTCGACCAGATGCGCGAGGCGCTGGCGCAGCTTGCGGCCGATTACGAGAACCGCGGCATCGAGCTGCAGGAAGTCGCCAGTGGCTGGCGTATCCAGGTGCGCACCAAGTATGTCGACCAGGTCTCGAGGCTCTGGCAGGAGCGGCCGTCGCGCTACTCGCGCGCGCTGCTCGAGACGCTCGCGCTGATCGCGTACCGCCAGCCCATCACGCGCGGCGAGATCGAGGAGATCCGGGGCGTCACGGTCAGCTCGACGATCATGCGCACGCTCCAGGAGCGCAACTGGATCCGGGTCGTTGGTCATCGCGAGGTGCCCGGCCATCCCGAACTGCTGGGCACGACGCGGGAGTTCCTCGACTATTTCGGCCTGAAGGGGCTTGACCAGCTGCCGTCGCTCGCCGAACTCAAGGACGTGGAAACCATCGGCGTGCAGCTCGAGCTGCCCTCCGGGGACCTGGCGCCCGAGGCGCCGGCGGCTGCAGCCGAGGAGGCGGAAGCGCAGGACGAGCCGGCAGCCGCGAATACCGCGGACGATGAAGGGGAGTCCGCGCCAGAACAGCAGGCGTCGCCGATGGTCGCCGGGCCCGACGACGAGCTGAGTGAACCGACGACACTCGCAGCGCCGGCAAACGAATCGCGTGGAGACTCGTGGGAATAGGACTGCATCGATGAGCGAGCGCCTGCAGAAACTGTTGGCGCGCCATGGCCTCGGCTCCCGGCGCCAGATCGAGGACTGGATTGCGGCCGGCCGCGTCTTGCTGAACGGTACCCCTGCACAGCTCGGAGATCGTTTCACGCCGGGCGATCGCCTGGTCGTCGACGGGCGGGATCTCACCGGCAAGCTGGCGGTGGAATCGACAGGCCGCGTCATCGCGTACCACAAGACGATGGGTGAAGTGCTGGCCGCGGTCGAGGACGACGACGCGACGAGTCTCATCGACAAGTTGCCTGCCGTCCGCGGTTCGCGCTGGCTCGCCATCAATCCGATGAATGCGGCCGACACCGGGTTGCTCCTGCTCTCCAACGACGGTCGGCTGGTCAATGCGCTCAAGCGGCGATCGCCTGCCATTCCTGCTTCCTACATGGTGCGCGTGCACGTGCCGGGCCGGGAGGAAGGCGAGGTTCCCGAGATCGCCTCGCGCGTCACGCACGACGATCGCGAAATCGAGTTCACGGCGGTGACGCTGACAGGCGGCGAGGGTGCGAACCTCTGGTATCGCGTCGATGCGGCGCATGCGGATCGTCGCATCGCCGTCCGCAGCCTGTTCGAGTCCCAGGGCTTCAAGGTCAGCCGTCTTATCCAGGTGAGTTACGGCAACATCGAGTTGCCGGAGGACTTGCCGCGCGGACGGCATCGGGAGTTGACCAACGATCAGGTGGGCACGCTCTACACGCTGGTGGGACTCGCGGATGTCACGCCGACGCCTGTGTCGAGGAAGTCCTCGCGTTCGCGGCCACCGCCCGATCGCCGCGGCGGGCCCCGCGGCCGCAAGAGCTGAGCATCACCCCGGCTGGCAGTCGAAGCTCCGCCCGGTGACCCCGCGGCTGTCGGGTCCCAGCAGATAGAGATACGTCGGCAGGATCGAAGACGCTTCCGGGAGCGTGCTGCGATCCTCGCCCGGATACGCCTGCAACCGCATATTGGTGCGCACCTTGCCCGGATTGACGCTGTTGACGCGCAGCTGCGGCAGCGACTCAACTTCATCTGCCAGCATCTGCATCAATCCCTCGGTTGCGCACTTCGATACGAGGTAGGCGCCCCAGTACGCGCTGGGGTGGCGCACGACTCCGCTCGATGTGAAGATCAGCGACGCGTCGGGGGACGCCTTCAGCAACGGGAAGCAGTAGCGCGTCAGCAGGAACGGCGCATTGAGGTTCACGTGCAGGGTGCGCATCCACTTCGGGATGTCGTGATGCTCGATGGGTGCCCGGTCGCCGAGCATGCCCGCGTTGTGCACGAGGCCATCGAGTCGACCGAACTCCTTGGTGATCGCCGCTGCCAGCGCTTCGTATTCGGCCGGACCGGCTTTCTCGAAGTCGAGCGGCAACAGGGACGGGCGGGCGCCACCTGCGGCGACGATCTCGTCGTACACCTTCTCGAGCTTGCGGACGCTGCGACCGTGCAGGATGACGGTGGCCCCCGCAGCCGCAGACGCAAGGGCAAGCGCCTTGCCGATGCCGTCGCCGGCGCCCGTGATCAGGATGACGCGCCCCGCAAGCGCTTGCGGAGCGGGGACGTAGGTTCGGGGGTCGGTCATGCTGCAAACCGTCTCGGTTGGATTCGGGGCGCGAAGTATAGAGGGGTCGGCGCGGCGGATCGAAGCGCTAGGGAACCTGCGCAGAGGATTCCTAGCGTACCGAGCGGGCAGCGCGCCACGAGGTGATGAGCTTTTCGAAGGGGCCCAGCTCGGGCCATACCGGCTTGTCCGCCTTGATCTGATCCGCGATCCGCTGCAGCAAGCGGGCGTGCAATCCCGCAGAGACCAGCAAAGGGCGTAACGCCGCGCGGTCGGCGGGGGCGATGGCGGCCGATGCTGCCCTGAACTCGTCCAGCAAGGATGTTCGCATGGCTTCCAGGAGCGACTGGACAGCCGGTGGCCAGGGTGTCTTGCCGAGATCCCCGACGTCGATGCTCGCGGCATCCAGCGAAGCCAGCGAAACCTGGAGTCTGCCGGCGAGTGCGTTCGAACGCAGAGAGCGCAGCGCGTCCACCCTGCGGATCAGGGAACCGAGCGTGGTGGCTGCCCGGGCGGTCTCAGGCGACACGACGGCCGGCGCCAGCAGCCACCGTGCCGCCAACTCCGCGAGAACGCCGCCGGCGCGATCGAAGTAGCTTGCGAGTTCGCTGTCATCCGCGAAGGTCACTCGCGCCAGGTCGATGGCTGCAGCTTCCACGAGTCCCTTCAGCTTGGCCAACTCCGCCCCAAGAGTCGGTTGCCCCACGGCGAGGGCGCGCGTCGCGGGATGCGCGGGCTTGCCTTGGTTGAGTCGCTCCAGTTCGTCGTGCCACCACTTGAGGCGGGTATGGGCGACGTCATGGTGGGCGCTGCGACCGGTTGTCGCGAGCTCGTCGTCCAGCAGGTGCAATGCCACCAGCAGATCGCGCTTGTCCTGTGGCGCGTAGAGCAGCGCGTGATAGCGCATCGAACCCGGCGGCACGGTCTGGTTAACCAGCGCCGCATCGAGCCGGACCGTCGCACTCTGTCCTCCAGGAAGGGAAACCATGAACGCCCCTGCGTTGCCAGTCAGGACTGCGTCGGGGGCGCCGGGGTGTCGTCGGCACTGCCAGCCGAGCCCTCGACGGTGCGCGTCAATTTGTCGATGGCTTCCACGGGGTCGATGGTCTTCTCCGGCCGGACGCCGAGTTCCGTGAATTTTCGGGCACCTGGCAGTACTTGCCGCTCCAGCGATCCCACGGCGCTGTTGAAGGCGTCCACGCTGCCGCTCAGGTTGCGCCCGAGTTTGCCGAGGTGTCCCGCGAAGGTCGCAAGACGCTTGTACAGGTCCTCGGCCAGGGTGCGGATCAGTTCAGCGTTTTCGGCAAGCGCAGTCTGCCTCCAGCCATAAGCGACGGCCTTGAGGAGCGCGATGAAACTGGTGGGCGTCGCGATGATCACGTCCTGGCGGATGGCATCCTCCAGCAGCGACGGGTTCTCGGCGAGCGCCGCGCTCAGGAACTGGTCGCCGGGAATGAACAGGATCACGAAGTCGGGGCTCTTCTCGAACTGCGACCAGTAACTCTTCGCCCCTAGCTGCCGGACGCGTTCGCCGATCGCCTGCGCATGACGTCGCAGGGCAATGTCGCGCGCATCGTCCGTCGAGGCTTCGACGGCTTCGAGGTAGGCATCGAGGGGTGTCTTGACGTCGACGACGAGGTCGCGGCCGTCCGGCATGTGGACCACCATGTCGGGCCGCAGGTTGCCGTCGTCGTTGCGGACATGAAGCTGCTCGGTGAAGTCGCAGTGTTCGATCATGCCGGCGAGTTCAGCGAGCCGCTTCAGCGTCAGCTCACCCCACTGGCCGCGGACTTCCGGGCGGCGCAGCGAGTTGACCAGCGTACGCGTTTCCTTCTGCAGGGCCTGCTGGCCGAGCGTGACCGACTCCAGCGACGTCTTGAGCGACCCGAACGTCTCGGCACGCTCCTTCTCTATGGTGCCGATCTGCCGCTCGGTCTTGGCCAGGGCCTCCTTTATCGGCTGCAGCATGGATTCGATGGCCTTCTCGCGCTCCGCCAGCGCGCTGCTGGCCGCCTGCTGGTGCTGGCCCAGATGTTCCCGCGCGAGCTGCAGGAAGACTTCGCTGTTCGATCGCAACGATGCCCCGGCGAGTGCATCGAAACTCGCGCGGATCTTCTCGATGGCGCGCTCCTGGGCCGCGTCGCGTTCCTTCTCGACCTGTTCCTGCGTCTTGATCTCCGCCTCGAGCAGCGCGGCCCTGATGTCGAGTTCACGCGAGCGGCGGTGGCCCCACCAGAGGCCTGCGAGGCCGCCGAGGACGATGCCTACCACCAGCATGCCCAGCGAGAGAATCAGCTGGTCCGTAGTCATGGCGTGGTCGCCGGCGGATGGCTGGGGTGCAGCCAGGACACGAGGTCGACGGGTGCCGCGGCCACGCCGTCGGCACGCCAGCCGGCGGGGTCGTCAGAGTCACCGAGGTACCCCCAGGCAGCCACGACCGTCTTCATGCCTGCCGCGCGGCCGGCGGCGATGTCCCGCTCTGCATCGCCGACGTACAGGCAATGAGCTGGCGCCTTGGCGATCAATCCTGCGGCGTGCAGCAAGGGCAGGGGATGGGGCTTGCGCGTGCCCACCGTATCGCCGCTGACGATGCAGGCGTTGGTCGGGTTGATGTTGAGCATCTGCAGCAGGGGGTCGGTGAGCCAGCCTGGCTTGTTGGTCACTACGCCCCAGGCGAGCGAGTGACGGTGCACATGGTCAAGTACGGCGTCGAAGCCGGCGAACAGCTGCGTATTGCTGCCGAGGATGGCCCGGTAGGCGTCGAGGAAGCGAGCTCGCAGCCGCTCGAACTCAGTCGGCGCCACGCCACTGAAAGCGAGGTTGAGCATCCCCGTGGATCCGTGGGAGACGGTTGGCCGGACCTGATTGAAGGGCAGGGGTTCGATGCCTACTTCCCGATGCAGGATGTTCAACGCTTCTGCCATTTCAGGCGCCGTATCGAGCAACGTGCCGTCGAGGTCCAGGAGCAGGGCAGTCAGCCGGGTCATGCGGTGTCCGCCCCGGTACGAACGCCGTGCATCACGTAGTTCGTGTCGACGTTGGTGACCAGCCGGGCCGTGCGCGCCAGCGGTTGGTAGTCGATGCCAGCGAGGTCGCGAACGTCGATACCGGCCGAACGGCACCAGCCCGCGAGTTCCGCCGGCCGGATGAATCGCTCATATGTGTGCGTGCCTTTCGGCAGCAGCCTGGCGATGTATTCGGCGCCCACCACGGCAAGCAGGTAAGCCTTCAGCGTGCGGTTCAGCGTCGAGACGAAAACGTGGCCGCCCGGCCTGACCAGGCGCGCCAGCGTGGCTACGATCTGGGCCGGCTCGGGAACGTGCTCGAGCATCTCAAGGCAGGTCACGACGTCGTACTCGCCCGAGTGGTCGTGGGCATGCGCGTCCGCCGATTCCACGCGATAGCGCACTTTCACTCCGGCCTCGAGCGCATGCAAAGATGCCACCTGGATGGCTGTCTGTCCCAGGTCGATGCCAGTGACATCGGCACCACGGCGTGCCATGGCTTCGCTCAGCAGGCCGCCACCGCAGCCGACATCAAGGACCTTGCGGCCCGCGAGCGGAGCGCGTTGCTCGATGAAGGCGAGGCGGACCGGATTGAGGTCATGGAGCGGACGGAACTCCCCCTCGGGATCCCACCACCGTGCCGCGGTGGACTCGAAGCGGGCGATCTCGGCGGGGTCATGTGTCATGGCGGCGGTCGTCATGTGGGCCAACGGGCGGCCCGCTGCAGCGTGGCCTTCGAGTCGAGGCGGACAAAGTTGCCCGCCAGCATCAGGGCACGGCCGGCCACCCAGACGTCAGAGACCTGGTCCGTGCCGGCGTGGCGGACGACTTGCATTGCGACGTCCCGCACCGGTTGCGTCCGCAGCGGCGACAGATCGATGCAACAGAGGTCTGCCCATTTGCCGGGGAGCAGCGAGCCCGTTGTCTCTGCCAATCCGAGGGCCCTGGCACCGCCGAGTGTTGCCATCCGCAGTGCGTGGAGGGACGACAGGGCGGGTCCGGTGGACGAGTCACGGTCGCCGAGCAGGCTCGCCAGATGCAGTTCTGCCAGCAGGTCGAGGTCAGGTTGATCGCCCGTGCCCAGGCCGATGCCGATCTCCCGGTGATCGAGGCCGACTACGGGGCATGGCGCACCCGCCCCTCGAAGACCGGTCCGAGGACAGGCGATGACGTGGATGCCCGCGCGCGCCAGCAGGTCGAAGTCCGTCGCAATCAGCTGCGTGGCGTGAAGTCCGACGAGTTGCGGTGTCGCCAGCCCGAGCTGTTCCAGTCGCTCGATCGGGCGGGATCCGAAACGGCGGATCGAGTCCGCCACCGCATCCGCGCGTTCATGCAGCGGCACGAGGATCGGCAACTCGATCTCGTCGGCGGCTCGGCGCAACCGTTGCAGCGTCGCGTCCGAGAGATTCGCGGATGCGCCCATCGCAAAGGCCGTCGTGATCAGGGGATCCTCGCTGTAGTCGTCATGCAGCGCGGCCGCCTTCTCCAGGTATTCATCGACGGTGCTTGCCCAGCCGCTTTGCTGCTCCAGCACGGGCAGACCAACGCACGCACGCAGGTGCATCTCGGCAGCCGTCCGGGCAGCGATCTGCGGGAACAGGCTCGCGGCCGCGAAGGTGGTCGTGCCGCCGGCCGCCATCCGCAACATGGCGAGCTCCATGGTGTCTCGGACCCGTTCCGGATCCAGCCACGGGCCGAGCGGGGGGGTGTCATGGGTCGTCGTGGGTACAGGCATGCCGACATCCGCATGCGCGTTGACGAAGCCGGGAAGAAGGACATGGCCGGGTCGGTCAACGAGTTCGCGGGCGGAGAAGCGCCGGGCCGCCTCTTCGGACGGCAGAATCCCGGCGATCCGGCCCTGCCGGATGGCAACGGAATGCCGGTCCAGCACGCCAGTTGCGGGCTCGATCGGGATCACCCAGCGTGCGCTGATGAGTGTATCGACGGCTTCCATCGGGAGTTCGGATTGGGGCTTGCGCGAGTATACCGCGGGGGGCTCATGGAAGTTCGGCGAAGGCGCTTCCTGTGGTACCATTCCTCACTTAAATGCGCGGGTCCAATCTTGGGTGTTGGGCCTGCACCCTACAGCACAAAAACAGCGGGCCATGACAAAGGTCCCGGGTGGGCTGTTGCATTCCTGACCCTGCGGCCTGGCAGTCGAGAATATGGCAGAAGAGACAGGCGGATTCGCCAGAGAGTTACTGCACGTCAATCTCGAAGACGAGATGAAGCAATCGTACCTCGATTACGCGATGAGCGTGATCGTGGGTCGTGCGCTTCCCGATGTGCGCGACGGTCTCAAGCCGGTCCACCGCCGCGTGCTTTACGCCATGCGCGAGCTCGGCAACGACTGGAACAAGGCCTACAAGAAGTCGGCGCGCATCGTCGGCGACGTCATCGGCAAGTACCACCCCCACGGCGACTCCGCCGTGTACGACACCATGGTCCGCATGGCGCAGCCGTTCTCGCTGCGCTACCTGCTCGTCGACGGCCAGGGCAATTTCGGCTCCGTTGACGGCGACATGCCGGCTGCGATGCGGTACACGGAAGTGCGCATGTCGCGGCTGGCGCACGAGCTGCTCGCTGACATCGACAAGGAGACGGTCGACTTCAAGCCCAACTACGACGAGTCGGAATCCGAGCCGTCGGTCCTGCCGACGCGCGTCCCGAACCTCCTCGTCAACGGTTCCTCCGGTATTGCAGTCGGCATGGCGACGAACATCCCGCCGCACAACCTGCGGGAGATCATCGATGCCTGCGTCGCGCTCATCGACGACCCGACGTTGAACGTCACGGCCCTGATGCAGTTCGTGCCGGGGCCGGATTTTCCGACGGCCGGCATCATCAACGGCACGCAGGAAATCGCGATGGCCTACCACACCGGCCGCGGCCGGGTGTACATGCGGGCACGCACGGAGATCGAGGAGGACGACAAGGGCCGCCAGGCGATCATCATCACCGAGCTGCCGTACCAGGTGAACAAGGCGCGCCTGCTGGAGCGCATCGCGGACCTGGTCCGCAACAAGGACATCGACGGCATCTCGGAACTGCGCGACGAGTCCGACAAGGACGGCATGCGCGTCGTCATCGAGCTGAAGCGCGGCGAAGTCGCCGAGGTCGTGCTCAATAACCTGTTCAAGCAGACCCCGATGGAGTCGGTGTTCGGCATCAACATGGTGGCGCTGCAGGATGGCCAGCCCAAGCTGCTCAGCCTCAAGGAAATGCTCGAGGCATTCCTGCGCCACCGCCGCGAGATCGTCACGCGCCGGACCATCTTCGACCTGCGCAAGGCTCGCGACCGGGCCCACATCCTGGAAGGCCAGACTGTGGCGCTCGCCAACATCGACGACGTCATCGCGGTGATCAAGGCAGCGCCTTCGCCGGCGGATGCGAAGGTCGGCCTGATGGCGCGGGTGTGGCCGCCGGGTGCCGTGCCCGAGATGCTGGCCCGCGCCGGCGAAATCGGTACGCGACCTGACGACCTGCCGGCCGAGTTTGGCTTGGTCGAGTCGGGCGGCGGTTACAGGCTCTCGGACGTGCAGGCCCAGGCGATCCTCGACCTGCGGCTGCATCGCCTCACGGGTCTCGAGCAGGACAAGATCGGCGCCGAATATCGCGAGCTGCTGCTCGTGATCCAGGACCTGGGCGACATCCTCGCCCGCCCCGAGCGGCTGCTGGAAGTCATCCGCGCCGAGTTGCTGTCGATCAAGGAAGCCTACGGCGACGACCGCCGGACCGAGATCTTGCAGGATCATTCGAACCTGACGATGGAAGACCTCATCGAGCAGCAGGACATGGTCGTGACGCTGTCCCACGGCGGTTACGCCAAGTCGCAGCCGGTCACCGACTACCAGGCGCAGCGCCGCGGTGGCCGCGGCAAGGCGGCCACCACGATGAAGGACGAGGACTTCATCGACAAACTGTTCGTCGCCAATACCCATGACACGCTGCTGTGCTTCTCGAGCGTGGGCAAGCTGTACTGGCTCAAGGTTTACCAGTTGCCCCAGGCCAGCCGCGGTTCGCGTGGCAAGCCGATGGTCAACCTGTTGCCCTTGCAGGAAGGGGAGCGCATCACCGCCGTCGTGCCGATCCACGAGTTCGAGCCGGACAAGTTCGTCTTCATGGCGACGGCGCAGGGCACGGTCAAGAAGACGTCGCTCGATGCGTTCTCGCGACCTCGCCAGGCCGGCATCATCGCGCTCGAGCTGGACGACGGCGATCGCCTCGTCGGTGTCGACATCACCGACGGCACGAAGCAGATCATGCTGAGTTCAAGCGAAGGCAAGGCCATTCGCTTCGCGGAAGACGACGTGCGGCCGATGGGTCGCAATGCGGCAGGCGTCCGCGGCATCCGGCTCGCGCCGGGCCACGAAGTCATCTCGCTGATCGTCATGGGTGAGCCGGGGCTCATCCTGACCGCTTCGACGCACGGCTACGGCAAGCTCACGAGCGAGGAAGAGTTTCCGTTGCACGGCCGTGGCGGCCAGGGCGTCATTGCACTGCAGACCACCGAGCGCAATGGCCAGCTGGTCGGCGCGCTGCGCGTCTCGCTCGATGACGAGATCATGCTCATCAGTTCCGGCGGGACGCTGGTCCGCACGCCGGTCAAGGAGATCTCCCTGCAGGGCCGCAATACCCAGGGCGTGCGACTCATCCGGCTGGACGAGGGCGAGCGCCTCGTAGGCCTCGAGCGCATCGTTGCCGAAGGTGGCGAAGAGGAAGGCGAGTCCTCACCCGACGCCGGCGCCTGACCATTCAAGCAACCATTGCCCGAAGAATCCATCGCATGCCATTCAAGATCCAGACTCTGAACAACATTTCCGTGCGGGGCCTTGAGCGCCTGCCGCGCGATCGATTCGAGGTGGCCTCGGACATCGGTCATCCCGACGCGATCATGGTGCGCTCGGCGGACATGCATGAGATGACATTGCCGGCATCGGTGCGCGCGATCGGGAGGGCCGGTGCGGGCACGAACAATATCCCCGTCGCCAAGCTGTCGAAGCAGGGCATTCCCGTGTTCAACGCCCCGGGTGCCAATGCCAATGCGGTGAAGGAGCTGGTCATCGCCGGCATGTTCCTCGCGGCGCGCAACATCTGCCAGGCCTGGCAGTACGTGCGAAGCCTGCAGGGCGACGACCACGCGCTGGAAGAAGCGGTGGAGAAGGGCAAGAAGAAGTACGTGGGGTACGAGTTGCCCGGCAAGACGCTCGGCGTCGTGGGACTCGGGGCGATCGGTGTCGAAGTGGCCAATGCAGCCCATGGCCTTGGAATGCGGGTACTCGGGTTCGATCCGCAGATCACCGTGCAGCGCGCATGGCAGCTCTCGTCGGGTGTCGAGCAGGCGCTGTCCCTGGACGACCTCTTCTCTCGTGCCGACATGGTGACTGTCCACGTCCCGCTGGTCGAGGGCACGAAGGGCATGGTCAATGCGGCCCGCCTCAAGCTCATGAAGCCGAGCGGCGTCGTGTTGAATTTCGCCCGCGGCGGGATCGTCGACGAGGCTGCGATGATCGAGGCCCTCAACGCCGGCAGGATGGGCAGCTACATCTGCGACTTTCCGACCAACGCCTGCAAGGACCATCCGAAGGTCATCGCGCTGCCGCACCTCGGAGCGTCGACCGAAGAGGCTGAGGAGAACTGCGCCATCATGGTGGCGGATACGCTGCGCGAGTTCCTCGAGACCGGCAACGTGCGCAATTCGGTCAATTTCCCGGAAGCCATCCTGCCCCGCACCGCCGGGGCGACTCGCGTCGGGATCGCGAATGAAAACGTACCGAACATGGTGGGCCAGATAACGGGTGCGCTGGCAGCAGCAAACCTCAACATCGCGGACCTGCTGAACAAGTCGCGCGGTGGCCTTGCCTATACGCTGATCGACGTGGACGGCCAGGTGCCACCCGCCGTCGTCACGGCGATCCGTGCCATTCCCGGCGTACTCACTGTTTCCGTGATTCCGTCATGAAGAAGAAGGCACCCAGGGAAAAGGCCGGCGTGCGTCGCAAGGCGGCCAAGTCGTCGGAACCGGCGGTACAGCAGGCGGAGAAGACGACGGCCCTGCTCGAGATTCGCAAGCAGATCGATTCGGTCGACGAGCGCATCCAGTCGCTGCTCAACGAACGTGCCGGGCTTGCGAAGAAGGTCGGGCTCTCGAAGAACGCCGAGGGCAAGACCGTCGACTTCTACCGGCCCGAGCGGGAAGCGCAGGTGCTGCGTTCCGTGCTGGAGCGAAACAAGGGGCCGCTGCGCAACGAGGAGGTCGTGCGACTCTTCCGCGAGATCATGTCGGCCTGCCTTGCCCAGCAGGAGCCGCTCAAGATCGCCTTCCTCGGGCCCGAAGGCACCTTCTCGCAACAGGCCGTCTTCAAGCATTTCGGTCATTCCGTCCGCGCATTGCCCCTCGTCACTATCAACGAAGTCTTCCATGAGGTGCAGGCCGGCAATGCCGATTTCGGTGTCGTGCCGATCGAGAACTCGACCGAAGGCATGGTCAACAATACGCTCGACATGTTCATCACGTCGCCCCTCAAGATCTGCGGCGAGATCGAGTTGCGCATCCAGCAGCACCTGATGGGCAAGGTGCAGGATCTCGCCAAGGTGAAGCGGATCTGTTCTCACCAGCAGTCGCTGGCGCAGTGCCGGTCCTGGCTGGATGAAAACCTGCCGGGCGTCGAGCGAATTCCGGTCAGCAGCAACGCCGAAGGCGCGCGACGCGCCCGGGATGAGGTCGGGACTGCCGCGATTGCCGGCCAGGCCGCCGCCGAGGTGTATGGGCTTTCCATCATCGTGTCGAACATCGAGGACCAGGCTGACAACACCACCCGGTTCTTCGTCGTGGGCCGCAAGCTCTTCAACCCGAGCGGCCATGACCGGACGACGCTGATGCTGTCGGCGGGCGATACGGACTCGCCCGGCGCGCTGCATCGGCTGCTGGAACCGTTTGCCCGCCGCGACATCAGCCTGACGCGGATCGAATCGCGTCCGTCAAAGCGCAAGAAGTGGGATTACGTGTTCTTCATCGATGCGGAGGGACACGTCGAGTCCGAGCCGCTCAAATCGGCGTTGGATGACCTGAAAGAGCATGCGTCGCTGTTCCGTATCCTCGGTTCCTATCCTCGCGCCGTCCTGTAGCCCGATGGCCGTTCCAGCGCTCGATCTCGCTACGCCTGCAGTCCGGAGGCCGTCTCCTCATGTGCCAGGCAAGCCGATCGGTGGACTCGAGCGCAAGTACGGCGCGAAGGGCAGCATCAAGCTCGGCAACGGGTCCGACGGTTTGCTGGTGATGATTGCGGGAGTCCGGGAGATCCTGCAGGGTTGCTGACCCGCCCGTCCGCTTGGCGTTCTCGACCACCTGGGGTTCGTTCACATCGATGGCTTCCTATAGCGTTACTCCTGTCGACTACGTCGGCGGCGAACTCACGGTTCCCGGCGACAAGTCCATCTCGCACCGTTCGCTGATGCTCGGCAGCATTGCCGAGGGACAGACTCATGTCACCGGGTTCCTCGCGAGCGAGGATTGCCTTGCAACGATGGCCGCGATGAAGGCCATGGGCGTGCAGATTGAACGGCCGACTCCGACCGAGCTGCGCGTACAAGGCGTGGGGATGCGAGGCTTGCGCGCGGCCGGGAAGCCGCTCGATCTCGGCAATTCCGGTACGGCCATTCGCCTGATGACCGGGTTGCTGGCAGGGCAGGCGTTCGACTCCGAGCTGGTCGGCGACTCTTCCCTGATGAATCGTCCGATGGAGCGAGTCGCAAAGCCGCTCAGGTTGATGGGCGCGAAGATCGACACTCGTGAGGGCAAGCCGCCGGTACGCATTCAAGGTGGCCAACCCCTGCGAGGCATTCATTATGATCTCCCGGTAGCCAGCGCTCAGGTCAAGTCGGCCATCATGCTGGCGGGTCTCTATGCCGACGGTGCCACCACGGTCGTCGAACCCGGAGTCACGCGGGACCACACGGAACGCATGCTGCTGACATTCGGTTGCCGGGTTGACGCAGCACGAGGGCGGATCAGCGTCACGCCGCCCTCGCGGCTGGTGGCTTCCTCGCTCGAGGTGCCCGCGGATTTTTCCTCTTCTGCATTCTTCATCGTGGCCGGCCTGCTTGCGGCAAAGGACCTCCTTGTCGTCCGCGGTGTGGGCATCAACCCGACCCGGACAGGGTTGCTCGACATCCTGGGGCTGATGGGCGCTGACCTGCGCCTGGTCAATCACCGCTCGGCGGGCGCCGAGCCGGTGGCCGACATCGAGATCCGCCCGAGTCGGCTCAAGGGGATTCATGTGCCGGAAGGGCTGGTAGCCCTTGCGATCGACGAGTTCCCGGCGTTCTTCATCGCGGCAGCATGTGCTGACGGCGAGACCATGGTGACCGGCGCCGAAGAACTGCGGGTCAAGGAAAGCGACCGCCTTGCAGCCATGGCCAACGGACTCGCTGCGCTGGGCGTCGAGGCCGAAGTCCTGTCCGACGGCATGCGGCTGCGCGGCCAGCCGGACGGCCGGCCATTCTCGGAGGGAACCATCGACAGCCACGGGGATCATCGCATTGCGATGGCGTTCGCGATGGCGAGCGTCCGCGCCAGGGGCGAGATCCGGATCCTGGACGTGGCCAACGTGGCGACTTCCTTCCCCGGGTTCGTCGAGGTGTCCCGGTCGGCAGGGCTTGCCGTCGTGCCCACTCCTTAAGTTCACCCGGTGAGCGGCGCTGTCCCCGTTTTGACGATTGACGGTCCGAGCGGCTCGGGCAAGGGAACCATCGCGCGCCGGGTAGCAGAACGGTTGGGATGGCATCTCCTTGATAGCGGCGCGCTGTACCGGCTTGTGGCGCTGGCAGCCCGGAACTCCGACCTGGAATCGACGGATGAGGCGGCTCACGCCCGCTGCGCTGCGGGTCTCGACGTCCGCTTTTCCAGTACCCCGGCTGGCGACGAGCAGATCTGGCTGAAAGGCCAGGACGTCACCGCCGCGATCCGGACGGAGCGGGCAGGGGACGATGCGTCCCGGGTCGCCGTGATGCCCTCGGTGCGGGCTGCCCTCCTGGAGCGGCAGCGGGCGTTTGCCCAGCCGCCGGGCCTGGTCGCCGACGGCCGGGACATGGGCACGGTCATCTTCCCGGACGCCGAGGTCAAAATCTTCCTGACCGCCAGCCCGGAGGAAAGGGCCCGACGGCGTCATAAGCAGTTGAAAGACAAGGGGCTAGATGTTAGCCTTGCCGCCCTTTCGCGGGAGATCGCCGAACGTGACCGGCGCGACTCAAGTCGTGCGGTCGCGCCGCTTGTGCCAGCCAGCGATGCCTTGATCCTCGATTCGACGGTGATGCCCATCGACGACGTAGTGGACCAGGTGTTGGCGGTTGTTCGACAGCGGGTCGGCTGACTTCAACGAACGGGAAGTCTGATTTGGTACGTGCTGCGCAGGACGCGCGGTTCTATTCAACAACCCCTTGTGCGCCTGGATGGCGGTGAGGGTCAGCGGGTCGCATCGACCCCGGAAGTACTCATGACCGAGAGTTTTGCGCAACTGTTCGAAGAAAGCCTGGCCAGCCAGAAGATCAAGCCGGGCACCATCCTCATGGGACGCGTCGTGGACATCGGGTCCGACGTCGTTCTCGTCAACGCCGGCCTGAAGAGCGAAGCGGTCATCCCGCTCGAGCAGTTCAAGAACGAGCGTGGCGAACTCGAGATCAGCGTGGGCGACGACGTCGAAGTCGCGCTCGACAGCTTCGAGGACGGTTCGGGTGAAACCCGCCTGTCCCGCGAGAAGGCCAAGCGCGCACGCACGTGGACGCGCCTCGAAACCGCCTTCGAGAAGCAGGAGATCATCAAGGGCATCATCAATGGCCGCGTCAAGGGCGGCTTCACGGTCGAGATCGACTTCGTCCGTGCGTTCCTTCCCGGTTCGCTGGTCGATGTGCGCCCCGTGCGCGATCCCTCGTACCTCGAAGGCAAGGTACTCGAGTTCAAGGTCATCAAGCTGGACCAGAAGCGCAATAACGTCGTGGTGTCCCGCCGTGCGGTGGTCGAACAGGAAAGCAGCGCAGAGCGCTCGGAACTGCTCGAGAAGCTGCAGGAAGGCACGGTCGTCAAGGGCGTCGTCAAGAACCTCACCGACTACGGTGCGTTCGTCGACCTCGGCGGCATCGACGGCCTGCTGCACATCACCGACATGGCCTGGAAGCGCGTCAAGCATCCGTCTGAAGTCGTCAACGTCGGCGACGAGATCGATGTCCGCATCCTGAAGTTCGACCGCGAGCGCCAGCGCGTCTCGCTCGGCATCAAGCAGCTCGGTGCCGATCCCTGGCAGAACATCGCCCGCCGCTACCCGCCGAACACGCGGATCTGGGGCAAGGTCACGAACATCGCCGACTACGGCTGCTTCGTGGAGATCGAAGAGGGCGTCGAAGGCCTGGTCCACGTGTCCGAGATGGACTGGACCAACAAGAACGTGAACCCCGGCAAGGTGGTGCACGTCGGCCTCGAAGTCGAAGTCATGGTGCTCGACATCGAC
>CAIUGU010000250.1 GCA_903898785.1 uncultured Pseudomonadota bacterium | reverse complement strand
AGGTCGCACGCAGTGCGGGTGAGGGGACCTGCATCGCTCCCTGCCGGGAGGAGAAGCAGTCACCTCACCCACTCCGTCTCCCTCTCCGACCGGAGAGGGTTGCAGCACCTCTCCTTGGGGAGAGGTCGCACGCAGTGCGGGTGAGGGGTGGGTGGTAGCGACCCGTCTATACTGCCGGACGAAAAGAGCAGGAGGATTGTCATGAGCATCAAGACGGCTGTCATCAATGGCGTCGCCACGCTGGAAATCGCGCGGCCCGACAAGAAGAACGCGTTGAGCCTCGCGATGTACCAGGACCTCGCCAACGGGATCCGCAGCGCCAACGGCGACCCTGCCGTCCGCGCGATCCTGCTCACCGGCCAGCCCGGTATCTTCACGTCGGGCAACGACCTCGAGGATTTCATGAGCCGCCCTCCGCCCGGCCCGGACTCGCCGATCCTCGCCTTCATGACCGCGCTGCTCGACTGCGACAAGCCCGTGGTCGCCGCAGTGACCGGCGCTGCCATCGGCATCGGCACGACGATGCTGCTCCACTGCGACCTCGTGTACGTGTCGGATGAAGCCCGTCTCGCGATGCCGTTCACGAGCCTGGGGCTGGTCGCCGAATTTGCATCGAGCCTGGTGGTACCCCGCCTGATGGGCCACGCCCGCGCGGCGGAGAAGTTGCTGCTCGGCGATCCGTTCACCGGCGCCGAGGCGGTGGAATGCGGCATCGCGAATGCGGTGCTGCCGCCGGATGAGGTCCTGCGTTACGCGCGCCGCATGGCAGAACGGTTCAATACGCTGCCACCCGGCGCTGTCCGCGACACCAAGCGATTGCTGCGCCGCGCCGACCGTCAAGCCATCCACGACGCCATCGCCGCCGAGAACGCCCTCTTCGCCAGCCGCCTGCGCAGTCCCGAGGCCGTCGAAGCCTTCCAGGCCTTCTTCCAGAAACGTCCGCCGGATTTCTCCAAATTCAATTGAAGCTTGGCGGCTTCCGGCCGGCAAAAAAAAGGGCGTGGGAACCCGGCAGCTCCCACGCCCCGATCTCGTCCGGACGTCGCCGGGCTTACGCCGGGTAGTACCCGCAGATCGACTTGGCCTCGAGGTATTCCTCGATGCCGAAGATGCCGAACTCGCGGCCGTTCCCCGAGCACTTGTAGCCGCCGAACGGCGCCGCGAAGTCGTGGCGCGCACCGTTGAGCCGCACCTGGCCGGTGCGCATGCGCTTGGCGACGCGGCGGGCGCGGTCCAGGTCCTTCGACACGACGAAGCCCGACAGGCCGTACTGCGATTCGTTGGCAATGCGGATCGCGTCTTCCTCGTCCTTGTACGGAATGATGGCGAGCACCGGCCCGAAGATTTCTTCTTGTGCGATGGCCATGGTGTTGCGCACGTTCGCGAACACCGTCGGCTTCGCGAAGTGACCGACGCCCTGGCCTTCCGGCTTGCCGAGGCCGCCGGCGACCAGCGTCGCGCCTTCTTCGATGCCCTTCTTGATGTAAGCCTGCACGCGCTCGAACTGGTTCTTGCTGACGAGCGGGCCGACCTTCACGCCTTCCTTGAGGGGATCGCCGACCAGCGTGCCTTCCGCCGAGGCCTTCGCGAGCCGCACCACTTCATCGTGCAGGTGCGCCGGCACCAGCATGCGCGTCGGCGAGGCGCACGCTTGCCCCGAGTTCATGAAGCAGGCTTGCACGCCTGCAGGTACGAACGTCGCGAGGTCCGCATCGTCGAGCAGGATGTTCGCCGACTTGCCACCGAGTTCCTGTGCCACGCGCTTGACCGTGAGCGCCGCATTGCGCGCCACTTCGATGCCGGCGCGGGTGGAGCCGGTGAACGACACCATGTCGACGTCAGGGTGCACGCTCATGGCCGTGCCCACCGTCGGCCCGTCGCCGTCGATCAGGTTGAACACGCCGGGCGGCACGCCGGCCGCATCGATGACTTCGGCGAACACATGCGCGTTGAGCGGGGCGATCTCGCTCGGCTTCAGCACCATCGTGCAACCGGCGGCAATGGCGGCGGCCACCTTGCAGCCGATCTGGTGCAGCGGCCAGTTCCAGGGCGTGATCAGCGCGCACACGCCCACCGGCTCGCGGCGAACCATCGACGAGCCGAGCTGGTATTCGAACTTGAAGGTCTTGAGGACCTTGATCGCCTCGGTGAAGTGCGCGAGGCCCAGCGGCACCTGGGCGTCACGGGCCAGCCACGCGGGCGCGCCCATCTCGGACGTCACGGCACCGGCAAGCTCGGCGGCCTTCGCGG
The DNA here is from genome assembly GCA_903898785.1 of uncultured Pseudomonadota bacterium. Lineage (GTDB taxonomy): Bacteria > Pseudomonadota > Gammaproteobacteria > Steroidobacterales > Steroidobacteraceae > CAIUGU01. Next base: position 15,971 of record CAIUGU010000250.1, on the reverse strand, counting down.
TGTACGCCGCCACGATGCGCTCGAGGATCGCAATGCGCTCCTCGGCGGTGGTCTGCGAGAAAGTGACGAATGCGGCCTTGGCGGCGGCAACGGCGCGGTCCACATCGGCCTGCGACCCCAACGAGATCTGCGCGATCACCTTGGCCGTAGCCGGGTTCTCGACATCGAACGGATGGGCAACGGCGGGCGGAGTCCACTTGCCGTTGATATAAAAGAGTTTTGTGTCGGTCATGGGCGTCGTTCCGTGGGCAAAAAGCCATGATAGCAAGCGCGTCAAGGCCGCGGGCGGCGGAGGCGGAGGCCGGCCGCTCGGCCGACTGGCAGGAACGCGAGGCGCGGGCGTATTCTGGCGTGGGTCCGAACAGGGATCGTGGGCTGCCCGAATCCGAAGCGGGGTCCGGTTGCCTCGCGATCGAGGATAGCGGCATGTCGAGACGAGCGTCGGCGGGTTGGGTGGCCCTTGAAGGTACGGGGGCGGTGCTCGTCGCGCTCTGCCTCATGGCAGCGCTCGGCGGCTGCGCTGGAGCCAGCACGTCCACCGAACGGTTACCGGGGGCCCAGCGCGTCGGCAACCCCACCTGCTCGTTGCGCGCGATGGTCAACCTTCGCCAGGGGCCCTTGAATCGCAACGACACCGATCTCGTGGAGATTGCCCGCAGGGTGGGCGTCAACCTCCGCGTGCTGCAGTCATTCGGCCGCAATTCCAGGATGGTCGTCATCGAAGAGAACGGACCGCAGGAGGCTTGCGAGCGTTCACTGGAAGAACTGCGGACCGACCTGCGCATCGAGTCGATCGACCGGCAATAGGCTTAGCCGAGGTTCTCGAGCGCCGCGGCCCGGAGGCGGATGTTGTCCGGTGACCAGCCGCGCTCCAGCGCATCGACATAGCTGACGAGGTGGTGACCCGCGGGGCGGACGAGTTCCATGACGCCGATTCTGGGACAGGAAAGCAGGCAGGCGCGAGCGGCACCGCACCATGGCACCCGCCGCATGGGGATGACGGAACTTGTTCGGCCCTCCATGGACTGACGACTGTACCGGCAACCTGCTACGCTCCCGCACCAGGTTTGCCAGAATTACCAGCGCAGGGGACTCTCCGATGAATCGCACGTCGCAGCCGACCTCAAGCCCGCTCTCCCGACGCGAATTTCTGACCAGCGCCCTCGCCGTCGGCGGCGGCCTGGCTCTCTCGTTCTCGCTGCCGGCCCAAGAGGGCGGTCCACCGCGTCCAGCCGGTCCGCCCGCCGCGCCACGTTCGCCATCGGCGTTCCTGCAGATTGCGGCGAACGGCGCGATCACGATCATTACGCCGGCGGTCGAGATGGGCCAGGGCGGCCATACCGGCATGCCGATGATCATCCTCGAAGAACTCGGCGGCGACCTGAAGCAGCTGGTGGTCAAGGATGCACCGGCCGAAAAGATGTACAACAACCCGCTGTTCGGCCAGCAGTCGACGGTCGGCAGCTTCTCGGTCCGCGGCTGGTACACCGAACTGCGCCGCATCGGCGCCGCGGGCCGCGAAATGCTGGTTGCCGCCGCTGCTAGGGAATGGGGTGTGTCCCCTGCCGAGTGCACCGCCGCCAACAGCGTCATCACGCACAAGCCCAGCGGACGCACGAAGACCTACGGCAGCGTCGCAGCGCTCGCCGCCACGATGCCGGTGCCGCAGAACCCGGCGCTCAAGGACAACAGCGAGTTCAAGGTCATCGGTACCTCGCCGCCGCGCACGGACGTTGCCCCGAAGGTGGACGGCAGCGCGAAGTACGGCATCGACATGGTATTGCCCGGCATGCTCGTCGGCGCCATCAAGGCAGCGCCCACGGTCACGGGGACGCTCAAGTCGTTCGACGACAGCGCCGCGCGGGGCATGAAGGGCTTCCACTCGACGGTCGCCCTGCCGAACGGCGTGATCGTGCTGGCCAATACGTACTGGCAGGCCAAGAGCGCGCTGGAAAAGGTCAAGGTCGACTTCGATCCGGGCAAGCTCGGCGGCATCGACAGCGCGAAGGTCTCGGCACTGCTGCACTCGGGCTTCAATGAGCAAGGGGCGGTGGTCCGCAACGACGGCGACGCCGACAAGGCGCTCGCAGGCGCGGCGCGCGTCGTCGAAGCCACCTATGAAGTCCCCTACCTCGCCCACGCGTGCATGGAGCCGATGAACTGCACGGTCCGCGCGAACGGCGATACCGCCGAAGTCTGGGTCGGCACGCAGTCGCCGCAGGCCGTGCAAGCCGCCGCCGCGAAGGCGTTGGGCCTGGCGCAGGAACGCGTCACGGTGCACATGCAGTACCTGGGTGGCGGCTTCGGCCGTCGCGGCGAATCCGACTACGCCATGCAGGCGGCGACGGCCGCAAAGGCTTCGGGCCGGCCGGTCAAGCTGATCTGGAGCCGTGAAGAAGACATCCAGCACGACTTCTACCGTCCCGCTGCAGCGATCCGCTTCCGCGGTGGCCTCGATGCGTCGGGCAAGCTCACGGCAATGGAAGCCCGCGTGGTGACCTCCGCGGCGCCCAGCTTCGGCGGCCCGCCGAATGCCGGGTTCTATACTTCCAGCGTCGGCGACATGGTCTACGACATCCCGAACCTGAAGGTGACGGGTATCAACAAGGACATCGGCCTGCGCTTCGGCTTCTGGCGCTCGGTGAACCAGTCGCACAACCCGTTCATGGTCGAAGGCTTCCTCGACGAGATCGCCTTCGCCACGAAGCAGGATCCTTATCTGTTCCGCCGCTCGCTGCTCCAGCACGAGAAGGCGAAGCGGCACCTGGCCGTGCTCGACATGCTGGCCGAGAAGTCCGGCTGGTCAAAGCGCCCGGCAGGCCACTTCTACGGCATCTCGGCGTTCGCGGCCTACGGCAGCTTCATCGGCTCGGTGGTCGATGTGTCCATGCAGGACAAGACGATCGTGCTGAACCGCGTGGTCACCGTCATCGACTGCGGCGTGGCCGTGCATCCGGACAACATCGTGGCGCAGCTTGAAGGCGGCATGGTGTACGGCCTGACGGCGGCACTGCGCGGCGAGATCACGCTGCAGGACGGCGCGGTCGTGCAGAGCAACTTCCACAATTACCCGATGCTGATGATGTCGCAGATGCCGAAGACGGAAAGCTACATCATGCCGAGCACCGCCGCGCCGGGTGGCGTCGGTGAACCGGGCACGGCACCGATTGCGCCGTCGCTGGCGAGCGCGATCTTCGCCGCCACGGCGTCGCGCATCCGCTCGCTGCCCCTTTCCAAGCACAACGTCGACATCATCGCGGCGAGGGCCTGAAAATGATCAAGCTCAACATCAATGGCAAGCAGGTTGACCTCGACGCCGATGCGGACACGCCGCTCCTGTGGGCGCTGCGCGACGATGCAGGGCTCACGGGCACGAAGTTCGGCTGTGGCATGGGCTTGTGCGGCGCCTGCACGGTGCTGCTCGACGGCCAGGTGGTGCGCTCGTGCGTGCTCAAGATCGGCGACGTCGGCACCAAGGCCATCACGACCATCGAAGGCCTGTCGCCGGACCGCAGCCACCCGGTGCAGAAAGCCTGGATCGCCGAGAACGTACCGCAATGCGGCTACTGCCAGTCTGGCCAGATCCTTGCCGCTGTCGCGCTGCTGAAGGCCAACCCGAAGCCGACCGACGCCGACATCGACGCCGCGATGACCAACATCTGCCGCTGCGGAACCTACAACCGCATGCGCGCCGCGATTCATCGCGTGGCGAAGGGAACGACGAGCTGACGGCGATGCCGACGTCAGCTAGGCGATAGGGCGTCGTACCGGCGGGGACAGATTCAGCTTCTGCGCTCGGCGCGCGAAGCTGCGGTCATCGAAGGTGAGCAACTCTTTGCAGTGGTGGCTCGATGCCAGGTGCAACGAATCTGCAAAGTCTATTCCGGCGCGACTGACTCGCAGCGCGTGCTCTACCTCATCCCGGTCTTCCACGTGAATAACTGGCAATGCGAGAAGGTGGGCGAGACAAGCGAGGACCTGCGTTTGAGGCTGCTCGCCTATCGAACGAAGCACCCAGGCAAGTTCCAGCAACACGGTTTTGGGGACAAAGATTTCACCCGCAGCCAGCACTTTGGCGGCGAGCCGAGATTGGGCAGGGTCGTCACCCAGGTAGAACCGCGCCAGGATGTTGGTATCAACGGCTTGCACGCTCGACCGCTTTCCTTACTGCAGCCGCACCATCCAGTTGGCGAAGCGGAATTCTGGGTCCCTTGTAGTTGAGGATGCCCGGACCGTCCTCGATTCGCGATGGGGCGCCCTTTCGAGAATCGCCACCCACCACCTTGAGGCGCGCCGACCGACCTTCGAGGTCGAATTCCACTTGGGTGCCGGGCTTCAGCCCGAGCGCCTGGCGGACCCGCTTCGGAATGGTGATCTGTCCTTTGATGGTGACTGAAACCGACATGGCGGCGCTCCTGACTATCTTGGTGCCAAATTCTATCCCCTCCACGAACCGGAACCAGAGCCAAATCTCGCCCGTTCATCGAGAAATGAGGGTGGACGGAAGGGAAAACACCCGGGACACAGCCGGACGCGCCAAATAGACCGACCTACGCCTCGCAAGATACACTGCGACCCAACGCGCCCGTAGCTCAGCTGGATAGAGTATCGCGCTTCGAACGCGGTGGTCGGCGGTTCGAATCCGTCCGGGCGCGCCACTTCATCTCGAAGCACCGCCTGTACGCGGGCAATGGCCAGTCAACTGGATCTGTCCTCATTTCAGACCCCTGGATGCGCATGAACACCCTACTCGTCCGCAAGCTGCTGCTGCCCGCCCTATTGCTCGCCTTCTCCGTAACCGCCACGGCACAGGTCCGGATCATTCAGACGAATTCGCAGGGCGACAACATCAACCTGATCGATCCGGCGACGAACCGGATCGTGGGCGAAGTCACGGGCGTTCCGATCAACCATGGCGCCGCCGGGGCACCTGACGGCAGTCGTCTCTATTTCAGCAGCGAAGCCGAGCAGACACTTCACGTCGTGGACGCGGCGTCACTCAAGGTGACGAAGAAGATCCCGCTGACCGGCCGGCCCAACAACATCTCGATCAGTCGCGACGGCCGCCGCGTGTATGTGGGCATCGTTTCTTCTCCCGGGGCGGTCGACGTCATCGACACGGTCTCGCTCGAACGGGTGAAGAGCATTCCGACGAAAGGCGGCATCCACAACACCTATGTGACGGCGGATGGAAAGTACGTTGTCGCCGGCTCCATCGCCGGCAAATTGATGACAGTGATCGATCAGAAGACGGAAGAGCCGGTCTGGACGTTGTTCGAGGAGGGTGTTCGTCCAATGGCATTCGAAACGAATGCGGATGGTTCGACGAAGCGGATCTTCGTGCAGCTCTCCAACTTCCATGGTTTCGCGGTGGTCGACTTCCAGAAGCGGCAGGAGGTCGCCCGCATCGAGCTACCGAACGATGTGCCCGCGGACAAGGTCGACAAGGGGCCATTCAATGCATCGCCGTCGCATGGCCTTGGCGTGTCGCCTGACGGCAAGACGCTGTGGGTGACGAGTCGGCCCAATGCGCGTGTCTATGCCTATTCGCTGCCTGACCTGAAGCTGCTGCCAGGCGCCGTCGATCTCGGTGGCCGGCCGGACTGGGTGACCTTCACGCCGGACAGCAAGCTGATCTACATTTCAACCGAGAACACCAATTCGGTCGTCGTAGTCGATGTCGCGGCGCGCAAGGAAGTCACGAAGATCAAGGTGGGCAAGTCGCCGAAGCGAAACATCACCTGGGTGGCCCGTGGCGCGGGCTAGGTCTCGCGGCCATGCGTGGATTGCAACCGGCCTGCTGATCAGCAGCCTGTTCGGACCCGCCGCAGATGTCCGGACGGCGGAATCGGGTGACGGACTGCCAGAAGGCAACGGCAAACAGATCCTCACGACCTTCTGCATCATCTGCCACGAGTCGACCGAGATCACGAAGTTTCGCGGTTACTACGACCGCAGGCAGTGGCGGGATGTCGTCGTGACGATGAAGGAGTACGGCGCGCCGCTCAATGCCGAGCAGATCGAGGCGCTGGCTGACTATCTCGAGCAATCTCTCGGCAAACCAAAGACGCCGGGATAGTTTCAACTCTCGCCATCCCGAACCGGGTTTCGCTTGTCCAGCTTGCTGGCCTATCCTCCAGTCTTCGACCATGGTCTAGCCAAGGGGAACTCGATGCCGCACAAGTGTGCCTCGGGCAGCCTGTGCTTCACTGCAGCTTCACTCGTCCCTGGGCCACGGCATCGTATGCAACCTGTCGTGCTACCTTCCCGCGACCCCTGCCTGCAAAGCCGAGGACGATCCCCGCGATGAACCAGCCGTTCCCGCACCGCGCTCGCAAGTTCACCGTGGTCGCGTTCGTCGCGGGCTGCCTCCTTTTCCTTTCGGCCATCGCGGCACAGACACCGGCGGGCAGCGCCGCGCCTGAAGCGGAATTCCACATGGCGCGACTGATCTACACCATCGCGGGCGACGGAGGCGGTTTCCGCTTCGGACCGGGCCGACCGTGGTGGGGGATCGACTATCCCGAGGCCGAGAATCACTTCCTGCAGGGCGTGAAGCGCCTGACCCGCATCGACACGACGCCGGACAGCCGGCACGTTTCGTTGCTCGACGAGACAGTCTTCGATTACCCGTGGCTGTTCGCACAGCAGGTCGGGCGCTGGCAACTGTCGGATGAGGAGACCCTCAGGCTGCGGGAGTACCTGCTGCGGGGCGGATTCCTCGTCGTCGACGACTTCCACGGCCAGTACGAATGGCAGGTGTTCCAGTCGGTCATTCAACGCGCGCTTCCAGGCTACGCCATCGTCGAACTGGAGGCCGGGGAGTCGCTGCTTCACATTCTCTATGAGCTTGACCAGCGCACGCAGATTCCGGGACGGCGGCACCTGCGGCGTGCGCCGAACGGCGAGATCGTCGCGCAGCTCGCCGGGCCGCCGCACTGGCGCGGCATCTACGACGACTCCGGACGGCTGCTCGTCGCCATCAACTTCAACATGGACATGGGTGATGCATGGCAGCATGCCGATGACCCGGTCTACCCGGAACCGATGACCGCCCTCGCCTACCGTTTCGGCATCAACTACATCCTGTATGCGATGACGCACTGACAGGGCCTGCCGGGTCGGACGACTTTCCGTCCTGACTTCTCCATTTCTGGCGATTCGCACCAGAAATCCTGCTTCCCGCAGCGCTTGCCCTGCCCCGATCCTGACGCCTACACCCACCCGGATGTACTTTGTACATACAAATGGCTAGGCTATGGTTCATGTATCGGTCGTCTCAGGATTCGACTGGGACGACGGCAATCGGAACAAATGTTGCCGGCATGGCGTCACCCAAGCCGAGATCGAGAGCCTGTTCCACCATGAGCTGCGAGTATTCCCGGATGTCAGGCATTCGCGGAATGAAACGCGGTACTTTGCCGTGGGGCGAACGAATTCCGGTCGATATGTCTTCGTGGCATTCACGCTGCGAACGCACTCGGGCAGTCGCTACATCAGACCGATTTCTGCGCGGTTCATGCATTTGAGAGAGGTGCGTCACTATGAAGCGGAGGTTGCCGGTCGCCAGAACTGACAAACAGGCCGCGGCGATCGTCCGGCGCGATCTGTCGGGTTACGACCTGAAGTCGATGACGCCTGTTCGTTTCGAGTTCACTCGCAAGGACGCGCGGGTCAACATGAGGATGCCAGAAGCGCTTCTCGAAGCAGTGAAAGCACATGCTGATCGCGCGGGCATTCCCTACCAGCGGTTCATCCGCCAGGCGCTGGAGCGCGCCATCGAAACCGGGAGATAGCTGCTTCGAATTCCATCGGACCGAGGAACTGGCGGCGCTGGTGCCGGCGCGCGAGTTCGGGCGATTCACTTGAGGAAGCGGGTCATGTCCCCGTCCACGCAACTGACACAGGGCTTCATCCGCGGCAGCGGCTTTGACTTGCGACTGGCGCAAGCCGGAGAGATCCGCGCAGTGGCTATTGCAGCGGGCGCCACTGCGACGGATCGACTCGATGCCCTGGAAGCCAATCATCTCGAGTGGTGGAATGCGCATGGCTACGGAGTCTGGATCGTCGCAAACCCTGGGGACGGGTCCAGCCTGGGATGGTGTGGACTGCGGCCGAATGGCACGCCGTCAGAACCAGAACTCATGTATGTGATTGTCCCCTCTGCTCGGGGACGAGGCTTCGCGTCAGGTGCCGCGCAGCGGATCATCACGTTCGCATTTTCAGGCCCGCACATTCGGTCCATCTGGGCCGCAACGGATCCCTCGAACCTCGCATCACAGAAGGTCATGCAGCGCGTGGGAATGGCGTTCGAACGCCATGGACAGGTGCATGGACTTGAAAGCGTGATCTACCGAATACACAGGAGCGATGCACCAGACAGCCTTCGATACCGGCCTGAGTGATGCCTGTGCATACCATCATCCTGACCAACGGCGTCGACTTGGCCAGCCTTAATCAGGCTGGGGGTGAACTCGCGCATCTTCTCCAGCATCTGGAACTCCTGCGCGGCGGAAGAAGCTGGTGCCGGACACGAGCCATTGAACCTTGAGCAAGGCGAATAGCGCCCCGGTCAGCCAAAGGCCGCTAGTCCCGCACGACGCACGGTCGCGGCTTCCACTTCGAGCCGTCGGGCTCCTTCCTGAAGTTGCTGCTCGTGATGTAGTCGGTGCGGAGGTACTTGGGATCGTGGACGATCGTCGTCACCACCAGCCACTGCGTCATGTCCACGTCGGTGTAGACGTTGAAGTACTCGGTCACAACCGCATTCTCGCTGAAGGGGACGCCGTTCTTGCGCAAGTAGCCCGCCCGCAGCTGGGTCGTCTCGACCTTGAGTGCCCCACCGTTAGGCCGGGCTGGCAACGGTCGCGTGTTCCTGGACCGTCGTCCGGCCGGACCGATTTCAGCGCCGACGACGTCGAGGTTGAACCTCCCGGCGTATTGCCACTCGGCCCGGGAGAAGCCTTGCCATGACCTGTCCGTGGTCGACGGCGTCGCCTCGACGAACTGGAACAGACGCGTCTGCTGACCGGCATCGGTCTCCACGCGCAGCGCGTTCCCACCGTCCACCCACGCAATGCGCAAGCGCCCGGGCTCCCGCATGATCGACGGCGCGGCGTAAGCCTGGCATGCCATCCCTGCCGCCTCGTCACGCGCGGGGTCCCAGCTGTTTGTCACGCTTTCGCCTGCGGCATTGAGCGGCAGGTTCGAGAGGTCGCCTTTGGACGGCGTAATCATGCGCAGCTGCCAGTCCTCGGTCACCAATGACACCCAGTTGCCGGTGAGATCGATCGGCGCGTACTGCTGATACACGCTGCCACCGGCAGGTGGGGATTGCGCCGCCCATGCTGAACCGATGACGGACATGCTGACTACGCCCAAGGCGATGCGCGCGGCGAGTGTTCGCAAAGAGTGTGTGATCATGGGGCCCTCCGCGCCCTGAACTCGTCGTAGACCGCATCGATGAACATGTCCGTCGTCCATCCGGCGTGACCGTAGCGGGCCTCCCAGCCCAGCAGCGGCCTGCGAGACTTGACCTGCGCCAGCGAGAGCCGTTCACGGCCCGCCAGGTCGGCGATGCGCGCGCGGATGATGTGCACCATGTCGCGGTATTCAGCGAGGTCCGCTTCGTCACTGATGCGGCCGTGCCCGGGAATGATGTACGTCCCGCCCTCCGCCAGGTCATCCGCCACGGCGATGTCGATCATGGTGTTCAGTGCGCGAAGCAGGCCGGTCAGCGACCCTCCTCGTGCACGGTCCACGAGCGGCAGCGAGGTGGTCGTATAGATGTCGCCGGCCACGAGGACGTTCGAGCCGCGGAAATATACGATGCTGTCGCCGTCGGAGTGGGCGGACGGCTGATGGATCACGTCGATGACCTCGCCGTTGAATACAAGATTCCGCTCGGGAACATAGTAGCCGTCCACGGGCCACGCCTCCGTCGGATACGCCGGCGTTCCGCCTTTACCCACCTCGCCCATCCTGACCACTACGTTTTCCTGCGCGATGATCCGTACTTTCGCGCCGCGCGTCTTGCCGCTCAGCGACCCGCCCGGCAGCGCCGCGAACCTGGCGTTGCCGCCGACGTGCTGCGCCGACACCGACGTATTGATGACGTAACGGATCGGCCGGTCGGAGATCGTGCGGATGGCATCCATGACGGCATCGGTCAAGCCGTCGGCACCGGTGTCGACCACGACAATGCCTTCGTCGCCGGCTTGCACGGCGATGTTGCCGCCCGCGCCGGCGATCAGCCACACGTTCCCTTGCACTTTCATCACGCCGAGTGGCGCACCGCGTACCGCCGGCTCACCCGGCGACGCCGTCTGCGCGGAAACGACCGTGGATACTGCAGACAACGTCAGCAGCAGGGGCATCAAGAGCTTGAGCGCGCTTCTCATCGCTGCAACCTGTCGCGATACTCGGGATACGCCGTTGCGGCGCCGCCCAGGGTCGCTTCGACCGGGATGCCGAAGCGTTTCGCCTCCTCGCCGACGAACGGGTTCCTGCCCGGAAGGTAGTGGGGAACGTCGTGCTGGTCCGGCTTGGAAACCTCTTCACTCGTGAAACACTTGAAGAAGTAGTCGTCGCCGGCATCAGCGGGTTCCACTTCGAAGCGAGCCGTGGAGACGGGCTGCGTGATGAAGTCGACGGACTTGATGTACGGCTCGGTCAGGTAGACCGGATCGTGCACGATCCAGGTGACGGTCAGGACGTTGCCGTTACGCGTATAGAACGTGGTGACCGTCGACTGGTCGCTCGCCGCCACGCCATTGCGCCGGATCCAGCCCCACTTGAGGTGCGTCGTCCGGGTGACGAGGGTATTGCCGCGCCACTCTCCCGTCGTGAAACCTGCCCACGTATGCGGGGCGTAGTCGGGCGGGTGGCTGCGTCCATCCATGTAGATCGTGCGATCCGCCCGCCGGAATGTCCCGCCCACGGCATACGACACCGTGTTCAGGTTCGCATCCAGCTCAGCCGAAATGCGCAGCCGCGCCGGCCCCCAGAGCGAGTACTGCGATGGATGCCGCATGCATACGTGCTCAGGCACGCCGAGCAGCGCCGCATCATAGGCCAGGGCACGGGACCGGCCCTCCTCATTCAAGGGCACGCCCAGATAGTCCACGGGCGATGGGCCATCGGCGCGCTCCCTTGAATCCTCGATGAAGCCGAACAGCGGCGCCAGGGCGGTGCCGAGCGTCATGCCGGTGGCGGGTTGGTCCCAAAAGCCGACGATGTCGCCTTGCGCCGGAGCGGCCTGGGTCCATGCCCACCCGCCGAGCGCAATGATCACCATGCAGGCCCTGCGCCTGCGCTTGTTCGCACGCATCTGGATCCCCCAAGCTCAAGTTCATTCTTGTCGCTGCTGGCGCAGCCCTTCGCCCCCGGGGCATCGACAGCCCCTGCCCCGCGAGTTGCGCCGGTTGGACACTGCCTTTCGCTCTCGGTGTTCACCGTCACGCAAGCTGGCTCTGCGTCGGACAGAGCCCAGTCTAGAGCAATGGAATTCAAGAACCAAAGACAACGGGAAACTTAATCCGGGCAACCACAGCGGCCCAACCGACTCCGCACCGCACAATCCGATGATCCGAGGAGCGCACAAACTGGAAACGGGACAGACTTGTTTCCCTTCGCCAGCGCTCCGCGCGACCGCCTCCGCCTCCCCTCCTGGCGTCAACCTGACGATCGCCGGCCCGGCTAGAGCGCCCCTCCGCCCAGCGCACCCAGATTCGGCAGGTCGACCTTCTTCGCGGTGCCGGTAGAGAAATCGGCATCGGTGAAGGTGGCTTCCACGATGGCCTTCACCTGCTCGCGGGAAACGGGCTTTCCACTTTGGAATGTAATGCTCTGCACCGGATAGCCTTCGATGCCGGCCTGCGTGATACCTGTGTTCTCCATCAATCCGGCCAACGGTGTCGATTTGACCGCATTCATCATGCCGGTCGTGAATTCGCGCATCTTCTCCAGGACCTGAAACTCCTGGGCGCCCAGCTTGACGTCGCTGAGTGTCGACGCACAAAGCTCCAGGACCTTCTCGCTGCTTCGTGTCCCCTCGTATCTTGTGCATCGGAACCCGTTGACGGTGGTGGGTCCGCGGGCGGCAAAGACAACGGGCTCGATTGCGGGCGCCCCGCCTGCCGTCTTGCCCTTCAGCAGCGCTTCCACTTGTTCGCGCTGGGCAGGCGGCAGGTTCTTTAGCAGCGATTCCACCTGCGACAGGGCGCTCGACAGCTGCTGGCCCATGGCCTCCATCGTGGCCTGGTCCATCTCCCGGTATTCGTTGCTGCCCTTGTCGATCATCACCATGCGATTGCCGCCGGCCGTGAGGAACATGACGACGTTATCGCCGACTTCCATCTTCATCCGGTCCTTGTCGACCAGAATCTCACGGGCAATGGTCTTGTTCGTCTGCAGATCGGTCGATTCCATCTGAATTCGCTTGCCGGCCCACACAGGGCCGGACGCTAGCAGCAGGAGAACGACCAGGGAGCGGTTGCATTTGTTCATGGGTTCGTCCTGGTTGGCACTGGCAGCTCGTGAAGCGTCGATTCGAGCCCTGCACCGGGATCGGTCGTGTCAAGGATTAGTCGTCCGATGGACAGCAGAGTTCCACGAACGCGAAGTGCTGGATGTAGGAATTCGCGAGAGTTCCATACCAGACTTCCTGTAATGGCCCTGCGTTGCCGGTTTGCATAGTTGCAGGCTGATGGGTCCCGGGGCGGCGCCGGACCGAGGCGATCCACTGGTGTCGGGTCGTAGATTCGTGGTTCTTCATCCTGGCAAGGTCGCATCAGCGACACTCAACGGCGCCTGGCGTGATGCGGCCGCAACCGAGCCACGAATCTACGACCCGGCACGGATAACGCGCCGCAGCCATTCCTGCTCGAGTCCACCCAAGCCCGGCTACAACCGCTTGTCAACGCGGGCCGTTGCGGACTCCGGGCGCTTGTCGTCGCCTTGCTGGTCCTTGTGATCCTCCGCGCCACCCGGGAACTCGCGCCGATTGATGGCGTAGTCCTCGATCTCTCCCCTGAAGGGAAATAACAGCATCCCTGGCAGTCGCGCTACTTCGCGCGGGTCGCTGTGGCCGCGGATGCCGATGGCCATGGCCAAGTGGCCCGCGCGAGGTTGGTCGCGATAGGTACCGGAGAGCCGATCCCACCAGGGCAGGTTGAAACCGAAGTTGCTGTTGGCCTCGTCGTCCTCGACGGAATGATGCACGCGGTGCATGTCCGGCGTGACGACGATCCAGCGCAGCAGGCGGTCAAGCGCGACCGGCAGGCGGATATTGCCGTGGTTGAACATCGAGGTTGCGTTGAGCAGCACCTCGAAGATCACCACTGCCGCGACCGGCGGGCCCAGCACGACGATGACAGCGAACTTGATGAGCATGGAGAGCAGGATTTCGAGGGGGTGGAAGCGCGCTCCGGTCGTCACGTCGTAGTCGAGGTCGGCATGATGCACCCGATGCAGCCGCCACAGGATCGGCACGGCATGGAACATGACGTGCTGCAGCCAGATGGCGAAGTCCAGGACAATCACCGACAACGGAATGGCGATCCCGACAGGAACGTCGTAATGGTTGAGAAGCCCCCAGCCATTCACGACGCAGAAGGCCGCCACACCTGCCGCCGCCAGCGGGAAGAGCAGGCGCAACAGGAGGGTATTGAGCAGGACCAGACCCAGGTTGCTGGCCCAGCGCGAAACCCTGGACAAGACCAAGGCGCGTCTGGGCGCCGCCCGTTCCCAGAGGCCGATCACGGCGAAGATGCCCAGAAAGAAGCCGAGCCGCAGCGTGGGCTCGTTGGCGAGCATGAACTGCTCGAAGCGCATCAGGGAACCTCTGATTGACCTATACACGCTCGCGACGGCGAGCCATTTCGTGCAGGGCGAGGCGCGACGACCGCAGTGTACTCGATGTACTCAAGGGAGGAGCAACACTGCCCTGCACGAAATGGATCCCGTCCCGATCAAGGCATAAATAGTCACTAAATGGGTTGCGCCTCCAATCCTCTGCTGTGTCGTTACGAACCTTGCCCATATTCCCGATATGGCCTGCGGTCCGATGCCTCGCAGCAGAGGATTGGAGGCGCAACGCCAGCGTGTATAGGTCAATCAGAGGTTCCCCAAGGTTTGCTCCACGGTGACGATCATCCCGCGCGACAGGACAAGACCTTCGTGATCACCGCCAGCGGGTTGCCGCCGAACCGGGCCTGGGTGAACACGTCGACAACGACAAAAGGCACTTGCAATGGACGCGACACGGGAGCTCCTCTGCAGCACACAGGCGAACGGGGCTCCTAGCCTAACGTCAACGCACTCGCCCCGACCATGGGGATCTCCCGCGCAACGGGGAGTTCACCGGGAAACGGGGCAGGTGCGCCCCCGCAGACACGCTAGAATGACTCACGCCTCGGAGAATTCTGGCATGGCTGACGACCCGGCAAGACCGACATATCGACGTGAGGGCGGCGACACGCTGGTCGAGATTCGACTGCACGACGTGCGCCAGCTGTTTCACACGCTGGATCCGTCGCCGTTCCATGAGAAGGACCTGGACGAGAACGCGGCGGCCTACCTGCTGGAGGCGTGCGACGAGGCCGGCAGCCGGGGACCCTTGCGCCTGGTAGTCCACCTGCCGCCCTCGGAGGCGCAGAGCGAGTCCGCGCGGACGCTGGCACAGGCCGTCAACAACTACTTCGGCTATCGCGAACGACAGCTGCGCAAGGACCTGCTCAAGCTCCTGCGTTACGGCGGAATCAGCCTCGGCATCGGCCTGCTCTTCCTCGTGGCTTGCCTGGCCCTGCGTCGCGAACTGTTGACCCATCCGCTCGTCATCGACCAGGCCATCGTCGACGAAGGTCTGCTGATTCTCGGGTGGGTGGCCATGTGGCGTCCCATCGAGGTATTGCTCTACGACTGGTGGCCCCTTGCTCGCCGCCGGAAGCTCTTGCGCCGGCTTGCCACGATACCCGTCGAAGTACGCGCCAGGACGGATTGAAGCGCCTCGCGACACTCAGTGCCAACCTTACGCATTCCGCCATTCGGCAACATCGTCCGGCGAAAGGGTCCGGTGCTGCAGCGATGGCCGGGGGTTGCAAACAGGGCACGGCTGGCACCGAGGACGGCCAGGATCCCACGCCCGTCCGAAGAAATAGCAGCCTGTGGCCGAGGCAGAGGCTAGAATCCGGGCTGACTTTTCAGTACCCCGATCCCTGCCATGTCTGCCAAAGAACCTGCCCCGAACAAAGACAGTACCGGCAAGGAAGTACCTGCTCTCGCAGGCAACTTCATCCGCAACATCGTCGAGACCGACTTGGCCCAGGGCAAGTACGCCACCCGCCGCTGGTCTGGCAAGCCGGGCGATGCCGCCCAGCATGCAGCCGGTCCGCTGGACCCTGCCCGCATTCGCACGCGCTTTCCGCCGGAGCCGAACGGCTACCTGCACATCGGCCATGCGAAATCGATCTGCCTCAACTTCGGAGTTGCCCGCGACTTCGGCGGCACCTGTCACCTGCGCTTCGACGACACGAACCCAGAGAAGGAGTCGCAGGAGTACGTCAACTCCATCATCGAGTCCGTGCACTGGCTCGGCTTCGACTGGCAGTTCGCCGGCGACACGAACCTCTACTCCGCGTCCGACTACTTCGACTGGATGCATCGTTGCGCCGTGGCGCTGATCGAGCTTGGGGCTGCGTACGTTGACAGCCAGAGCGCCGAGGACATGCGCCTGGCTCGCGGCACGCTGACCGAGCCCGGCAGGAACAGTCCGTTCCGCGACCGCACTGTTGCCGAGAACCTGGACCTGTTCACGCGCATGAAGAACGGCGAGTTCCCCGATGGCACCCGCGTGCTCCGCGCGAAAATCACCGTGGATGCGCCGAACATCTGGATGCGCGACCCGCTCATCTACCGCATCAAGCACGCCGAACATCATCAGACCGGCGTGAAATGGTGCATCTATCCGATGT
>CAIUGU010000249.1 GCA_903898785.1 uncultured Pseudomonadota bacterium | reverse complement strand
TGCAGGTCGATTCGATCGAGCAGCGGTCCCGAGATCCGGCTGCGATACGTATCGACACGCTCGGGCGTGCATCGGCATTTCGCCGCCGGGTCACCAAGGTGTCCGCAGGGGCAGGGATTCATGGCGGCCACCAGCTGGAACCGCGCCGGAAACTTCGCCTGCCGCGCCGCGCGGGATATCACGACGTGACCGGACTCGAGCGGCTCGCGCAGGACCTCGAGCACGTTGCGGTCGAACTCCGGCAGTTCGTCGAGGAACAGAACGCCGTTGTTGGCCAGCGAGATTTCGCCGGGGCGTGGATGCGCTCCGCCACCGACGAGCGCGATCGCGGAAGCCGTGTGATGAGGAGCGCGGAACGGCCGGCGCCGCCATTCGTCCGTCCTGAATCCCGCCGTGGTGAGCGACCGCACGGCCGCCGTCTCGAGTGCTTCGTCCTCTGTCATCGGAGCCAGGATCCCCGGCAGACGCTGCGCGAGCATGCTCTTGCCGGATCCGGGCGGTCCGATGAGCAGCAGGCTGTGCTCTCCCGCCGCTGCAATTTCGAGTGCTCGCCGCGCGTACGGCTGCCCGCGCAGGTCTGCGAGGTCCGGTCCGCAGGCCACGATCATCGGCAGCTGCGGCTCGCCGACCTCATCGAGCCGTCGCACACCCCTCGCGTGCCGGCAGACGTCGAGCAGGTGTTGCGCTCCGTGGATACGGCCGCTGCGCACGAGTGCTGCTTCGGCCATGTTGCCGCGCGGCAATATCAGCGTGTGTCCGGCACGAGTGCCCTGCAACGCGGTTGGCAGCGCGCCGCGAATCGCATGGAGGTCGCCTCCCAGCGACAGCTCTCCATACAGCTCGGTGCTGTCAAAAGGCCCGGGTGGCAACTGGGCCGAGGCGACCAGGATCCCAACGGCAATCGGAAGGTCGAAGCGGCCTCCTTCCTTCGGCAGGTCCGCGGGCGCGAGATTGACCGTGATGTGGCCGGACGGCAGATCAAAGCCGCAGTTGGCGAGCGCGGCCCGGACCCGGTCCTTGCTTTCTTTCACGGCCGTCTCGGGCAACCCGACGATTGAGAATGCCGGCAGTCCGCTGCCGACGTGTACTTCGACGCGCACCAGTGGCGCCTCGAGACCCTGCTGGGTGCGGCTCAGGATCGTTGCGAGCGTCACGGGCTTTCTCCGGCATTGCAGGTGCGCCCAGCATGCGGACCTGCAACCGGTGCCGGTCAACGTTCGAATCAACCCGGATAACGCACAAATGCTTTCGCTAGAATGCCCCCATGAAGCTGCACCAGCTCCGCTACCTCGCCGCGGTCGCCCAGACCGGCCTGAACATCACGGCGGCCGCCGAGAAGCTGCACACCTCGCAGCCCGGCGTGTCGAAGCAGATCAAGCTGCTCGAGGACGAGCTCGGCTTCCAGATCTTCGTGCGCGACGGGCGCAACCTCTCGCGCGTCACGCCGGCTGGCCAGCAGGTGATCGAGCGTGCCGTGCGCATCCTGCGCGAGGTGCAGAACATCAAGCGCCTGTCGGACGACTTGAAAGACGAGTCGCGCGGCACGCTGTCGATCGCCACGACGCACACGCAGGCGCGCTACGTGCTGCCCGAGGTGATCAAGGCGTTTCGCGAGCAGTACCCGGAGGTGCGGCTGCACCTGCACCAGGGCACCTCCGAGCAGATCGGCGAGATGGCCGCGCTCGACCGGATCGACTTCGCGATCGCCACCGGCTCGCAGTCGCTGTTCGAGGGCTTCTCGCTGCTGCCGTGCTACCGCTGGCACCGGCACGTCGTGGTGCCGAAGGGCCATCCGCTCGCGAAGGTGAAGAAGCCGACGCTGAAGCAGCTCGCCGCGCACCCGATCATCACCTACGTCTTCAGCTTCACGGGGCCTTCGTCGCTGCACGACATCTTCGCGAAGGAAGGGCTCGTGCCGAACGTCGTGCTCACCGCACGCGACGCCGACGTGATCAAGACCTACGTGCGTCTCGGGCTCGGAATCGGCATCGTCGCGAGCATGTCGGTGGACCCGGCGCAGGACGCCGACCTCGTCGAGATCGACGCCTCGCACCTGTTCCCGGCGCACGTCACGTGGATCGGCTTCCGCCGCGGCGGGCTGCTGCGCAAGTACCAGCTCGACTTCATGCAGCTCTTCGCGCCACACCTGACTCGCCGGCTGATCGAGCGTGCGGCTGCTGCCGCGACCCAGGCGGACGTCGAGGAACTCGTCAGCGGGCTCGAGTTGCCCGTGAAATGAAAATGGGCGCGCAGCGCGGCGCTTCTCAACCAGGCTGGCGCCATGCGGGTGGCCTGGCTCCGGAGGCGGAAGACGTGCCTGCTGGTGGGGCTGTTGCTGCTGCCGGCGCTGGCAGCTCGCATGCTGGTCCCGCCGGGCTTCATGCCGGGCACGGGCGCGGATGGCGCACCCTCCATACAGATGTGCCACGGCGCCGGCCCGGTGCCGAGCGCTGTCCAGCCAGCACTCCCGGACGACGGCCAAGCGCCGGGTGACCGCGCACATCACGAGGCGCCTTGCGTCTTCGCTGCCGCGGGCTCGGCGGCGCCTACGTGGGCCAGGGCACGACCATGACGATCCCGCCTGCGACCAACCAGCCGCAGTGGAAAACCTCGGTGCCGGCTGCGGGCCGATCCGTCTATGCCGGTGTAAGCATGAAGTTCTGATCGTGGGTGCGCAGCAGTCGGTCCCGCCGGTCTTCATGCCAGCGCAAGACTGGTGAGACCGCTCGACCGAACGCTGGCTGGTGCTGGGATACAATCGCGATCATGGCAACCTCACGCAGAGGCGGCATGCGGTGGACCGGCCCCTGGGCCTGGTGCGTGGGCGTCAGCTCGGCCATGGGCCTGCTGGCGTGGTGCGGGCCGGCGGCAGGCCAGGCGACGGTGCGTCCTGCCGAGCGGCGGGCGGTGCTGGAGGCCGTGCGCCCCCTGGCCGCGCAACGCGTCGGGCAGCCGGTGAAGTTCATGGTCGAGCGGCTCAATGTGGACGGCGACTGGGCCCTGCTCACTGGGGAACTGGTGTCCACCACAGGCGACACGCTGGACTGGGCCAAGGCCAAGGAATGCCATCTTGAACTCGACAAGCTGCTGTGGGTGTTGCTCTCACGGCAGGACGGCCGATGGACGGTGAAGCACCTGGAGGTCTGCGCCACCGAGCCCCAGCATTGGTCGCTGGAGCAGTTCGGAGGCCTGGTCTGGCCTTGCGGCGTGTACGCGGGCCTGCAAAGCGCCACAGGGGAAGACCTGCAGGCAGCCTGCCTGGACCAGCGGGCCAAATCGTCGCCACCCCGCTGAGCGCGCGCCGCGCCTTGCGGCCGTCGACTTCAGACGCCGCTGTAGTCGATGTAGCCCTTGTTCACCTCGGCCAGCTTGCGGGTGAGCCGATAGACACCGCCGCCTTCGCGAGTCTTGGAGGCATCGGTATTGCCTTCCACCGTGTCGATCATGCCCCCGTGCACGGCCACGATGAAGCCCGTATGGCCCTTGCCGCCGCCGAAATCCATGATGAAGACCATGCCGGGCTCGAGCAGGGCCGGGTTGTTCACCGCATCGGCCTTGCTGATGCGCCGGGCGCCCTTCGCTACGGCACCGTTCCAATGGGCCAGACAGCTGCCGGTGCGCACCGAGGGGTTGGTCCGCCCGCGCGCCTTCGCTGCCTGCTCGAAGCACCAGTAGGTGAAGGCGCAGCACCAGGGGTTGCCCTTGCCCAGCCCCACACCGGCCAGATAGGCCTCGACGGCCGGCCCGCGGTTGGAGTCGGGGGGGACCTCCCGAATCTTCTTGGCTTCCTCAGCCAGCGCCACTGCCAGCACCGCACCGAGGAACTTGTCGGCCGGCTTGTCGGCGCTGGCCACCGTCTCTTCGCCGAACAACCTGGCCCAGGTGATGGCGCCCACCTCGCCATCGGTCTTGAGCGGACGGCCTTCGTCGTCAACATGACGGGCCTGGAACAACTGCACCGCCTGCTTGACCTTGGGGCCGAACACCGGGTTGGCAGGGTCCAGCACGATCTTCTGGTCGCCGGTGAGAGCCAGCGCTTTGTTGAGCTGGTTCTTCAGGGCGTTGACGATGCGCGCATCGGTCTCGCCCATTTTGATTACGCGGCCCGGGTAACGCATGTCTGCCTCCTGAAGTTGCGGACTTAGTGTGCGCGTACCAGCCCAGCAGTGAAAGAGGCGGAACTGCACGGATAACCCCGGGGCGACAAACCTGGCAGACGCCCAGGGCCGGGTGTAGCGAACCATCCCGGTTCGCGTCCGTACCTGAGGATCGCTTCCTTCGCCGTGCGGTCTCTGTTCTTCATGCCACGGTCAATTTGAGGCATCCTTGCACCATTGGCGTCTGCCAGCGGGCAGGCTGCGAGAATCGCGCGGAACAAAGGCGGGATGGAGGCCATGATGGAACGCGGAGCGAACACGATGGGTCGATACGCACGGCTGCTCGAAGGGGCCGAGGCGATCGAGATCAAGGCGACCATTCCCCAGCGCCAGATCAAGACCGCGCTGGCCCGCTACGGCCTGACACAACGTAACGACGAACAGCGGTTCATCTATTTCTTCGACACGCCCCAGCTCGGACTCCTCAAGGCGGGCATCATCGCCCGCGCGCGCCGCATCGTGGGTGACGAGCACGACAGTACGATCAAGTTCCGCCCGGTCGACGCAGCGAAGGTCGGCAAGAAGTGGCGCAAGTACCGCGACTTCAAGATCGAGGCGGACGCGAGCGAGAAGGGCCTGGTCAAGTCTGCGTCGTTCTCGATGCCGGTCGCGAAGGGCCTGATCAAGCGCGTCGTCGCCGGCGAGAAGACCGTCGCGGCGCTGTTCACCAAGGAGCAGGAAGAATTCCTGGCCGAGATGGCGGGTTCGGTGCCGGATCTTGCGACGCTGTCGATCCTCGGACCACTGATGGCTCAGCGCTGGGACTTCGAGGATCCGGCCTGCCCCTGGCCGATCACGGCCGAACTGTGGACGCGGGCGGACGGTGCGACGCTGATGGAGGTCTCCGTCAAGGCTCCGGCCATCCAGGCGGCCGCCGTCATGGCCGGCTTCATGGCGTTCCTCGGTGAGGTGGGCGCGGAGCGGGACAACAACCAGCAGGCCAAGACGCACTGGGCGCTCGA
>CAIUGU010000248.1 GCA_903898785.1 uncultured Pseudomonadota bacterium | reverse complement strand
CGCGCGTACTCGACGATGGCGAGCTGCATGCCGAGGCAGATGCCGAGGTACGGACTCTGGTTCTCGCGCGCATAGCGCACGGCCTGGATCTTGCCTTCGATGCCGCGTTCGCCGAAGCCGCCGGGAACCAGGATCGCATCCATGCCCGCGAGCTTGTCGGTGCCGTGCTTCTCGACATCGGTCGCCTCGACGAACGTCACGTTCACCCGCGTGCGCGTGCGCACGCCGGCATGCGTCAACGCCTCGGACAGCGAGATGTACGCATCGCGCAGGTTCACGTACTTGCCGACCATCGCGATGTTGACGCTGGACTCGGGGTTGCTCTTGGCGTTCACCACGTGGCGCCACTCGCTCAAGTCGGCCGGAGGCACGTCGAGCCGCAGCTTGTGGACGACGATGTCGTCGAGCCCCTGTTCGTGCAGCAGCATCGGGATCTTGTAGATGTCGTCCGCATCGACGCCGGAGATGACGGCGCGTTCCTCCACGTTCGTGAACAGCGCGATCTTGCGACGCTGCTCGGCCGGGATCGGGTCCGCGCAGCGGCACAGCAGGATGTCGGGCTGGATGCCGATCGAGCGCAGCTCCTTCACGGAGTGCTGCGTGGGCTTGGTCTTGATCTCGCCGGAGCTCGGGATGTAGGGCACCAGCGTCAGGTGCATGTAAAGCACGTTGTCGCGGCCGAGCTCGACGCCGAGCTGGCGGATCGCCTCGAGGAACGGCAGCGACTCGATGTCGCCGACGGTACCGCCGATCTCGACCATGCAGACGTCGGCGTCGCCCGCGCCCATGCGGATGCAGTGCTTGATCTCGTCGGTGATGTGCGGGATGACCTGCACCGTGGCGCCCAGGTAGTCGCCGCGTCGTTCCTTGGCGATGACGCGCTCGTAGATGCGCCCGGTGGTGAAATTACTGTTGCGCGACGTCGTCGTGCGCACGAAACGCTCGTAGTGGCCGAGGTCGAGGTCGGTCTCGGTGCCGTCGTTCGTGACGAAGACCTCGCCGTGCTGGAACGGGCTCATCGTGCCGGGATCCACGTTGATGTACGGATCCAGCTTGACCATGCTGATCTTGAGACCGCGGGCCTCCAGGATGGCGCCGAGCGAGGCCGCGGCGATGCCCTTGCCGAGCGAGGAAACGACGCCGCCGGTCACACAGATATAACGAGTCATGGAGGGCACCGTCGATGGAGGAAAAGGAGGATTGCGGGAGGGCTGGAGCACTCTCCACCGCCATCCTCGCGACGGGAGATCAGTCTACTGGAAGACACGTGTCGTGGAAAGAACGCTGGAGCAACTAGACTGCCTGCAACGCATTGCGACGAGCGTTCCATCACGTGCCCGCGGCGATGATCGCGGGGCGATGCCGCCATTCCACGCGGATTCCCGGTGTCGAACTCGTTGCCGCGAATTCGCGCGCGATCCACAGATCGCCCACTGCCAGCAAATGATCGCCCGCGAAAAGCAGCGGCAATCGCCCACGCCACCAAGGCAGTACGTGCGCCTCCTGCAGTAACTTCTTCAACCCGTGATGAGGCAAGTCGGCGGATTCGCCACCGGCACCGCCTTCGACTTCGCCCCTGAATCGCCACTGAAGCCGCTGCGGCAGGCGTGCCACCGCAAGTCCCTCGCCCGTCACTGGCACCGCATGCAACTCACCCAGGCCTTGAGGCAACACAAGCGGTTCGCGCCAGTCCCAGGTCGCCTCGCGCGCAACGGGTGGCGCAGCAAGGGGCGGACCGGCATAGAGCAGTCCCCGGTGCAGCCTGACCTCGGCCCCTTCCCAGTCGACGCACAACTGCCGGTCGGGACGCGCGACGAGCATGTCGTGCTCGAGGACGCCGAGCTTCGCTGTCGACGGGATCGGCAGCTCGAGCGATCGCAACCAGTAGCGCAACAGGTTCCTGCGCCGCGACGAGGTCATGGCCGCCAGTTTGTCGAGCTGCAAGCAGATCTCGAGGCGTGCCTCATGTAGATCCAGGCGAGCCAGTTCGTCGAGCAGCTCCCCCGCTTCGGCCAGATGCGCGGCAGATCGCGACGCCACGATGGCAGCGCCCGGCCACGTTGACCGCAGCGCGGGCAACACCGCTTGTCGCAGGTAGCTGCGCCGGTACCGGGGCTCGCGATTGGTCGGATCCTCGATCCAGGCAAGGCCGCGCTCACGCGCCCAGCGCTCAAGGTCGGCGCGGGGGTGATCGAGCAGAGGACGTTGATGCCAGCCAGCCCCTGCGCGCGCGCTGCGTGGCATCCCCGACAGTCCGCGCACGCCCGCACCCCGCATCAGCGCGAGCAGGATGGTTTCGAGCTGATCATCGGCATGGTGCGCCGTCAGCAGGGTCTCGCCGGCTGCAAGGCTGCCATACAGCGCGGCATAGCGAACCTTGCGGGCAGCGGCTTCCAGGCCCTGCCCGCTGACGAGCGGCACCACCACGCGCTCGCTCGCAAAGGGCACGCCAAGCTGCCTGGCGGTGTCGGCACAGCGGGCTGACCACTTGCCGGAATCGGGTTGGAGCTGGTGGTCGATGTGCAGCGCCCTGACGACACGCGGCCACCCGCGTGACCGGAGTTCCGCAAGGGCAACGAGCAGGACCGTGGAATCGAGCCCGCCACTGAAGGCCACGCACACGTCGCCGGACGCGCCCGCGGCAGCCCCCCTGGCAAGGGCCGCCTCCAGCGAATCGGGAGAGAATCCAGTCATGGACACCGGGACGAGACGGAATGGAGTCTTGGGCCAAGACCCCGGGAAACGGTCAGCCGCCGCTGTACACGCCAAATCCGCGGATGCGATCGTGCCTTGCCTGCAGCAGGGCCTCAGGCGACATGGCCGTCAGGGTATCAAGGTGCTTCAGGATGGACGTCTTCAGCGCGTCCGCCATGGCCTGCGGGTCGCGATGGGCGCCGCCGAGCGGCTCGCGCAGCACCTCGTCCACCAGCCCGAGCTTCGCGAGCCGGTCGGCCGTCATGCCCATCGCCTCGGCAGCGAGTTCCTTCTTGTCCGCGCTCTTCCACAGGATGGAGGCACAGCCCTCGGGCGTAATCACGGAGTAGACGCTGTACTGGAGCATGACCAGGCGGTCGCAGACGCCGATGGCGAGCGCCCCGCCCGAACCGCCTTCGCCGATGACGACGCTGACGATGGGTGTCTTCAGCGAGGCCATGACGAACAGGTTGCGCGCGATGGCCTCGCTCTGGCCGCGTTCCTCGGAACCGACGCCCGGATAGGCACCGGGCGTATCGATGAGCGTGACGAGCGGCATCTTGAACCGTTCGGCGAGTTCCATGAGGCGCTTGGCCTTGCGGTACCCCTCCGGCTTCGGCATGCCGTAATTGCGGCGGACACGTTCCTTGGTATCCCGGCCCTTCTGCTGGCCGATGACCATGACCGGGCGTCCGTCCAGGCGCGCGGGGCCGCCGATGATGGCCCAGTCGTCCGCGTACATGCGGTCGCCGTGGAGCTCCTGGAAGTCGGTGAAGATCGTGGAGATGTAGTCGAGCGTATAAGGCCGCTGCGGATGCCGGGCGAGCTGCGTGATCTGCCACGGCGTCAGGTTGGCGAAGATGCTGGTCGTCAGGACCCGGCTCTTGGCCCGCAAACGGGCGATTTCCTCGCCGATGTTGACCTCGGCGTCGCTGGAGACGAATTTGAGCTCGTCGATTTTGGCCTCGAGCTCCGCAATCGGCTGCTCGAATTCCAGAAAACTCATGGGCATAGCGCTACATCGGACTGTTTTGGCAGCGGCGACAATAGCGGCATCCGCCCGCCTCTACAAGCCTTTGCGCCCCACGTTGGAGCAGCTGCCGGATCGCCGGCCTTACTGGTACCGCCGCCCCCCGACCTCAAGCCAGCCGGCTACGTGCTGACCTGCGGGATCGCGATGGGTCCAGTGGACGACGCCGCCCTGCGGGTTCCACTCGTATTCGCCAAAGAACGCGACTCGATCGCCGGCGCGCAATCCGTCGACACGGGGCGCGAGATCGATGTTGTGCGCGATCAGCACCGTCTGTCCGGTCGACAGTTGCAGGATGAACCGCTGGTGGCGATAACCGTCGTGGTCGTCTGCCAGCACTCGCGTTACCTCGCCCTCGCCCTCGACCTGCATGTCGCCTTGCCGCCGCTCGAAGGCCTCTTTCAGCGCGCGTCCATCGGCCTCGGCGACCCGCCCCGGGGCGCGCGCCGCCGCTTCGCTGGCCTCGCCCGCCGACTCCGGCAGCGCGACGCCGGTACTACCCGGCAAACCGCCGCGGCCCGCAAGGAAATAAGCTGCCACCAGCGCAACCGCGAACGTGAGCAGCTTCTTCATGGGGCGATTACCGGGGGGGCCGTCCTTGATAGATGACGCGCACTCTACCTGCGTCCACCCGGCCCATGCACAACCGGCAGGCGGCCGCGGCCCGGGAGAGCGACCGGAACGAACCGAACTGGTGCAACCTAGGTCGTTTCGCGCCCCAAAAGCGGGCATCGACGCCAGGGCAGGTCCCTTCGGGATCTCTCAAGTGCCTGACTTTAAAGACTACACCTGCTGGGCATGGATCCTGCAATTCCCGCGCACCAAACGGCGCCGTGCATCGGCTCCCTGCACCAAATAACAGCCCGGCAATCGGGCGGGTACGGGGTCACGGCGTCGCGTGCAACCATCGGGGGGACTCTTTCATGCCGTTTCCGACACGTGCCGCCAGGCGGTACTCCATGCTGCTGTCCGCAGGGCTGCTGCCTGCGCTCGCCCACGCCCAGTCCGCCGACATCGACAGCGGCGACACGGCCTGGATGATCACGGCGACGGCGCTCGTGCTCTTCATGACGCTGCCCGGCCTCGCGGCTTTCTACAGCGGCCTCGTCCGCGTCAAGAACGTGCTGTCCGTGCTGATGCAATGCTTCGCGATCACCTGCGTCGTGTCACTGTTGTGGGTGATTGGCGCCTACAGCCTCGCCTTCTCGGACGGCGGCTCCCTCCAGGGATTCATCGGCAGTGTCGACAAGGCCTTCTTCGCCGGAATCACGCGCGACTCGGTCAACGGCACGATTCCGGAATCGGTCTTCTCGATGTTCCAGCTGACGTTCGCCATCATCACGCCGGCGCTCGTCATCGGCGGCTTCGCGGAGCGCATCCGCTTCAGCGCGGTCATCGGCTTCACGGTGCTGTGGCTCCTGTTCGTCTACGTGCCCGTGACCCACTGGGTCTGGGGCGGCGGCTGGCTCGCGAAGCTCGGTGTGCTGGACTACGCGGGCGGCATCGTCGTACACGTCAATGCCGGCATGGCAGCGCTGGTGGCCGCCCTCGTCATCGGCCGACGCCGCGGCTTCCCGGAGACCGCAATGGCACCGCACTCCCTGCCGCTCACGGTACTCGGCGCCGGCATGCTGTGGGTGGGCTGGTTCGGCTTCAATGCCGGCAGCGCGCTGGCGGCGAACGGCAACGCCGGCATGGCCATGCTCGTCACGCACCTGGGCGCGGCCGCAGGCGCGTTCACGTGGATGATCATGGAGTGGGTCAGGTACGGCAAGCCGTCGGTGCTCGGCATCGTCACGGGCATGGTGGCCGGCCTCGGCACCATCACGCCGGCGTCAGGCTTCGCCGGCCCGCTCGGTGGCATCGTCATCGGTGGCCTCGCGGGCATCGTGTGCTTCGGCGCCACGCAGCTGCTCAAGCGCAAGTTGCACATCGACGACTCGCTCGACGTGTCGCCGGTCCATGGCGTCGGCGGCGTACTCGGCTCGCTGCTGACCGGCGTGTTCGTGGATGCGTCGCTCGGCGGCGCCGGCCTCGCCGAAGGCATGACGGTGGCGAAGCAGGTCGGCGTGCAGGCACTGGCCGTTGGCGCGACGGCAGCCTGGTGCGGCGTAATGACCTTCGTGATCCTGAAGGTACTCGCAGCGACAACGGGCCTGCGTGTCGACGCCGAGCAGGAGAACGAGGGCCTCGACCTCGCCTCGCACGGCGAGCGCGGCTACACCTCGTAACCCGACCTGATCGCGGCAGGCTGGTGCATCTCCGCATGCTCCTGCCTGCTGCACCGATCCGTGTTACGGGATGCAAGGGGCACGACTGCCTCCTTGCATCTCCGCAGGCCAGTCTAATAGTGCGGCGGACGCTCCTGCTCCGCCGTGTACTGGTCGGGCTCTGACTTCAGCGCCTCGAAGCGGCTCACGAGGTCCTGGAACTGCTGCCGGAGCAGGTCCAGCTCCTGCTGCTGGCGATACACCACGTCGCTGAGCTCCAGATTGGAGCGTTCGAGATAGGCGATCTTGAGTTCGAGCAGTTCGGCAGCGGCATCTTGCATGGGGTGTCGACCGGTGGTCAGCGTTCTGGAGGCGGATAGACGAGCCTGACGCCGTCCTCACCGACGAGTTGCCTGAGCTTCTCGATCATTTCGCGGTTGGGGCGGACGTTCCAGCCGTCGGCAAACGGAAGGACCGCGCGTGCGCCTTCTCCCTGGTAATGCACCGTGACGCCGCACGAACCCGGCCGGCACGGCTTCAGGATCCCTTCGAGCGCCGCGAGGAACGCACGTCCGGCGGCCGGACCCCGACTCGCGTCCGGCCAGCGGATGATGAGCCGGCGGGCGAGCTGCTCACGGGCCTGGTCGATGTCGACGATCCGCTTCGGTGTCAGCCGCCAGTCTTCGATGAACTCGTCGAAGCGCAGGCTGCCCTCGACGATCAGCACGGCATCCTTCGCGATGATCGCGCGATACTGCTCGAACGTCTCCTCGAACAGCGACACTTCGAGCCGCGCGCTGCCGTCGTCCAGCACGCAGGTCGTGCGATTGCCGCGCTTGCGGACCTCGAGCACCAAGCCGGCGACGGTGGCGGGCGTGCCGCGGAACCGGAACCCTTCGGTGGGCAAGACGGTGGGCCGTTCTCCCGCCACGTCAGCGATGCGCCCGCTGGTCAGCACCTTGAGCTCGGTGGCGTACTCGTCGATCGGGTGGCCCGTGAGGTAAAGCCCGAGCGTGTCGCGCTCGCCCTCGAGCCGAACCCGCCTGCTCCACTCCGGCCGCACTTCCATGCGCTGCTCGACGGCGGCTGCCATGACGGGCGTCGCCAGGCCGAACATGTCGTTCTGCCCGACGGCGTGGGCGCGCAGGCTCTGGTCGGCCAGCTGCAGTGCCGCCGGCAATTCATGCATCAGCGTCGCGCGGTTGGGGCCGAGGGAATCGAGCGCGCCGGAGCGGATCAGCGCCTCGAACACGCGGCGGTTCAGCTTGCCGAGATCGCTGCGCCGGCAGAAATCGCCGAGGCTGGCATAGGGACCGCTGGCTTCGCGCTCGGCGATCAGCGCCTCGACCACCGATTCGCCGACGCCCTTGATGGCCCCGAGGCCGTAGCGAATGCTGCGCTCCCCCGAGACCGCGAACTTGTAGCGTGATGCGTTGACGTCCGGCGGCTCGACCTTGAGCCCCATCTTGTCGCATTCGTGCTTGAGCGTGACGACCTTGTCGGTCTTGTCCATGTCGGACGACAGGACCGCGGCCATGAATTCCGCCGGGTGGTGCGTCTTGAGCCACGCCGTCTGGTACGACAGCACGGCATAGGCCGCGGAATGCGACTTGTTGAAGCCGTAGCCCGCGAACTTTTCCATGAGGTCGAAGATGTGCGCCGCCGTGTGTTCCACCACACCGCGCGCGACCGCTCCT
>CAIUGU010000247.1 GCA_903898785.1 uncultured Pseudomonadota bacterium | reverse complement strand
GTGGCGCCACGGATACGGTGCGACTTCAGCGCTTCGTAGAGCGCCTCTTCCTCGACGATCGCGCCGCGGCCGACGTTGATGAGCACGGCCGAAGGTTTCATCAGCGCGAACTGCGCGCGACCGACGAGCCCCTGCGTCCCGGGGCCCAGCGCTGCCGCCACGACGATGTAGTCGAGTTCGGGCAGCACGGCATCGAAACTGTCCAAGCCCACCCAGCGGTCCACGCACGCGGGCGGTTCGCGCTTCGTGCGGTTGATCGCGATGACCTTCATGCCGAAGGGCTTCGCCCGCTCCGCGACGGCAAGGCCGATCGAACCGAAGCCGACGATGCCGAGCGTCTTTCCGTACAGCTCATCGTTGACTGGGCCGTTCATGCGACCGCTGTACTCCCAGCTGCCTTCGCGGAAAGTGCGGTCCGCCTCGTAAAATCGGTGGCACCACGCGAGCATGCCGAGCAGCGTGTATTCGGCCATGCCCTCGGCGTGTCCGTAGGCGTTGCAGACCGCGACGCCCTCGGGCACCGCGCTGAAGTCGATCCCCTCGTAGCCGGTGCCGGGCACCTGGATCAGCTTGAGCTTCGGCGCGGAGGGGAACGATGCGTTCCACGCCATCGTGACCAGCACGTCGGCGTCCTTGAGCGCGCGGGCGAAATCCTCGCGCGGATCCTGTTCGAAAAATCGCTCGACCGACCACGGCGTCCTCGCCTTGGCGAGGAACAGGTCCTTCAGGTGGTGGATGAGGGTGCCGTAGAAGACGATGTTCATGCGTGCTATCGTGCCTTCGCGGAGGGAAAGGGGCAATGGCATTTCAAATTGACTGCGTCGTGAAGGGCAATGACCGCCTCGGCGAGTGCCCGCTGTGGTGCGAGCGCGAAGGCGTGCTGTGGTGGGTAGACAGCCGCGGACCGGCGCTGAAGCGCTGGGACCCGGCCACCGGCGCCGTGCGCGCACTCGCGCTGCCGGGCGTCGTGGGCAGCGTGGCGTTTCGTGAAAAAGGCGGCATGCTCGCAGCGCTGCAGTCTGGACTGCACTTCCTCGACACCGAAACCGGGAAGCTCGAGGTCGCCGCGCAGCCTGAAGCGCACCTGCCCGAGAACCGCTTCAATGACGGCCGCTGCGATCGCGCAGGCCGCTTCTGGGCGGGCACGATGAGCGACGTGCGGCGCGATCCGACGGGATCGTTGTATCGCTTGTCGACGGACCTCAGTTGCACGCACATGCGCAGCGACATCGTCGTGCCGAACAGCCTTGCGTGGAGTCCCGACAACCGCACCCTGTATTTTGGCGATACGCACCGCAATCGCATCTGGGCTTTCGATTTCGACCTCGCCAGCGGCGGGATCTCGAACGAGCGTGTGTTTGCCGAAACCGAAGGCCGGCCCGACGGGTCGTGCGTGGACGCCGACGGGGGCCTGTGGAACGCGGAGTACGGCAACGGGCGACTGGTGCGCTACACACCTGCGGGCAAGGTCGACCGCGTGATCCCCATGCCCGTGGCCAACCCGACGTGCTGCTGCTTCGGCGGCAAGGACTTCGATACGCTCTATGTGACGACGGCAACGCAGAGGCTTACGGCGGAAGACCTGGCGAAGCAGCCGCTCGCGGGCAGCGTGCTTGCAGTGCGGCCGGGCGTGCGCGGGTTGCCCGAGGGGCGATTCGGGGGATGACCATGGACAAACCGCTCACCGGCAAGATTCCCCGCGACAGCATCGGCCTGCTGGAACTCCCGCGACTGCCCGATGCACTGCTCGCGGCCTACCGCGCGCTCGGCGACCTGTCGGGCCTCGTCTCGGACGCCTGCGACGAACT
>CAIUGU010000246.1 GCA_903898785.1 uncultured Pseudomonadota bacterium | reverse complement strand
TGCGGCGAGCGGCCGGCGCTCGAGCATGTCATCGCGAACCTCGATCGCCTGGTCATCAAGCCGACGTTCCCGAGCCAGCGTTTCGAGCCTGTCTTCGGCAAGTACCAGAATCCCACGCAGCGGCTGCGGCTCATCGAGCGACTGCGGGCCCGTCCCCATGCCTACGTCGCGCAGGAGCGGCTCGACCTGTCGCAGGCGCCAGTATGGCGATCGGGCGAGAAGCCGGGATTTGCTGCACGTACACTCGGCATTCGCGTCTACGCGATTCGCACGGCCAACGGCTTCGAGGTGATGCCGGGTGGCCTTGCGCGGATCGCCGGCGACACTCGTGTCGAGATCGTATCCACGCAGCGCGGCGGCGGGAGCAAGGACGTGTGGGTGCTCGGCACCTCTGCGGACGAGCCGCAGCAGCTGAGTGCCGGTGCGCGATTCAGGGTACGGCATGACGACCTGCCGTCGCGTCTCGTGGAAAACCTCTACTGGTTCGGTCGGTACGCGGAACGGTGCGAAGACAAGGTGCGGCTGCTGCGCGCCACGCTGGCCGTGCGCGCTGACCCGGAGGTCTGGCGGCTCGCCAGGGAGGCGTGCGAGTACTTCGGCGTCGTGCGCTCCGATCCGCGGATTGCAGTCGCACTGTTCGATCCCGACAATGCGATTGGCCTGACCGCCGACCTGCGGCGGCTGGTTTACTGTGCCACCGAGGTGCGCAGCCGCCTGTCCACCGAGCACTGGGCCGCGATCGGCACGCTGAGTCGCGAATCCCAGGAGACGACGGCGGTACTCGATGACGCCGTGCCACCGGATCCGCGGGAAGCGCTCGACCGACTGCTCGCGCCGCTGGTTGCGCTCGCGGGCCTCGCCCTGGACGACATGACGCAGGACGACGGCTGGCTGTTGCTGGTGCTGGGCCGGCGGCTTGAGCGGCTGCAGTTCCTCTCGGCGCTGGTTTCGCAGCGCCTGACGGCGTCGACGCTTGCTTCGCAGGGCGAAGTCGAATGGCTGCTCGATATCGCGGGCAGCACGATCACGTATCGCACGCGGTACCTTGCCACACCGCGCCTCGGGCCCGCCCTCGACTTGCTGGTGCGGGACGGCAGCAATCCCCGCGCGCTCGCGTTCCAGGTCCTCGCAATCCAGGAGCTGTTGCAGCGGCTCGCGAAGTCGCTCGGCGCCACCGGAGAACGCACCCTGGAGAGTCCGTTCTCGCAGTGGTTGCAGCCGCTTCTCGAAGTCGACCTCGGCACACTGGAAGGCGAAGGGCATGGCGCGCAGGCTGCAAGGTCCGCATTCGCCGCGGGCCTCGATGCGCTGGCAGCGGCCGCCGGCCGGCTGTCCGACGTGCTGGCGTCGCGCCACTTCTCGCATGTGAAGTCAGACATGCATACGGTGGCCGCATGAGCACCGCCGTTCGTTACCGCATCAGTCACGAGACGGCCTATGCCTATGGTGGCAACGTCATGCATTCCCGGCAGCTGCTGCACCTGACGCCGCGGAACGCGCCCTGGCAGGCCTGCCTCGCCCATGCGATCGAGCTCGATCCGTTGCCCGCCAGCCGTCGTGACGAGCCCGATGCGTTCGGCAATACGGTCACGCGCCTCGAGTTCGACCGGCCACACGAGCGGCTGACCGTCGTCGCCATGATGGAGGTGGAGGTCGGTGCGCGACCCGACATGGACCCGGCCGGCACGGAACCGTGGGAGCGGGTGCGCGACGATCTGTCCTACACCGGCAGGCCGCTCGCGCCGCGCAAGCTGGATGTGGTGCGCTATCGCATGCAGTCGCCCTATGTGCGCGTCAAGCATTTGTTTGAACGCTATGCGCAGGACTGCTTTCCTCCGGGGCAGCCGATCCTCGTCGGGGCCGAGGCACTGATGCGCAAGCTCCATGCCGACTTTACGTACGCACCCGGCGAGACCGGCATTGCGACGCCGTTGATGCGCATCTTCGAGACCCGGCGCGGCGTTTGCCAGGACTACGCGCACCTGATGATCGCGTGCCTGCGGTCCTTCGGGCTCGCTGCCCGGTATGTCAGTGGCTACCTGCGCACCGTCCCTGCGGCGGGCGCGATCTCCCTCGTGGGCGCGGATGCTTCCCATGCGTGGCTCGCGGTGTATTGTCCGCCGCTCGGCTGGGTCGAGCTCGATCCCACCAACGGCACTCGCGCAGGGCTCGACCACGTGGCGCTCGCGTGGGGCCGCGATTTCGGCGACGTGTCCCCCTTGCGGGGCGTCATCGTCGGCGGCGGCGTGCACCAGCCCTCCGTCCGAGTCACCGTGGAGCCGATCTCCTCCCTCTCATGAAGACGCCGCGATCCTCGCCTACGCTCGTGAAGATCGAGCGCTGCTCGGTTGTGCTGGACGGGGTGACCGTCCTTGACGACATCAGTTTCGAATTGCGTGCCGGGGAGCGGTGGGCGCTGATCGGCTCGAACGGCGCCGGCAAGACGATGCTGCTCAAGTTGCTGCGTGGCGACCTGTGGCCGACACCGCTCGGGCATGAGTCGCGAACGTATTACCTGGACCCGGACGCAGGCCCTGCGGGCAGTCCGCAGCCGGCGGGCAGCAAGCAGCACATTGCGTATGTCGGGCCCGAACGGCAGGACCGCTACCTGCGTCGTGACTGGAATCTCACGGTCACGCAGGTCGTGACGACGGGGTTGTTCGACGAAGACATCCCGCTGACGCGAGCCAATCGCGTGCAGAGCGCACGGGTCACGCGGCTTCTCAAGCGCTTCGCGTTATGGTCGTTGCGACGGCGGCGTTTCCTGACATTGTCCTACGGCCAGCGGCGGCGGGTCCTGGTCGCTCGCGCCCTCGCAGGCGATCCGAAGGTGCTGCTGCTCGATGAAGTCTTCAACGGCCTCGACGCCGCGAGCAGCCGGCTGCTGCGGACCGCCCTCGAACAGCCAGGGCCGCGCGGCCCGGCATGGATCCTCTCCACCCATCGCGCAGTCGAGTTGCCGTCATCGGTGACCCATGTCGCCCACGTCCGTGCGGGGCGCATTGTCTCGGCCGGACCGGTCGGGAGCCGCAAACGGCAGGCGACCGTGGCGCCCGCGGCTCGCGCAGCGAAGATAGAGCGGCCGGTTCGCGCCACACAAGCCGCCCGGGCCGTCGCCGGGCCGCTTGTACGAATCCGGAACGCCAACGTCTTCCGCGACTATCGGCCGGTCCTCAAGGACCTCGACTGGACATTGAACGCCGGCGAGCACTGGGCGGTGACGGGACGCAACGGCTCGGGCAAGTCCACCTTGCTCATGATGATCTACGGCGACCTGCATCCCGCGCTCGGGGGGACTGTCGAGCGGCGCGGCGTGCCGTTCGGTACGCATATCGAAGCGTGGAAGAAGCGGGTCGGCTTCGTGTCGCCGGAACTGCAGGCCGAGCACTTCCGCGCACAGAGCATCGAGGAGATCGTGATCTCGGGGCGCTATGCGAGCGTCGGGCTCAACGATGCGCCGACACGGGCAGACCGCCGCGCCGCGCAGCACTGGCTGGCCTTCTTCGGTCTCGAAGCGCTGGCCGCCCGAAGGCCGGGTGCCGTGTCGTACGGCCAGTTGCGCCTCGCGCTCATTGCGCGCGCGATGGTGCTGTATCCCGAGCTGCTGCTGCTCGATGAGCCCTTCACGGGCCTGGACGCGGACCTTCACGACCACGTACTCACGCTCGTCGACCAGCTGGCGCGGGGCGGCACGCAGATCGTAATGGCCGTGCATCACGAGGCCGATATCATCCCTTCCGTGAACCGCGTGTTCCGAATCCTGCCGGGTGGCGCAACGCGAGTGACGGAGCGCAACTAGCCGCGCAGCGACGGGCTGAGCTTCAGCATGTCGATGTAGCCTCCCACCAGTGCCTCGGCATCGCGATGCAGGCTGAAGGCACGGGGTGAGAGCGTCCAGTTGCCGATGAGTCCGTTCAGGAGCGCATGTAACAGCGTTTCTGCCCTCACGACGTTCAGCCCGCGCGGGAGCTGCCCCTGCTCGATCGCATTGGTGAGCATCGTGCGGATACGCCTGGCCTCCTTGCGGCTCATCGTGCGGTAGCCGGCGACGACGTCATGCAGGTCGTCCGTGAATTCGCACTTGTGGTACACGATGTTCAGGACACGCTGGTCGCGGCGGTTCGACGACAGGGCCTTCAGCATGTCGACGAGCAACGCGCGCAGGCGACCCAGGGGGTCGATGTGGTCGTCAGCCCCGAGCGCATACCGGCTGTCCATCGGCAGGTGAACCCGCTCGAACATCGCGACGAACAAGGCTCCCTTGTTGCGGAAGTGGCCGTAGATGGCGCCACGCGTGACGCCGGCTGCCGAGGCGATGTCCTCCAGCGTGGTCCGGGAAACGCCTTTCTTCTCGAAGACCTTCTCTGCGGTGTCCAGGATCCGGTCGCGGGTGACGAGGGCTTCTGCACGAGTCTTCCTGGCCATGAAAGCACCTGCTGTTGGAGGGGGTCCCAAGGAGATGATAGCGGTTCGACGCAGGGGCGTCCTTCCGGCGGTTGCCGTGGGTCTTGTCCGGGCTTGCGGGCAGGTACCGGCCCCGTCGCAATTTACATTCATTCACTGGTGTATCTATACTTTCGCGCAGTGCTGCCCTTGAGGCTCCAGGCGAAGTCCCCGGGGCGCTCCTGCGGCGCGGCACTTTCGGGGAATCCAGTTGGCAGGTTGATCGTGCTTCAGGTGTGCTGCCGGCAGGCATGGCACCTGAATGTGCGCTGCACCTGATCCCCTTGGCCGGTCGTAAAGCGAGGAACCAGATCGTGGCTATCAAGCTGAGTTTGAGGCGCAACGCGGCGGGCGGCGCGTTCGCCGGCCTGTTGCTGGGCGTGCTGTTGGCGGGTACCGCCAGCGCGCAGGTCACGCAGTTGGGCTACTGGCTGCCGATCTATCACGAGGATTTCGACGAGCGGGTGCCCGGCCCCCATGCCGGCGACTATGCGGGGCTGCCGATCAATGAAGCCGCGCGACTGCGCGCAGACTCGTGGGATCCGAGCCTGCTGACGCTCCCCGAGCACCAGTGCAAGCCGCATCCCTCGACCTACGGTTTCCGCGGCATCGGCACGACGCGCATCTGGGAAACCCGCGATCCCGAGACGCAGCAGCTCATCAAGATCGAGACGCACATCGAGTGGGAAGCGCAGCATCGCACGATCTGGATGGACGGGCGGCCCCACCCCGGCCCGTCCGCACCGCACACCTGGCAGGGCTTCTCCACCGGCAAGCTGGAAGGTGACGTCCTCGTGGTCCGCACCACGCACCTGAAAGCCGGCTGGATGCGGCGCAACGGCCTCGCATTGTCGGACCGCACGACGATGACCGACCGCTTCCACCGGTACGGCAACATCATGACGCATGTGTACGTGATCGACGATCCCGTGTACCTGACCGAGCCGCTGGTCCGCACGAATGGCTTCAAGCTGGTGGAGAACGGCACGATGGGGGCTTACCCGTGCCGGCCCGCGATCGAGATTCCGCGGCCGCGCGGCACGGTTCCCGCCATTCCGCTCGACGCGAGCACCTACAGCCAGGAGTTCGCCACGCAGTTCAAGCTGCCGGTCGAAGCGGCGCGCGGCGGGGCCAACACGGCGCTGCCCGAGTTCATGAAGCAGTCCCGGCCCGCCGGGCAGCGCTAGCAGGAGCCGACACGATGCAACACCAGAATGGAATGACGACGGCTCTGTCCGGGCGCTCGGCTTGGCTGCTGGCCGCTGCCGTCAGCCTTGCGCTCGGCGGCGTTGCCGGTGCGGCCCAGCCCGCGCGCGGCCGCCAGGCGCCCGCTGCGCCGGCGCAGCCTGACTTCTCGCAGGTCCAGGTGACCGCCACTCGCGTGCAGGGCAACGTCTACATGCTCGAGGGCGCGGGCGGTAATGTCACCGTGCAGGTCGGTGAGCAGGGCGTGCTGGTAGTCGATACGCAGTTCGCGCCGATGGCCGACAAGCTGCTCGCGGAAATCCGCAAGATCGCGGGGGGCAAGCCGATCCGCTTCGTGATCGATACCCACGGTCATCCCGACCATGTCGGCGGGAACGAGCGCATCCGGCGCGCGGGCGCCGCCGTCTTCGGCGGCAACGTCGAGAACGACGATCCCCGCGGCGAGCAGGGAGCCGTCGTGATCGCGCACGAGAATGTGCAGTTCGCGATGATCAAGGCCGAGAACACGCCCCAGGCAACGCCCGCGGGCAACTGGCCGACGGAGACGTACAGCGGCAGCCAGTACGACCTGTTCTTCAACGACGAGGCGGTGCAGATGTTCCACATGCCCGCCGCCCATACCGATGGCGACACCATCGTCTTCTTCCGCAAGTCCGACGTGCTGTCCACCGGCGATGTCTTCGTGACGACCGGCTATCCGTACATCGACCGCGGCAACGGCGGGCACATCAACGGCATCCTCGAGGCGCTGAACCGAATCCTCGACATCACCGTGCCGCGGGACAAGCAGGAGGGCGGGACGATGGTGATCCCCGGGCACGGCCGCATCAGCGACGAGGGCGATGTCGTCGAGTACCGCGACATGCTCACCATCATCCGCGACCGGATCGACGCGATGGTCAAGAAGGGCATGACGCTGGAGCAGGTCAAGGCGGCGCGTCCGACGCGCGACTATGACGCCCGCTACGGCGCCACGTCGGGCTTCTGGACCACGGACATGTTCATCGAAGCGGTGTACGCCGGTCTGCGCGGCGGCAGCCAGGCAGGAGCAGCACAATGAGCGGGCAGAGCAGCTTTACGGGATGGCAGGCAGTCAGGCAGGCCGCCATGGTGATCGTCGCCACGGCCGGTCTGCACGGTGTGGCGAGCGCGGCGCAGCCCCCGGGACCGCCGCCCACTCCTCCGACCCCGAAGGCCGGCGCGCCGATCGACCTGACCGGCAACTGGGTTGCGATCGTCAACGAGGAATGGCGCTGGCGCATGGTGACGCCGCCCAAGGGTGACTATGCGAGCATGCCGCTGAACCCCAACGGACGCCGTGTCGCCGATACGTGGGATCCCTCGCAGGACGGTTCCTGCAAGGCCTACGGCGCGGGCGGGTTGCTGCGCATGCCGACGCGCGTGCGGATCAGCTGGGAAGGCGAGGATGTCCTCAAGGTCGAGACGGATGCCGGACAGCAGACCCGGCGCCTGGTCTTCGGCAAGCCCGCACCTGCCGGTACGGCCCCGGCCCTGCAGGGCTATTCGGTGGCCAACTGGAAGCGGACTGCGGTGCCGCTCGGCAACATGGGCTTCAGCTTCGGCCCGCCGCGTCCGAACCCGCCAGGCGGCGCACTCGAAGTGGTGACGACGAACCTGACCGACGGCTGGTTGCGCAGGAATGGCGTGCCTTACAGTGCGAACGCGAAGGTCACCGAGTACTTCGACCGGTTCCCGTCGACCAACGGCGACGAGTGGTTCATGGTCACCACCATCGTCGAGGACCCGCAGTACCTGCTGGAGCCGTTCGTCACCAGCTCGCACTTCAAGCGCGAGAAGGACGGCGCGAAGTGGGATCCGATGCCCTGCAAGTAGGGCCATCAGCCTCAGGGCATGGCTTGCGGGCCGGCCGTTGATCCGGCTTGCCCGCGACCTCGATGGGCCACCCCAAGGAGACAGAAATGCGCCTGCCGTCCGGTACTTCGTTCAAGCCCGCACTGATGCTTGCCGTCCTTGCGGGGCTTGCCTCGTCACAGGCAGGGGCACAGGGTCCTGATGGCCCGCCCGCTGGCCTCGCCATGTCCGAGCCGCTCATGGCCATCGTCAGGGACCTGAGCGCGCCGCAGACGGCGTTGCCTGCACAGCCCACCGCGGTTGCGTTGCCGACCCTGTCGGCGAAGATCACGGGTCCCGGCGCCATGTACGAGTCGGCGCCGGCGCAGTGGCCGGGCAGGGACATGAAGTTCTACAAGTACGTCGCCAACGAGTACTTTGTGTCTGGCACCGCGGGTGGCAAGCCCTATACGACCCGTGTCGTCGTCCGCCAGCCCGCCGACAACGCGAAGTTCAGCGGCATCGTCGTGGCGGAGTCCATGCATCCGATCGGCGGAGCGCACGCGTTCGAGTACAACTCGGTGTACCTGATGGATGCCGGCCACATCACGGTGGAGATCGCCACGGTGAACTCCGCTCTGTTCGCCGGCGTCAACGCCCAGCGCTACAAGGACATCAAGACGGCGCCCGGCCAGACCAACGAGATCCTTGCCCAGGTCGGTGCACTGGTGCGCAGCGCCAAGGGGCCGCTCGCGGGCCTGCCGGTGCGGAAAGTGGTGTTGTGGGGTACCTCCGCAACGTCGGCGATACTCGTGAACTACCTGCCGGCGCACAGGATCTACAAGACGCCCGACATGAAGAACATCTTCGATGGATTCATGCCGACGTCGAATGGCTCGACCATCAAGCCGGTTGACGTGCCGATGGTCCAAGTCCCGACTCAACATGAGTATGGCAACATCGCGACGGCCGAGCAGGACAGCGACAAGCCGGGCAGCCCGTTCCGCGTCTATGAAGTGGCGGGTCTCGCGCATCTCGACGCCCGCAACAACGGGGCCCGCTTCAACCAGTCGCATTGCGCGAACCCGCTGACGAAGTTCCCGAACGAGGCCTACATGTCGGTGGCGCTCCACCATCTGATCCAGTGGGTCGACAAGGGAACGGTACCGCCGAAAGCGGATCGCGTGTGGGCCGACTTCAATGTCACGAACGACGGCAGCCTGATGCTGCTCGACGAGAACGGCAACCCTCGCGGTGGCATCCGCAATCCGTACATCGATGTGCCGGTGGCCAAGTACACCGCCGTGAATACCGCAACGCAGGCCGGGCTCTCCAGCAAGGCGGGCGCGATGGGTCCGGCGTTGTTGTGCACGCTGAGCGCGTGGGAGATGCCGATACCCGCGGCCAGGCTCAAGCAGCTCTATGGAACCAAGGACGCCTACGTGAAGAAGTTCGAGGCGCGCCTCAACGAACTGGAGAAGGCGGGCTGGTCATTGCCCGTCTATCACGACCTGATCCTGGCGGATGCCAAGGCCGTGAATTTCTGACCTGGCGCTTGTAAGGCGAGTGCGTGGCCCGGCTCGTCGGACCACGCGCTCTCCATGAACAGTTCAGAGCGTCGCCAGCACCTGCGCGCCAGCAGCCGCAACTTCCCCGTCCTGCGCTGAATTCATTCCCGAGATGCCGATGGCGCCGACGATGGCGTCGCCCGACTTGAGCGGCAGCCCGCCTTCAATCGGCGTCGCGCCAGGCAGCGTCATCATGTGGACCTTGCCGCCCACGATCAGGTCTTCGAGCACCTTCGTCGGCCGCTTGAACAGCAATGCCGTCTTCGCCTTTTCCTGCGCCACGGTGACCGAGCCGAGCTGCGTGCCGTCGGCGCGCTCGAGATAGAGCAGATGACCGCCCGCATCGAGGATCGCGATCACGACGGTCCAGCCTTTCGAGACGGAGAAGGCGGAAGCCGCCGCGGCGATGGCTTTGGCGTCGGCGAGGGACAGGGACTTGCTGGAGAGCATGAAGATTCCTTTCAGGAGGGTTGGTTCGAAGGCCAGGTGCTGCTTGCCTTGAGCTCGCGGCGGCGACGGTGAAGGATGTGCTCGGTGTAGCCATTCGGTTGCACACGGCCCGCGAACACCAGTTCGCATGCAGCCTGGTACGCGATGCTGCCGGCGAAGTCGGCGGCCATCGGTCGATAGAGCGCATCGCCAGCGTTCTGCTGGTCGACGATCTTCGCCATGCGCTCGAACGTGGCGCGAACCTGCGCCTCCGAGCACACGCCGTGATGCAGCCAGTTCGCCACATGCTGGCTGGAGATGCGCAACGTGGCGCGGTCTTCCATGAGCCCGACGTCGTGGATATCAGGGACCTTGGAGCAGCCCACGCCCTGGTCGACCCAGCGGACGACATAGCC
This sequence comes from uncultured Pseudomonadota bacterium, assembly GCA_903898785.1. Taxonomy (GTDB): domain Bacteria; phylum Pseudomonadota; class Gammaproteobacteria; order Steroidobacterales; family Steroidobacteraceae; genus CAIUGU01. Next base: position 37,923 of record CAIUGU010000246.1, on the reverse strand, counting down.
CAGGATGCCCTGGATGTTGTTGTCGAGCTCGGCCTGGATTTCCGTCTCGCTCCATGTGGCCTTGCCCAGGGGCGGGGTCAGCAACTCCGCCGTGCCCGTCGCGGCCTTGTGCTTCAGTTCGTCCAGCAACGAGGCCTGCACGGACGCGATGTCCACCTGGTGATAGTGGATGGCGTGCAGCGTGGCGGCGGTGGGCGAAGGCACCCACGCGGTATTGGCGCCCGCTTTGGGGTGGCCGATCTTCGCCGTCATCATGGCGCCCATGCGATCGGGCATCGCCCACATGCCCTTGCCGATCTGCGCCTTGCCCGAGAACCCCGTGAGCAGGCCGATCTCGACGTTGCGCCGCTCGTAGGCTGCGATCCACGACTGCATCCTGATGTCGTCCTTGCGGAGGAACGGGCCGCCTTCCATCGCCGTGTGGATTTCATCGCCGGTGCGATCGAGAAAGCCGGTATTGATGAAGGCGATGCGGCCTGCCGCCGCCTTGATGCAGGCCTTGAGGTTTGCACTCGTGCGGCGTTCCTCGTCCATGACGCCCATCTTGATCGTGCCGGACCGAAGGCCGAAAAGCTGCTCCACGTGATCGAACAGGCCGTTGGCGAGCGCGACTTCCTCCGGGCCGTGCATCTTCGGCTTGACGATGTAGATCGATCCCGCGCCGCTGTTCTTGCGCGGCCCCTTGATGTCGTGCAAGGCGATGGCCACCGTCACCAGCGCATCCATGACCGTTTCGTAGATCGGCTGGCCTTCGAACAGGATGGCATCCGACACCATGTGGTGCCCCACGTTGCGGACCAGCATCAGGCTGCGGCCCTTCAACGTGAGCTCACCGCCCTGGGGCGAGCGATAGACGCGATCGGGATTGAGCGTGCGGACGATCTGCCCTGCGCCCTTGGCCACGGAGGCCTTGAGATCGCCCTTCATGAGGCCGAGCCAGTTGCGATAGACGTGGACCTTGTCCTCGGCATCGACGGCAGCGACGGAGTCTTCGCAATCCTGGATCGTGGTCAGCGCGGATTCGAGCACGAGATCGGCGATGCCGGCCGCATCGTTGCGCCCGATGGCGTGTGTACGATCGATGCGGATCTCGATGTGCAGCCCGTTGTGCTTGAGCAGGACGGCTTCCGGGTTTGCGGGAGTTCCGCGCCAGCCGGCGAACAGCGTGGGATCGGCAAGCGGGGTCGTGCTGCCGTCCTTCAATGCCACTCGAAGCGTTGTACCCTCGACGCTGTAGGCTGTGGCCGCAGCGTGGCTGCCGGTGGTGAGGGGCGCGACCTGATCGAGGAGTTTGCGTGCGTAGGCGACAACCCGAGCGCCGCGCTCGGCGTCGTAGCCCCTTGCGGCCGGGTCAATGGGTGCGATTGCGTCGGTGCCATACAGCGCGTCATAGAGACTGCCCCAGCGCGCGTTGGCCGCATTCAACGCATAGCGTGCGTTCGAGACCGGCACCACGAGCTGCGGTCCGGCGACGGTGGCGATTTCCGGATCGACGTGATCGGTCGAGATGCAGAAGTCTCCCGGCTCCGCGACGAGGTACCCGATCTCGCGCAGGTACGCGGTGGCTTCGTCCACGTCGAAGGCTTTTCCACGCCGTGATTTCCACCACGCATCGACCTCGGCCTGGAGGTGGTCGCGCTTGGCGAGCAGCGCACTGTTGCGGGGCATGAACATCGCGAGGATCGATTCCATGCCCCGCCAGAATGCGGCCGGCTCGATGCCCGTCCCGGGGAGCGCTTCGTCCCGCACGAACTTCTCGAGTGCGGCGTTCACTTTCAATCGACCAACTTCAACGGGTGTATTCACTGCAGATACTCGGGAAATTCATTCATTGATGCGTGTCGCGCGGGAGAGCATAGCCGGTTCGGTCCGCCGAGGGGCAAGGCTGGAGGGGGTGCCTGCGCTCCACCGCAGCTCCTGCTTCCTGCGAAATCCGGGCCAGCCCGACCCGGATGCGGCTACCGGGAGTCGGTCTGGCCCGGCAGCTGCGAATCAAGCCATTCGATCCAGTGTCGTACGGGGACTGTCGTGCCGGCTTCGAGGTGGGCGATGCACCCTATGTTGGCCGACAGGATCACGTCGGGCCTGCCCTCGAGCAACGTGCCGAGCTTGCGCGCTCGCAGCGACTGCGACAGCTCGGTTTGCAACAGCGAGTACGTCCCCGCCGAGCCGCAGCACAAGTGTCCGTCCGCCACGGGGACAAGTTGTGCACCCAGCTGCCTGAGCAGCGCCTCGACCTCGCCGCGGATGCGCAAGCCGTGTTGCTGGCTGCAGGGGGCCTGATAGGCGATCCTGGCAGGGCGTGACTGAGGCACGAGGCTCGCGAGGGTTGAGCCCTGGCTGGCCAGGTACGAAGCGACATCGCGCATCAGCTGACTGACTCGCGCCGCCTTCGCGGCATACAACGGATCATGTGACAACAAGCGTCCATAGTCGGCGACCATTGCTCCACAGCCCGACGCGTTGATGACGATGGCCTCCACCGTGCCGCGCTCGATGTGCGGCCACCACGCGTCGATGTTGCGCCGGGCGTTGTCCAGCGCGCCGTCGGGATCGCCGAGGTGCTGACGGATTGCTCCGCAGCAGCCCGAGGCGGGATCCACGACGGCCTCGACGCCAATCCGGTCGAGTACGCGCGCGGTGGCTGCATCGATACCAGGTGACATCGCGGGCTGCGTGCACCCGTTGAGCAGCAGGACCCGTCGCACATGCGTGCGTGTCGGCCACGATCCCGCCGGGCGGCTCATGCCGATCTTGGCGCGCAGGCCGGAGGGCAGGACAAAGCGCAGTGCACGGGCCCCACGGAGCGCTGCGCCGAACAGCCATTGCCGTGTCAGCCCTTCCCGCAACACCCAGTGAAACAGGCGTTCATTCCACGGGCGGACCACCTGCCGGTCCACTTCGGCGCGACCGATCTCGAGGAGCTGGCTGTACTCGACCCCCGAGGGGCAGGTGGTCTCGCAGCTACGACACGTCAGGCAGCGATCGAGGTGCAGCTGCGTCGCGCGCGTGGCCGGCGCGCCCTCCAGGACGTCCTTCATCTGGTAGAGGCGTCCACGCGGACCGTCGAGTTCGTCGCCGACGAGCTGGTAAGTCGGGCACGTGGCGTTGCAGAAGCCGCAATGGACGCACGCACGCAGCACCCTTTCCGCCGTGGCACCGGCCGGTGTGAGCTTGAACGCGGGGGCAAGACGGGTTTTCACGCTACGCCCCTAGAGATCTGCGACCAGGCGGCCGGGATTGAAGATGCCGCGGGGATCGAAACGGTCCTTGAGCTTGCGGTGGATCGCAAGTACGGCGGGGGACAGGGGATGGAACATTGCGCCCTCCGGGGCCCCTCGCCACTGCATCGCCGATCCACCCGCTGCCGTGGCGAGTCGTCGTACTTCTGCAGGTGGCAGGTCCGTCACGTGCCAGCGCAGCGCGCCGTTCCATTCCACAACCGAGGGTCCGGGAATCGCCATGAGTAGCGTGGTTGCAGGCACCGACAATCGCCACAGCGCCCCGGCACTCGTGAAGAACGGGTGCGTCTGGTTACGCAGGCTTTCCCACCATGCTGCCGCTTCGGTGTCCGCAACCGGTTCGCCGCCGATGCGGGCCCGTGCCGCGGCCAGTGCGGCTGGCGCCCCTGAAAGCCGAACGGTGGTGATGCCTTCGGTCCAGCTGCCCGCCGAGATCGGCAACGGCTGTCCGCGCCAGCCGTTGAATGCCGCGAGTGCTTCCGGTGCCGACATAGGAAGGCGCAGCGTGACCTCCTGCTTCGGCAGCGGCAGCACCTTGATCGATACTTCCGTGATCAGGCCCAGGATGCCCAGCGAGCCGCACAGCAGGCGGGAAACGTCGAACCCGGCAACGTTCTTCATCACCTGTCCGCCGAACCGCAACAGTTCGCCGTCGGCCGCCAGCAGCGTCGTCCCCAGCACGAAATCGCGCACCGCGCCGACCTGCGCGCGACGCGGACCGGACAACCCTGCAGCGACGATGCCGCCGATCGTTGGATCTCCCCCGAACGCAGGCGGCTCGAATGCGAGGAACTGCCCGTGCTTCGACAGGGTCGTCGCGATCTCCTCAAGCGAGGTGCCGCATCGCGCCGTCAATACCAGCTCGGAAGGTTCGTAGTCCACGATGCCACTATGGCCGCGGGTATCCAGCAGCTCGCCGTGCAGCGAGGCGCCATAGAAGTCCTTGGTCCGGTTGCCATGGAGGCGGAGCGGCGTGCCTGCGTGATGTGCAGCGACGATCCTTTCCTTGAGGGACCTGAGCTGCGCGTCCATCAGAAGCGCGGCAGGTCCGGATGGGGAATCTGACCCTGGTGCACGTGCAGCTTGCCGTACTCGGCACAACGCGCCAGCGTCGGAATGGCCTTTCCGGGATTCAGCAGGCCGGTCTCGTCGAATGCGCTCTTCACTGCAAAGAAGGCAGTGCGTTCCGCCGTCGAAAACTGCACGCACATGGAATTGATCTTCTCGACGCCGACGCCGTGTTCGCCCGTGATCGTGCCGCCGAGCTCGACGCAGAGTTCCAGGATCTCCGCGCCGAACTGGTTCGCGCGATCCATTTCTCCAGGTGCATTGGCGTCGAACAGGATCAGCGGATGGAGGTTCCCGTCGCCGGCGTGGAAGACGTTCATGCACCTGAGTCCATGCCGGACTTCCATGTCGCCGATCGCGCGGAGCATGCGTCCCAGCGTCTTGCGTGGAATGGTGCCGTCCATGCAGTAGTAGTCGGGTGATAGTCGACCCGCTGCCGGAAACGCGTTCTTGCGGCCCGACCAGAAGCGCAGCCGCTCGGCTTCCGACTGCGAGACCTTGATCGTGGTGGCGCCGCTCGCACGCAGCACGCGTTCGATGTCCGCGACTTCAGCGGCCACCTCGGCAGGCGTGCCGTCCGATTCTGCGAGCAGGATGGCTTCGGCAGAGAGGTCGTAACCGGCCTTGACGAACGGTTCGACCGCGACCGTTGCCTTGCGGTCCATCATCTCAAGGCCGGCCGGGATGATGCCCGCGGCGATGATGGCGGCGACGGCATCGCCGGCCTTGCCGCTATCGTCGAACGAGGCCATGACGACTTGCGCGAGCTCCGGCTTGGGGACGAGCTTCAGCGTGGCTTCGGTCACGACCATCAGCAGCCCTTCCGAGCCGATCGTGACGGCGAGCAAGTCGAGTCCGGGTGAATCAAGCGCGCCACCCCCGAGCTCGAGCGGTTCGCCGGTGATCGTGAAGCCGCGGACGCCGAGCACGTTGTGCACGGTGAGGCCGTATTTGAGGCAATGCACGCCACCCGAGTTCTCGGCGATGTTGCCGCCGATGCTGCAGGCGATCTGCGATGACGGATCGGGCGCGTAATACAGCCCGAACGGGGCGGCGGCTTCCGATACTGCGAGGTTGCGGACGCCCGGCTGGACCCTTGCGGTGCAGGCCTCCGGGTCAATCTTGAGGATGCGATTCAGGCGGGCGAGGGAGAGGACGACGCCTGATGCATGCGGCATGGCGCCCCCCGACAGGCCCGTGCCGGCGCCTCGGGCCACCACGGGCACATCGAGCGCGTGGCAGGCGGCCAGCACTGCGCCGACCTGCTCCTCCGTGCGGGGCAGCACGACCAGCATGGGCAGCTGCGTGTGCGACGACAGGCCGTCGCATTCGTAGGGACGACGTTCTTCCTCGCGATCGAGGATGCAGTCCTCCGGGAGAACGCCCCGCAGCGCCTCGAGGACCTTCGCGCGGCGTCCTGCATCCGTGGTCTGTGTCAGGTCGCTCCAGCGTGATGCCGCATCGGGCGTCGCGACGCCGGGACCTGCGGTGGAATGACGGGGTACCTGGTGCATGGTGAAATTGTAGCAGCGAACCCGCGGTCGCGACGGCTCTCGCGGTCCGAGGCTCCAGCTTGGCGCGGCGGGTGTTATCGTGCGCCCGGTACCAACTGCGGGGAGCGTAGGATCATGCAAGGTTTCGCGACGCTGGGTCGTTCGCTGATGGTGGCGGCACTCCTGTTCTTGAGTGGCATCGTCCATGGCCAGGTGGTGCGCACCGCGGATGCCGATGTGCGGGGCTTTCGGGCCGGCGACTTTCCGCGCGTCACGCAACTGGCCGAAAACGTCTACGCCTACGAAGACCTCATGGGCGAGCTGGGCACGAGCTTCGCATTCACGACCAACAGCCTGATCGTCGTGACCAACCAGGGGGTGCTGGTGGCGGATGCGCAAGGGAGCGTGCCGAAGACCCGGCGGATGATCGAGGAGATCGGCAAGCTGACCTCGCAACCGATCAGGTACGTGGTCATCTGTGCGGACCACATGGACCATATCGCAGGCAACAGCGCGTTCCCGGCGGGCGTCACGTTCGTTGCGCATCCCACGTCGAAGGCCGTCATCGAGCGCGCCGCCGCACGGCTAGCCCAGAACGGCAGTGCACCGATTCCAGTGCCGCAGGAGACCGTTGCCGACAAGCGGACGATCACGCTGGGCGGCACGGAGATGCAGATCCTGTTCCTCGGCCGGGCGCACACGGGAGGCGACCTGCAGGTGTATCTCCCCAAGCAGAATCTGCTGTTCATGAGCGAAGTGTTCTTCAACAGGCTGTATCCGTCCGTAGGCGGCACGAAGAGTGCCCGCCCCATCGAATGGATCGAGACGATCAAGCGGGCCGAGGCGCTCAATGCGCAGATCGTCGTGCCGGGGCATGGTTTCGTCGACAGCCAGCCTGTCCTGAAGGAAGAGCTCGTGGCTTTCCGCCGGTCGCTCGAGAACCTCGTTGCGGAGAGCCGGCGGTTGCACGACGCGAAGGTGCCTGTCGAGGCCGCCTCCCGCTCGATCAATCTCGGCGAGTTCCAGTACTGGTATCGCGCCGTCAATAACGTGCCGGATGCGATCGCGCAGGTCTATCTCGAGATCGATGGCAAGTTGAACTGACAGCCGCCACGCTTCCACGGTCAAAGCGGGGCCGACAGCGGCCGCTGCCGCAGGATCTCGCTGACCAGGTCGCGGAAGGCCGTGACCTTGGGGGGCGTGTTCTTGCGGCTGGCTTGCACGACATAGACGGTACTGGTCTGTCCCTTCCAGCGCGGCAGCACCCGCACGAGCGTGCCGGCCGTCACTTCCGCGTCGGCGAGGAAGGAGGGCAGGGTACCGATGCCGGCGCCTGCTTTCAGTGCTTCACGGATAAACGACATGTCGTCGCCGACCACGCGCTGACGGGCATCGCCAATGATCTTCGACAGCTGCGTGCCGAGCAGTACTTGCTGGCCGCCGCGATAGGCGACCCACTCATGCTGGTTGAGGTCGCTGGCGACGCGCGGCGTGCCCTTGCGGAGCAGGTATGACGGCGCCGCATACAGCTGCATCCGCAGCAGGCCGACCTTCTGTGCCACCAACGAGGAATCGCTGAGCGGGCGCGTCGACACCCGCAGTGCGAGGTCGATGCCACCGCGCACCATGTCCACGACCTCATTGCCGAGGTGAACGTTGATCTGCGTGCCGGGGTACCGGGCGGTATAGCGGGCAGCGGCCTCGGCCAGCACGGCACCGCCCAGATCCACGGTGGAAGTGACGCGCAATAGTCCGGACGGCAGTTCTTCCCGCTCCGGCAAGTCGGCCAGCGAGCACTCGAGGGCCAGCAATGACGGCGCCACGCGGTCGTACAGCGCTGCGCCGGCCGTGCTGGTCGATACCCTCCGGGTAGTGCGGTGGAACAGCCGGGCGCCGACGGTCGTTTCCAGCGCGGCCACCGCGCGGCTGACCGTCGATCGCGGTACGCCGAGGCGTGCGGCTGCCGCCGAGAAATTTCCCGTGTCCCGGACTGCGACAAAGGCCCGGATCAGGTTCAGGTCGATTGTTGCCATTTCGCACCACAGAAAACCAGAACGGCATATTGTTTCACAAAAGGCACGTATGCAAGCTGCGCGCCTCACCCAAGGAGACCCTCATGGCAACGACTCCCCTGCTTGTTACCGGCGCAGCTGGCCAGATCGGCCGTCGCGTCCTGGATCTGCTGCTCGCCGCCAAGGCGGGCCCGATCATTGCGACCACCCGCAACCCTGCGGCATTGGCTGACTACGCGGCTCGCGGCGTCGATGTGCGCAAGGCCGATTTTGACGACGAAGCGGGGCTGGCGGCCGCCTTCGAGGGAGCGGGCCGCGCACTGCTGATCAGCACCGACGCCCTGGATCGACCGGGCCGACGCATCGCCCAGCAGCTCGCAGCGCTGCGCGCCTTCGAGAAGGCGGGCGTCAAGCACATCGTCTACACGTCGTTCGTCAATCCGCACCCCGCCACGAAGGTCCTGATCTCAGGCGACCACCGCGATACCGAAGCGGCGCTCGCGAAGTCGTCGTTCGATTCCACCATCCTGCGGAACAACGTGTACACGGACATGCTCCTGATGGCCCTGCCGCAGGCGGTGGCTACAGGCCAGTGGTTCACGGCGCGCGGCAACGGTGCGGCGGGTTTTGTCACCCGCGACGATTGCGCGCGGGCCGCTGCCGCAGCGCTGGCGCAGGATACGAGCGGCCGTCGCACACTGGACGTGACGGGCCCTGCTGCGCTGACCAGCGACCAGGTCGCGGCCATTGCCTCGAAGGTCTCGGGTCGGCCGGTGACCCATGTCTCGCTGCCGGCAGAGGCGCTGAAGGAAGGCATGGTGAAGCATGGCCTGCCCGCGCCGGTCGCCGATCTGCTCGTGAGCTTCGACCTGGCCAACCAGTCGGGCGATTTCGCCGTGGCCACGGATACGGTGCTCAAGCTGACGGGCAAGGCTCCGCAGTCGGTCGAGGAATTCCTCACCGCCCATCGTGCTGCGCTGTTGCCGAAATAGCCTCGTTCGGCACGCTTGCAAGCCGGGCCGGTTGCCGCACTGCAATCGGCCCTTTTTTTTCGCGAGTCCCCCCGACATGCGTTGCGACCCGCCCGATGCGCCTCTACCATGCGCCGTCGGCAATGCAATTTCGGACAGTCGAGGGGGATTAGGATGAGGAACGGCAACAAGGTTCTGGCGCTCTCCATTTTGGGGCTGCTGTACGGTGCGGCTGCGCTCGCCGCCGAGCAGCCAAAGGCATTCGTGCCGGTCACGGACGCAATGATCGAGAATCCCGATCCGGCCAACTGGCTGATGTGGCGCCGGACGCAGAGCACCTGGGGATACAGCCCCCTCAAGCAGGTCAACAAGGGCAATGTCGGCAAGTTGCAGCTTGCCTGGACACGGGGCATCGGCCCGGGCGTCCAGGAAGGCACGCCCCTCGTCTACAACGGCACGCTGTTCTTCCCGCACCCGTCGGACCTCGTGCAGGCCGTCGATGCGAAGACGGGCGCACTCAAGTGGCAGTACCGCCGCACGCTGCCCGAGGACCTCGGCAAGTTCTTCCCGACGCCGACCACGAACCGCAACCTCGCGATCTACGACAAGCTCATCATCGACACGAGCTCCGACGACTTCGCGTACGCGCTCGATGCCGAGACGGGCAAGCTCGTCTGGGAAACGCGGATCCTCGAGTACCAGAAGGGCGCGCAGCAGACGTCGGGCCCGCTCATCGTCAAGGGCAAGGCCATCTCGGGCCGCGGCTGCGAGCCCGAAGGCGGCCCGGACGCCTGCATCATCGTTGCGCACGACGCGAAGACCGGCAAGGAGCTGTGGCGTACGCGCACGATTCCCCGCCCCGGCGAGCCCGGCAGCGAAACGTGGGCCGACCTGCCCGACGAAGCCCGGTGGCACGTGGGCGCGTGGATGGTCCCGAGCTACGACCCCGAGTTCAACCTGATCTACATCGGTACGTCGGTCACTTCGCCGGCACCGAAGTTCGCGCTCGGCGGCAACGACAAGGAGCACCTGTACCACAACTCGACGCTGGCCATTAACCCGGACACCGGCAAGATCGTGTGGCACTACCAGCACGTCATCGACCACTGGGACCTGGACCACCCCTTCGAGCGCATTCTGCTGGATACCGCCGTGGCGCCGGACAAGTCCGAGGTGACGTGGATGAACCCGCGCATCAAGCCGGGCGAGAAGCGCAAGGTGTTGACGGGCATCCCGGGCAAGACGGGCATCATCTACACGCTGGACCGGCAGACCGGCGAGTTCCTGTGGGCCCGTCCCACCGTGTACCAGAACGTGGTTGGCAACATCGACGGCGCGACCGGCAAGGTCACCGTGAATCCCGCCACGCTGATGACGAGCACGGCGTCCACCGTGCTTGCATGTCCGTCGTCGGCCGGCGGCAAGAACTGGCCCTCGGGTGCCTACAGCCCCGACAGCGGCATGATGTACTTCCCGATGCGCAACACCTGCTCGACGGTCACGCCGATCTCCAACAAGCCGACGCTCGATTCGCTCTATGCGATTGCGCGCAAGGATGCGCCTATCCCGGGCTTCAGCGGCCAGCTCGGCACCGTACAGGCGTTCTCCGTTGCCACGGGCAAGAAGACGTGGAGCATCGAGCTGCCCAACGCACCGCTGTCGCTGATGACGACGGGCGGCGGTTTGCTGTTCGGCGGCGACCTCGACGGCAATTTCCGCGCGTACGACGACAAGACCGGCAAGGTCCTGTGGGAAGTGCAGCTGAACTCGCCGGTGAGCGGCTTCCCGGTGACCTACTCGGTCGACGGCAAGCAGTACGTCGCGGTGAGCACGGGCAACATCCTCGCCGGCGCACGCGGAGCCGCCGGTGGCGTGCCGCCGGTCAGTGCGTTGTACGTGTTCGCCCTGCCGAACTGATGCCTCGCGTGGCAGGAAGCGGCGCCGGTCGGGCGCTGCTTCCTGGCCGCCCGGGGTCCGCTCCCCTCCCTTGGCGGGCACTCCCTGAATGACATCGTTGACCCTTGCCGATATCCGCGCTGCGGCGGAGCGCATCCGGCCCTACGTGCATCGCACGCCGGTACTCACATCGACGCAGCTGGATTCGCAGCTCGGAGCCCGTGTTTTCTGCAAGTGCGAGAATCTGCAGGCGACCGGATCCTTCAAGGCCCGCGGTGCGCACAACGCGGTGTACTCGCTGTCCGATGCCGATGCCGCCCGGGGCGTGGTCACGCATTCCTCCGGCAATCATGCCGGCGCGCTGGCCCGGGCCGCGCAACGTCGCGGGATTCCGTGCACGGTCATCATGCCCGCCAACGCATCGGCCGTGAAAAAGGCGGCGGTCGCCGCTTATGGTGCCGCGATCATCGAGTGCGAACCGACCCTGTCGGCCCGCGAGGCAGCCGCGTCGAGGGTGTTGGCCACGACCCACGGCACGCTCGTGCATCCCTACGACGATTGCCGCGTCGTGGCCGGACAGGGCACCGCAGCGCTCGAGCTGCTGGAGGACTATCCGGATCTCGACATGCTGCTCACACCCGTCGGGGGTGGAGGGTTGCTGGCCGGTTCGGCAGTCGCCGCGAAGGCGGTCAGTGGCAAGGTCCGGGTGGTCGGCGTCGAGCCGGAACTCGCCGACGACACGTTCCGCTCGTATCACGGGGCGACGCGCGTGGTCATCAATTCGTCCACCACGATTGCCGATGGCCTGCGCGGCTCGATCGGCGAACGCAACCTCGAATTGCTGAGGAAATACGTGGATGACATCGTGACCGTGAGCGAGGCGGAGATCCTCGCTGCCACGCGGTTCCTGTGGGAGCGGATGAAGATCGTCGTCGAGCCGTCGGGCGCCGTGCCGCTTGCGGCGCTCATGAGCGGCAAGGTGCGGGTGTCCGGACTGCAGGTGGGGCTCATCCTGTCCGGTGGCAATGTCGACCTCGATGCCTTGCCCTGGGTACGGCCTGCAAGCCGCTAGAACGTCCGCGAGAACTGCGGCAACAGCCGTCCGGTGATGATGACGGCAGTCCATAGCAGCAACGATCCTGCGCAGAACAGCCGTGCGGCACGCGGCAGTGCTGCACCCGGAGCAAGGTGACGCAATTGCCTTGACCAGAGCTTCTCGAAGCCGAGCGCATTGATGCCCGCGAGTGCAATCAGGGCCATCTTTGCCATGAAGAGCGGGTTCGTGCCGTAACGCACGGGATCGGCCACGAAGAACAGCACGCCGGATATCGCGGTCAGCACGAAGCCGGCCAGGGACAGCACGACGAAGCGATGGACGTTCGCGAGCGGCAGGCGCGGTGCCACGCCGAGGACCCGCAAGTCGAAGGCGGCGATGCCGGCGGTCAGCAGCGCGAGCCCGACGAAATGCACTACTTCCATCAGCGCGAACAGCCAGCGCGACGCCAGCATCGCATGGCCCAGGGCCGTGCCATCAAGCGAGCGCATGAGGTCGAGCATGGGATGGAGGGCAGTGGCGTTGCGACTACAGCCCCGGACCTGGGCTGTCTTTAGAGCGGCAGGGTGGCTTCGTAGACGATGACGGCATCGCCCTGGATGCGCACGGACTGCACGACGCGCCCCGAGCACGCGACATCCACGTCGACGATACCGGGGCGATTCATCGATTCGCCCTGTCGGCCCCGGAACCTTGCGACGCCGTCGGTGGCCTGTAGCAGTCCGTGGTTGACGAGGTAGGCGCCGAGCATGCCGTGGGCGTTGCCGCTGACCGGGTCCTCGGGGATGCCGATCGCCGGGCAGAACATCCTCGATTCGGTACCGGCGGCAAAGCCGGCCTCGGGCGGGCCTTCCCTGAGGGCGAACACGAAGAAGCCTTCGGCGCCGACGTGCGGCGTGAGCCGCAGCAGTTCGTCAAAATCCGGCTTGAGGGATGTCAGCAGTTCGGGCGAGTTGAGGCCGATGAGCAGGCGCGTCGTGCGCTTGGCCATGATCTGCAGCGGGCATTCCTCCAGCAGGCTGGGGCTCGAGATGCCGAGTGCATTCATGACTTCCTTGCGGTGCGCGTCGTTGATCGTGGGGCCGAGCGACGGGGGGCTCTGCGTGATGGCAACGCGATAGTCGCCGTCGATCTCGTCCACCTCGATTTCCACGACGCCGATGCGCGTGCGCTGGCGCAGCTTGCCTTTGGGCCTGCCCTTGACCTTGGCGCGCACGTACTGCGCGGCCACGGTGACATGCCCGACGAACGAGACCTCATGGCGGGGCGTGAAGAAGCGCACCTCCATGTCATGGTCGTCCGCTTCGGCGTCGAGCACGAAGGCGGTTTCCGGGACATTGATCTCGGCCGCGATGGTCTGCATCTCTTCTTCCGTCAGCACGTCGGCGTCCAGCACCACGGCGGCCGGATTGCCACCGAAGCGTTGCCGGGTAAAGGCGTCAACGTGAAACAGCCGGCAGCGGCGTGACTTGCTCATGAAAGCGCGATCTCCGTGATAAGGCGGGGGCTCGGGATCGACCCTGCCGCCCGTACATGCATTCGATGGCGCCCGTTATCGCTGAAGAGAGGGCGGACGTCAATTGACAGGGATGCGCGGAGCAACCGGCCGACTTCGTCGGCAAGGGGGCCTACCGGCAAGTAGGCGGCGGACGCCGCAGGAGGGCCTATCGGCAGGCCAGATCTGACCTGCTGATTGATGCCCTGGCCGCAGGGTATGAAATCAGCCATTTGCCGGCAGGCCACCTTGCCGGCAGGCCCCCTTGCCGACGGAGACGGCCGGTTTCAATCTTGCTTTCACCGCCCTATACTCCGCCTCACCTTGGGGTGGCCCTGACATGGGCCTGAGATGCCGGTTGCGTGCTTGAGTGCACGCCCACCTGCGAACCCGTTGAACCTGATCCGGTTAGTACCGGCGTAGGGAGCAGGTATGTTCTTCGGCCAAAAGCCCGCTTTTCGCTTTGCCTGTTCCGCGCCGTCGCCGGGTCTTCCCTGTGGAGGATCTGCAATGCGTTCCTTGCTGCGTTCCCTGTCTGTGTTGGTCGTGTCCGCTCTTCCCGTGGTGGCCGGCCACGCGCAGGCCAATCGCGAGTCCGGCACGGGTGAGGCGGCGCTCGAGGAAGTGATCGTCACCGCCACGTTCAGGCCCCAGTCGTTGACGGAGGTGCCTGCCAGTGTGACCGTCCTCGACAGGAAGACGCTCGAGGACGCCGGGCAGCAGCATGTCCAGGACGTGCTGGCGCTGGTGCCGAACCTGTCGTGGGCCGGAGGAACGTCGCGGCCCCGTTACTTCCAGATCCGCGGCATTGGCGAGCGCGAACAGTACGAGGGTGCCCCCAATCCGTCGGTGGGCTTCCTGATCGATGACATCGACTTCAGCGGGCTCGGCATGCCGGCCACACTGTTCGACGTCGCCCGGGTGGAAGTGCTGCGTGGTCCTCAGGGCACCCGCTACGGCGCCAATGCGCTGGCGGGCCTGATCGCCGTGCATAGTGCCGATCCCGGCGCGCTGCCCGGCTATGCGGTGGACGCCAGCCTGGGAGACTTCGGCACGGGTTCGTTGGGGTTCACGGCCACGGCGCCGATCGAGAGTCTGAATTCGGGCTGGCGGTTTGCCGTCCAGCGCTATCGCAGCGCCGGCTTCACGCACAACACGTTCCTGGATCGCAATACGAATGCCCGCGATGAGCTCACGGGACGATTCAAGTGGCGCTGGACCCCGAGCAACGCGACGACGGTCGATGCCACTCTGCTGCACGCCAACCTAGATAATGGCTACGACGCGTTCGCCATCGACAACTCGCGGCATACGCTGTCCGATCGGCCCGGCGAGGATTCGCAGCGCGCCACTGGCGCATCGGTGCGAGTCGTGACGACGGCCTGGGAACCGTACACGCTGACCACCATCGGGTCGTATGCCGGTTCGAAGAGCGTCAACAGCTTCGATGCGGACTGGGGCAACGCAGCGAGCTGGGCGCCCTACACTTACGACTACTACAGCAGTTCCTCCCGCGATCGCAGCACCGCGAATCTGGAGCTGCGACTGGCTTCCCCTGCAGTACAAGGGGCGGGCTCCACCGCGTGGCTTGCGGGGCTATACCTGCTCGATCTCAAAGAAGACGGCCGCGACCTGCTGACAGGTACCTATGCCGACCCGTCCGATCCTTCGTTCGACGGCACGTCGGATGACGCACTCGCCAATCGTTACGAGGCCACCAACGTTGCCGTGTTCGGCCAGCTCGATGGATACCTGGCTGAGCGCTGGCGCTGGTCGGCAGGCATGCGTCTCGAACAGCGGACCGCGAGCTACCATGACGCCGGCATCTGGGGCGGCGGCCCGCAGGTGACGGACCTGACTGCCCGCAATCGCATGCTGGGCGGCCAGGTCTCGTTGAGCTTCGACTTGTCGCAGGCGGCCAGCACCTACCTGTCCTTGTCACGGGGTTACAAGGCAGGAGGATTCAATCTTGGAGCGGTACCACCCGGCGGCCGCTACTTCGCACCCGAGTCTCTCTGGAACCTCGAGGCGGGCATCAAGTCCAGCATCCTCAGGGGCCGCGGATTCGTGGATGCGGCCGTGTTCTACGAGTCGCGCCGCAACCTGCAGGTGCGCACGGGCAAACAGCTGGACCCTGCCAATCCCGGGACCTATCTCTTCATCACCGACAATCTCGATCGCGGCTACAACCTGGGGCTCGAAGGCTCGATCCGGTATTTCCTGACCCCGGCGCTTGAGGTCGGGGGTTCCCTCGGGCTCTTGCGGACCCGGGCAAGCGGCGGATTGGACGAGGGCGGCGCTCCCGTGGCGACGCGCGAACAGGCACATGCGCCGGAGTATCAGCTCGGCACGTACGGGACCTGGCGTCACGGCAGCGGCTTCATGGTCCGCTTCGACGTGAGTTCGCAGGACAACTTCTACTTCGATGTGCCGAGCGACCACAACCAGCAGTCCCATGCCTACACGACGGCCAACCTCAAGGTGGGCTACGAACGGCCGGCATGGAGTGCCTACGCATGGGTGCGCAATGCCTTCGACGCGGACTACGCCGTACGCGGCTTCTACTTCTACAACGAGCCGCCCTTCCTCGAGAAGAAGCTCTATACGCAGCCCGGCGATCCGCGCCAGGCGGGCGTCACCGTCAACTGGTCCTTCTATTGATTGCTGGAGTTGCCATGCGTACCGCCATTGAAATCAGCCTGTATCCCCTCGATGCGCAGTTCCTGCCGCCGATCCAGGATTTCATCGATCGCCTGAACGGGTATCCGGAGCTGCATGTCACCACGAATGCCATGAGCACGCAGATCGCGGGCGAGCACGCGCGCCTGTTCGAGATCCTGGCGAAGGAAACCGCGACCAGTTTCGGCCAGGCCGGTCGCAAGGTGTTCGTCATGAAGATCCTGGGCGGCGAGGGCTGAGCACCAGCCCTGCCTGGTTCCACGAAGCGGTCCCCTCATGCAATCCTGGGTGCAACAGCTGTTCGGCACGTCGCCGTGGGAAGCGGCGGCGGTGCTGCTGGCGCTGGCGTACCTCCTGCTCGCCGTGCGCCGGAGCCTGTGGAGCTGGCCGTGCGCCCTCGTGAGTGCGGTGATCTATTTCGTGCTGTTTGCCCGCGAGTCGTTGTACATGCAGACGCTGCTGCAGGTGTTCTATATCGGCATGGCGGTGTACGGCTTCATCGAGTGGCGTCGCGGCCGCACCGAGGCCGGACAGGTGGCGATCTCGGACCGTCCGCTGGCCTGGCACCTGCTGCGTATCGCGCTGGTGCTCGTCGCCAGTGCCGTGAACGGCTGGCTGCTGACCCGTTACAGCAGCGCCCAGTCGCCGTACCTCGACTCCTTCGTCATGTGGGGCAGCGTGCTGACAACCTGGATGGTCGCGCGGCGCATCATCGAGAACTGGCTGTACTGGGTGGTGTTCGACAGCGTTGCGGCGTACCTGTATTTCAGCCAGGGCCTGCATGCCACGGCACTGCTGTTCGTCGCTTACGTCGGCATCGTGATCCACGGGTATGGCGTATGGTTGCGCGAGCGTCGGCTGCAGCAGGCTGCTGCTGCGATCGGGCCTGCGCTCTGAGCATGCAGCCCGACTACGAGCGGTTCCTTGGGATCGCGCGCCTTGCCGCCGACACGCTGGGCGTGGCCGTCGCGCGGATCGAGCGGGCGGAGCGCATCAAGGGCGGGCTCACGAACGAAAGCTGGCTGGTGACGGGCGCCGGGGAGCGTGTTGTCGTACGTGTCAGCACAGCGGACGAAGCGGCGCTGCAGATCGATCGCACCAGCGAGGGGCGGGTGCTGGCGGAAGTGCAGCGCGCCGGCGTGGGTCCCGAAGTGCTGCGCTGGCATCCCGAAGGCCGCTTGCTGGTCACGCGCTATATCCCTGGCACCGTGTGGACTCGCGAAGATGCGCGAGCCCCGGACAATATCCGCCGACTCGCTGGCCTGCTGCGCCAGCTGCATTCGCTCACCGTGCCCGACGATATCGCGGTCGTAGACCTGCCCATGATCCTCGCACACTATTGGGCGACGCTGGAGGAAAGGGGGCAGGCCGATCCCCCCTCCCGCTGGACCCGGGACGAGATGCGTGCTGCTGCAGTCGAGTTGTCCGTGGGCAGCCAGCGCAGCCTCTGTCACAACGATGCCCACCACCTGAATGTCATCGATACCGGGCGCCTGTGGCTGCTCGACTGGGAATACGCCGGACTTGGTTCGCCGTGGTTCGACCTGGCCTCCGTTGCGTGCAACCACGATTACGACGAGGTCCAGCGGCGCCAGCTGCTCCGCCACTACGTGGGCGACGAATCCCCCCATGCCCTGTCCCGCCTCCAGCTCGCGTGCCGTCTCTTCGACGACATTCGCAAGCTCTGGCTGGCCGTGAGGGCCGGCTGAGCCGGCGTCTGGTAGACTTCGGCGCCAACAACTTCGAGGGCTGGCGAATGGGCTTGTTGAGAGTGATTGATCGCGACGGGGTCGAGCACGAGGTGCAGGGCGCTTACGGGCAGAAGATCATGGAGATCCTGCGCGAACTCGACTATGGCGTGACGGCCATTTGCGGTGGCCTGTGTGCCTGCGCAACCTGCCACGTGCACGTGGATCCAGAATGGCGCGACAAGCTGCCTGCCCGCCAGTCCGACGAGACCGAACTCGTGAGCGGTACCGAGGAATATGTGGCCGAGGCCTCGAGACTGTCCTGCCAGCTCGACTTCACGCCCGCTCTGGATGGCATCCGCCTGCGGATCGTCTCGCAGGAGTAGCGGCAGGATCGCCGGTCCAGGCCAGGAAGCAGAGCGAGCCCCTCACCCGCACTTCGTGCGACCTCTCCCCGGGGCGAGGTGGCTCCTCCTTCTCGCAAGGAGAGGGGGGTGGATTGGAGTCGGTGAAGTTCCTCTCCTCGAGTAGGGCGAAAGGAAGCGCGTGAGACGAAACCCCTGTCCTGAAGGACAGGGTGACGGAGCGGGCGAGGTAACGCTCCTCTCCATCAGGAAAGGAAAGCAGCGCGGCCGAGGTCCCACCCCTCTCCTTGAGGAGAGGGTGAGGTAGCGTTCATCTGGTTCAGGAGACGTAAAGCAGGGCGGCCAAGGTCCCACCCCTGTCCCTGAGGAGTGAGTGGAGTAGCGCTCCTCTAGTGCAGGAGAAGTAAAGCAGCGCGGCCGAGGTCCCACCCCTCTCCTCGAGGAGAGGGAGACGGAGTGGGTGAGGTGTTGCTTACTTCTTCCCTTCGGTCTGCCGCGCGACGGCGTCGGCCGCCGCCTTGATCGCCTCGGCGTCGCCGAGGAAGCGCCGCGACAGCGGCTTCAGCCCCGCATCGAGTTCATAGGCGATCGGCACGCCGGTCGGGATGTTGAATTCGATGATGTCCGCCTCTGACATCCCGTCCAGCATCTTGACGAGTGCGCGCAGGCTGTTGCCGTGGGCGACCACCAGCACGTTCTTGCCGGCCTTGAGCTCGGGCGCGATGCGCGCTTCCCAGTACGGCAGCACGCGCGCCAGCGTGTCCTTCAGCGATTCGGTCGCCGGCAGCTCGGAGGGCTTCAGCGATGCATAGCGCGGGTCGAAGCGCGGATGACGCTTGTCATCGGCCTCGAGTGCAGGCGGCGGAATGTCGTAGCTGCGGCGCCAGATCTTCACCTGGTCCGCGCCGTGCTTGGCCACGGTCTCCGCCTTGTCGAGTCCCTGCAGCGCGCCGTAGTGCCGCTCGTTCAGGCGCCAGCTGCGTTCGACAGGAATCCACAGCAGGTCCATCTCGTCGGTGACCATCCACAGCGTGCGGATCGCGCGCTTCAGCACGGACGTGAACGCGATATCGAACCTGAATCCTTCCGCCTTCAGCAGTCGCCCGGCTTCGCCAGCCTCCTTGCGCCCCTGTTCGGTCAGGTCGACATCGACCCAGCCGGTGAACAGGTTTTCAAGATTCCAGGTACTTTGTCCGTGGCGGACGAGAACGAGTTTGCCAGTCACGAGGAAGAGTCCTTTACAGCAAAGGGAAGCCAGTCAGGAAACGGAAGCCGCCAGAGGGATCACGCGCTCTTGCCGAGGTCGCGGATCAATGCGGCCAGGAAGCGGCAGGCTTCGCCACCGGTGATGCAGCGATGGTCGAATGTCAGCGACAGCGGGATTCGCCGATGCACTTCGATGCCTGTCTCCGTCGGCACGACGTCCCGCTGCAGGCGTCCGGTACCGAGGATGGCGACCGCGGGCGGCACGACGAGCGGCGTTGCATAGCGGCCGGCCAGCGTGCCGAAGTTCGACAACGTGAACGTGTAACCGCGCATCTCTTCCGGCGCCACGCTGCGTTCGCGGACGGACTTGCGCAGGTGATCCACGGAGGCGCGCAGTTCCACGCCGGATTTCTTGTCGATGTCGCGAATCACGGGGACGATCAGTCCTTCCGGTGAATCGACGGCCACGGCCAGATGGATGTGATCGAACAGGATGCGGCTGGGCCCGCTCGGATCGAAGCGGGCATTGAGGCCCGGCTCTTCCTTGACGGCCGCGGCGATGGAACGGATCAGTCGCACCGTGATGTCGGTGCCCTCGGGCCAGGCATGCACGTCGGCGTCATCGAAGACCGTGCACGTCGCGATCTCGTCGCGCGACCGGCTCATGCTCTGCGCCATCGCGCGGCGGGGGCCATGCAGCAGTTCGGCGCCGTCGCCGTGGCGACGGCCGGTTGTGGCCGGTTCGGGCGCGGCAGGTACGGAAGGCCTTTTCCGCGGGCTCTCGAGCGGCGCGGCATTGAGCACGTCGTCGAGCGTGATCACACCGTCCTTGCCGGAGCCGGCAACCTGCGCGAGGTCCACGTTCAAGCGTCGCGCCAGAGCGCGAGCCGCAGGCACTGCGCGTACCTGGTCGCCCACGGCATGGCGCGTCCGGCGCAGCAGCGACTGTTCCTCGATGATCTCGCCCGTTACCGGCATCATGCCGACGACCGTGCCCGACTGCGGGGCATGCGTTTCCACGGCCGGGGCCGCTGGCGTGGTGGCAGCGGCGCTGGCACCCGTCAACTGGAAATCGACGAGCGGTTCACCGGTGCCGACGACATCGCCTGCCGCAGCGTGCAGCTTGGTGATGACGCCCTCGTAAGGAGAAGGCACCTCGACAATGGCTTTGGCCGTTTCAACGGAGACCATGAGCTGGTCGACCTTGACGGCGTCGCCCTCTTTCACGTGCCATGTGACGATTTCGGCGTCCGGCAGGCCTTCACCGAGATCAGGGAGCAGGAAGGTAGTCACGTTGGGTTTCTCGGGTCAGTCGACGAAGGTCGCGTGCACGGCATCGACGATGCGCGCGACGCTCGGCAGGTAATCGTGCTCGAGCTTGAAATAGGGCATGACGGTGTCGTAACCGGTCACCCGCTGGATCGGGGCCTGCAGGTCGTAGAGTCCCTGCTCGGCGACGATTGCCGCAATCTCGGCGCCCACGCCGCAGTTGCGGGCGGCTTCGTGAACGATGACGAGCCGGCCGGTGCGGGCTACGGAGTCGAGGATCGCCTCGCTGTCGATCGGGCTGATGGTCGCGAGGTCGATGACCTCTGCACTGATGCCTTCGGCGGCGAGCTGCGTGGCGGCCTTCAAGGTGTCCACGGTCATCGCGCCCCACGTGACGATGGTGACGTCGGTGCCTTCGCGCAACAGGAAGCACACGTCGAGCGGCAGTGCCTTGCCGTCGTTCGCCACTTCCTGCTTCGCGTAGCGATAGATGCGGACCGGTTCGAGGAACAGTACCGGGTCCGGATCGCGGATCGCGGCGAGCAGCAGGCCGTAGGCGCGTGCGGGAGTCGACGGGCACACCACGCGGATCCCGGGGATATGCGCGAACAGGGCCTCGACGCTTTCAGAGTGATGTTCGGGCGACCGAATGCCGCCGCCATGCGGCGTGCGGATCACGACCGGGCAGGACATGCGGCCCCGCGTACGGTTCCGCATGCGCGACATGTGGTTCACGATCTGGTCAATCGCCGGGTAGATGAAGCCCATGAACTGGATTTCGGCCACCGGCTTCAGGCCCTGGGCGGCCATGCCGACGCACATGCCGGCAATCATGCCCTCGGCGAGCGGGGTGTCCTGGACGCGATCGGACCCGAAGCGCTGTTGCAGGCCGACTGTCGCGCGGAACACGCCGCCGTTGATGCCGATGTCCTCGCCCAGCAGAACCACGCTCGGGTCGTGCTCCATCTCCCAGGCATGGGCCATGGTGATCGCTTCGATCATCGTGATCTGCGCCATGGTCAGTGTCCCTGGCCGCTGTAACGACGCGCGAGCGCCTTCTGCACCGTCAGCCTCACGGGCTGGTTCGCGAACACGTAATCGAACATCGAGTCCGATGTTTGCTTCGGCATCGCGAGGAATTCCTGCACGGCGGCTTCCACCTGCTGCGCGCATTCCGCCTTGAGCGCCAGCTCGTCCGCGTCCGTCCAGCCGCACGTCGCGGCCATGAAGGCGCGCGTGCGGATCAGCGGCTCGATCTGCCAGGCGGCCTTCACTTCGGCCTCCGGGCGATAGCGCGTGGCGTCATCGGCGGTCGTGTGGTCGCTCAGGCGATACGTCAGCGCTTCGACCACGGTCGGTCCGTCGCCGCGACGTCCGCGGGCAAGCGCCTGCTCCAGCGTGTCGCGGACCGCGATGATGTCGTTGCCGTCCACCTGGACGCCCGGGATGCCGGCTGCAATGGCCTTCTGCGCGAGCGTGGTGCATGCGGTCTGCTGTTCGATCGGCACGGAGATGGCCCACCGGTTGTTCACGACCAGGAACACGACCGGGAGCTTGCGCGCACCCGCGAGGTTGATGGCCTCGTAGAAGGCGCCCTCGGACGTACCGCCATCGCCGACATAGGCCAGCGCACACCGCGGCTCGCGGCGGATCTTGTAAGCCATGGCCGCACCGGCGGCATGCAGGGTCTGGGATGCGATGGGCACGCTCCACGGAAAGTCGTGTCGCGGGCCCGAGAAATCATTGCCGCGCTCGTCGCCGCCCCAGTAGGTCAGCGTTTCCACCATGCGTACGCCGCGCCAGTACTGTGTGCCGATCTCGCGATATACCGGGGCAATGGAATCCTCCGGGCGCAGGGCGGCTCCCGCGCCGACATGCGTGGCCTCATGGCCGAGGCAGGAAGGGTAAGTGCCGAGCTTGCCGGTGCGCTGCAGGTTGACGGCCTTGGTATCGAACGTCCGCGCCAGCACCATCATGCGGTACATCCGGACGAGCTCGTCGCGGGAATGGGCGAACGCGGGCAGGTCGGCCACGGGCTGGCCACTCGGGTCCAGCATCTGGACGTAGTGGATCTTGAACTCCGCGACCGCTTTCACCTGTATGGAACCTCTGCCTGACCTATGCGCACTCTCGGCGAGCCATTATAACCATGCCGATCATGGCCTTGCCTTGCGGGTTTCCACCCGTTCCCGGCGGCATCAGGGCTTGTGGGGGCGCGCGAGATAGTCCTGGGACTGCATTTCGATCAGGCGGCTCGACGTGCGCTCGAATTCGAAGGTCAGCCGGGACCCGCGATACAGCTCCGGCAACGGGGCCTGCGCAGACAGGATGAGCTTGACGGCGCGGTCGTAGAATTCGTCGACCAGCGCAATGAAACGCCGCGCCTGGTTCTCGTGCTCGCCGTCCAGCACCGGAACATTGCTGACGAACACGGTGTGGTAGCAGCGGGCGAGCTCGATGTAGTCCGCCTGGCCGCGCGGGCCGTCGCAGACCTGCTGGAAGTCGAACCAGATGACGTCCGCCGCCACCCGTCGCGCGTGCAGTTTGCGGTGTTCGATCATGATCGTCTGGTCGGCCTGGCCCGGGTCGCCTGCGATCGCCTCGAACAGCGCAGCCAGTCGTCCCTGCGTTTCCGGAGCGCGGGAGTCAAGCCAGGTCGCTGCGCTCTCGAGCACGCGGAGCCGATGGTCGATGCCGCCGTCGACATGCAGCGTCTCGGTGTGCTTCTCGATCTGGCGGATCGCGGGCAGGAAGCGGGCCCGCTGCAGGCCATCCTTGTAGAGGCCGCCCGGCGGGACGTTCGACGTGGCGACCAGCGTCACGCCGCGACGAAACAGCCCGTCGAACAGCGTGCCGAGCAGCATCGCATCGGCGATGTCCGAGACGAAGAATTCGTCGAAGCAGAGCACCCGCGTGCGCCTGGCAATGCGCTCGGCCACGATCTCGAGGGGATCGGACTGGTCTTTCAGCTTCCTCAGGTCGTCATGGACGGCCTGCATGAAGCGATGGAAGTGGCTGCGCTGCTTGTTCTTGAACGGCAGGCTCTGGAAAAACAGGTCCATGATCCACGTCTTGCCGCGGCCGACACCGCCCCAGAGATAGAGTCCCCGCTCGGGGGCGAGGGACTTCCTGCCCTGGAACAGGCCGCCGAGGAAGCCCGGACTGCGGCGCGTGGCCAGCAGACGCGTGCGGAGGTCGTCGAGGCGCGTGATCGCCTCGAGCTGGGCCGGATCGACATGGTGACCGAGCCGTGAGAGCTCACGGTCGTAGAGTTCGCGGACGGTACTCACAGGTTCTGGTAGTTGGGTCCGGACCCGCCTTCGGGCGGAGTCCACGTGATGATGCCGTAGGGATCCTTGATGTCGCACGCCTTGCAGTGAACGCAGTTGGCGGCGTTGATCTGCAGGCGGCGCGCGGACCCTTCGCCGACCATTTCATAGACGCCGGCCGGGCAGAAGTTCTGGCAGGGGTTGCCGTACTCGGTCGTGCATTGCGTGACGCAGACGGCAGGGTCGGCCACCTTCAGGTGAACCGGCTGGCTTTCGTCATGCGAATTGCCGGCAAAGAACACCGAGGAAACCCGGTCGCGCGGGGGCAGCGTCCTGCTGACCCAGTGCCGTTCGGGCGATGTGTATTCGGCCAGCTTCATCAGTTGTCCGGCATCGGCGCGGTTGGCGAGTGTCCACGGCAGCCGTCCGGCCGTCAGTGTTTCGAGCGCGGCATTCGCAATGCCGGCATACAGCCCGAGCTTGAAGCCAGGCTTGATGTTGCGGACCTTGTACAGTTCGCGCCCGCCCGGTGACGCGCGCCAGCGCGCATCGAAGCCGCTCGCTTGTCCGGCTACCGCGAAATGCTCGGCCGCCGTGACGCCGGAGCGGATGGCCTGATGGATGCCCTTGATCTTCGGGACGTTGAGCGTCCCGCCTGCATCGCCCACGAGCAGGGCTCCAGGCATGTCGAGCCTGGGCAGTGATTGCCAGCCGCCCGCTGCGATCGTGCGCGCGCCCGCCGACAGGATTTCGCCGCCCTCAAGCAAGCCACGCACGTGTGGATGGTGCTTGAACTGCTGGAAAGCCTCGAACGGTTTGAAGCGCGGATCGCGGTAGTCGAGCCCGGCCACGTAGCCCACGTACACGCGGTCGTTGTCCAGGTGATAGAGGAAGCTGCCGCCGTAGGTTTTCGCATCCACGGGCCAGCCCACCGTGTGCTGGATCTTGCCGGGTTGTGTCCGTCCGGACGGGAGTTGCCACAATTCCTTGAAGCCAAGGCCAAAGGTCGGCGGTGACGCCGCGGTATCAAGACGGAAGCGCTTGATCAGCTGCTTGGTGATCGAGCCGCGACTACCTTCCGCAAGGACGGTAAGTGTGGCGTGAATCTCGACGCCCGGCGCGTAATTCGGTCCGGGCGTTCCGTCATGGGCGAGCCCCATGTCGCCGATGCGTACCCCCTTGACGGCGCCGCCGTCATCGAACAACGCTTCGGTGGCTGGAAAGCCCGGAAAGACATCGATGCCGAGGGACTCGGCCTGCACTGCGAGCCACGCCGTCAATTGCCCAAGCGACACGATCAAGTTGCCGTGATTCTTCATCTGCGGCGGCGTTGGCAGGTGTAGCGCGTTGCTGGCAGTCAGCAGCAGGAACTCATCCTGTGTGGCGGCGATCTTCATGCCCGTGTATGTGGACTGCCACCCGGGCAGCAGGGACTCCAGCGGGCCGGGTTCCAGCACGGCTCCGGACAGGGAGTGCGCGCCGATGGCAGCGCCCTTCTCAAGGACGCAGATCGTCAGATCCGGCTTGAGCTGCTTCAGCCTGGTCGCGAACGCAAGGCCGCCAGGCCCGCCGCCGACGACCACGACGTCATACGGCATGATCTCCCGGTCGGTCATTCGATCTTCACGCCTTGCAGTTGAGGCACTGCCTGCAGCTGCGGCCGTACAGTGGCGGCATCGCCTACCACGACGAGCGTAGCTTCATTCATGCGCAACTGGTCGCGTGCGATCGCACTGATCTTGTCGGGCGTGACGGTGTACAACCGCGAGACGAACGTGGTGAGCCAGTCCTGGGGCAGGCCATGCAGGTCCATGAAACTCAGCTGGCCGATCAGGCCGCCTCGCGTGGCATTACCGAGCACGAACAGCCCGTTGCGGTAGCTCTTCACCTGGTCCAGTTCCGCGGTCGTGGGCGGTGTCTGCTGCAGCCGGGCAATTTCCTTCAGGATTTCCGCGATGGCGGGTCCCGTCGATGCCGTGGTGACGTCGGCGCTCTCGCTCCACGTGGAATTGCGGTAGCGGGCGGAGACGGCGCTGCTCGGCGAGTAGGCCCAGCCCTTTTCCTCGCGGATATTCGTGGTGATGCGCGAGGTGATGGAGCCGCCGAGCAGTGTATTCAGCACCGACATCGCCATGAAGTCCGGATGTTCCGGTGAGATCACGGGCAGGGCCAGGCGAAGGGTGGACTGCGGCGCACCCGGCCGGTCGATCAGTTGCACGCGCTGCGTCCTTGAGGTCATCGGTGGATTGACGTACGGCACAGGACCGCGCATCCAGTCGCCAAACGCGGCATCCAGCGACTTCCGAAGGGCGACGCGATCAAAGCGTCCGGCCACATAGACATGTGTCCGGGCCGTACCGAACTGGGTAGCGTAGAACTTCCTGACATCGTCGATCGTGTAGCTTCCCAGTTGTTCCTCGGTGGGCAGCGTCTGTCCGAAGGGATGGTCCCCGTACAGCAGCTTCGCGAGTGCCGTGCCTGCCTGCGACTGGGCTTGCGCGCGGATGACGCTCAGGTTGCGCAGGTAATCCTGCTTGATTCGCGGCAACTCGCTCTCGGGTAGCAGCGGCTCCCGCAGCACCTCGGCCAGCAGCTTCACTGCGTCCGGCAAGGATTCCGACAGCACGTCCAGGCTGAGCGTGGTCTCCTCCGCTCCGACGCCGATGCCCAGCTCGCCGCCCATCAATGCAGCCGCGTTCGCGATCTGCTCCGAGTTCCGCTGCCGCGTGCCTTCCTTCATCAGGTCGCCGACGATATCGGGCAGCCAGACCTGCGTGCCCTGGTTGACGTTGCCAGCGCGCACGACCACGACGATAGTGGCCTTGGGTACCGTGCCGAACTCAACCAGCGTGGTCTTGAGTCCGTTGGGCAGATCCGCGCGCTCAGGCGTCGGAAGTTGCATCGGCTTCGGCGCCGAAGGGGCGGGCGGCGCCTCGGCGGAAAACGCAACCGGAACCGCGATCATGAGTGCAGCGAGGACTGCACCGCCCACTGCGGCGGCTTGCATGCGTCGCAGGCTCATCGCGCTGCTCCTGCCGCTGCCGGCTTGTTGGGGTCGGGCAAGACCTGGAGGATCGTGCGATTGTCCGGCCGCAAGTAACGATTTGCCGTCTGCATCAGCATTGCGGGCGTGACCTTCGCGAACTCGCCCTCGATCTGGTTGATCCTCGTCGGGTCGTCGTCGAACAGTGCGAAGCACGCGAGCAGATCGGCCAGTCCGAAGCGGGTGCTGCTGCCGACCAGGTCGTAGAGCGACGAACGGATCTGCGTGCGGGCCCGATCGAGTTCGTCCTGCGTGACAGGTTCGCGGGTGATGCGCTCGATGTTGGCGTCGAACGCCGCGAGGATCTCTGCATCCGTCTGCGCAGGGTCGTGGATCAGCGAGGCAGTCCAGAGCATGGGCCCGCTGTAGTTGAACATGTTGCCGAGCAGGTTGATGCCGCCGGAGATGCTGGATGTCAGGCCGCGGCGTTGCACGATGTCCTGGTGCAGGCGTGAATCGTCCCCTTGCAGGAGGATCTCGTCGAGCAGCCCGAAGGCAAAGTGATCCGGCGTCCAGCGTTCTGGGACATGGTACGCGATGGCCATCGCCGGCCTCGGTACCAGCGGGTCCGTCTTGGTCGCACGGCGTTCTGCCGTCTGTGCCGGCTCCGACAGGTCGGGCTTGGCAGGCGTAGGACGTGCTGCAATGGGACCGTAGTACTTCTGGATCCACGCGCGCACGGCAACCGGATCGAAATCACCCACGACGACCAGCGCAGCATTGTTCGGAGCATAGTAGGTGTTGAAGAAATCCTGGACGTCCTTCAGCGTCGCGGCATCCAGGTGCTCGAGATCGCCGTAGAAGTTGTGTGCGTTGTACCAGTTCTGGTTCGCGTGCTGCGGGATGTCGAGCCACGGGAAGCCGCCGTAGGGCCGATTCAGCACATTGACGCGGACCTCGCTCTTGACCACGCCTTGCTGGTTGGTGAGGTTCTCCTGCGTGATTTCGAGGCTGCGCATGCGGTCGGCCTCGGCCCAGAGCAGCGTCTCGACTGCGTTGGACGGGAACGCGGCGTAGTAATTGGTGAAGTCGAACCGCGTCGACCCGTTAAGGGTGCCGCCCATGCTCTGCACGACACGGAAGAACTCGTTCTTGCCGAGGTTCGCGGAGCCCTGGAACATCATGTGTTCGAACAGGTGGGCGAAGCCTGTGCGGTCGCGCGGTTCGATGCGGAAGCCGATGTTGTAGTAGACGGCCACGGTCGCGACCGGTACCGAGTGGTCCTCGGACAATACCACCTTCAGGCCGTTGGCCAGCTTGTAGTACTCGACAGGCACCTTGAGCCCGCTCGTGGCGGCTGCAGCCGGCGCTGTCGCGGCGCGCTGCGGGGTCGTGCTGCATCCGGCCGCGAGGCCAAGCGCGGCGAACAGCGCGGCGGCTATACCAGATCGCATGGGCAACTCCATCCTTCTGCACGGGATGGGCAGTAGACCACAGCGGCGCGGCGGGAGTGAAGCGGAGAGGAGAGGCCTGCCCCGGCAGGGCAGGGCTAGATTCGCAGGCCGCCGTCGATTTCGAGGACACGGCCGGTGAAGAAGTCGTTCTCCGCGATGAATACCGCCCCGTGGGCAATCTCGTCCGCCTCGCCCAGGCGCTTCAATGGCACGGGGGCGAGCGCTTTCTCCAGGATCTCGGGTTTCATTGCGCTCAGGATTTCCGTCCGCGTGAAGCCCGGCGCGATGCTGCCGACGCGGATACCGTAGCGCGCGAGTTCCTTGGCCCATGTCACGCCCATGGCGGCTACACCGGCCTTGGCGGCCGTGTAATTCGTCTGGCCGACGTTGCCGCTGCGGGAAATGCTGGAGATGTTGATGATCACGCCGCCCTGGCCGAGGCCGATCATCCGCTCGGCGGCTTCGCGGGCGCACAGAAACACGCCCGTCAGGTTCACGTTGATGACCGCCTGCCACTGGTCCAGCGACATCTTCGCGGTGACCTTGCCGTCCTGTGCCTTCACCAGCAGCGCGTCGCGCGTGATGCCGGCGTTGTTGACCAGCACGTCGAACCGGCCGAAATCGCCGACCACCGCATCGCAGGCGGCGATCACCTGCGCCTCGTCCGACACGTTGCAGAGATAGCGTTCCGCGCGAACACCGAGGGCCAGGCACTGCGCCTTCGTTTCGTCGAGATCAGCGGGATTCATGTCGAGCAGGGCGAGGTTGGCACCCTTCCCTGCAAACGCCAGGGACATGGCCCGGCCGATCCCCTTGCCTGCGCCCGTAATGGCCACCAGCTTCGACTGCAACTGCATTGGCACTCATCCCCGCTCTTTACGCTGCCTGCACGCGGGCTGCTCGAGAGCAATTGGTTGGACATGGCGGCCGCGAAAACGGGCCCTTCCTGCGTACAGGGCAGATGGTAGCCGCTCCTTGTGCGATGCACAAATAAATTGGACGGTGGTGACCGGAAAGTGTGCAGTCGCCCGGGTTGGGCGCGGGTGCGAATCAGGCCGGCGTCGAAGGGGAGGGGGCGGGTTGATCCTGCTCCAGGTCAGGTTCGTCGACGGCCGCGAGGATGAGGGCCCGGGCCGCATCACGCAGCCGTCCTGAGGCAGCGCTCGAGTCGTCACCCTCCCCCAAGGGCAGCATGCCCAATACCCGAACTTCCAGCCGCCCGGGCCGCGGCCAGATGCTGTCGGCGGGCAGTCCGCGGCGGGCGCCCCGGATCGCGATGGGCACCACCGGCATCGAGGCGCGCACCGCGATGATGAATGCCCCGATGTGGAAGCGGGCGATCCCGGGCTGTTCGGTAAACGTCCCCTCCGGAAAGAACGCCAGGGATTGGCCGCCGCTGGCTGTCCGGATGATGCGACGGGCATCCATGCCGCCGCTGTGCCGGTTGAAGCGGTCCACGAACTCCGAGCCAATCCGGCGCAGCAGGGCCCCAGCCAGCGGGACGCGCACCATTTCCTTCTTGATGACGAAACAGAAATGCGCGGGTAGCGCGGCCTTCAGGATGACGCCGTCGAGATAGCTCGAATGGTTGGCTACCACCACGCAAGGCTGGTCCGGAAGCTGCTCTGCCCCCAGCACCCGCACCGGCATGCCTGCCAGCAGCAGGAAAAGGCTGGCGACCTGCCGCGCGATTGCACGGCGGATCGTGAGCGGCGGCACGACGAGCACCAAGATCAGCGTCGTGAGGCTGAGCACCACGAACAGGGCCCACACGTACAGACCATAGAGCACTCGCAGGAGCTTGGCGAGCGCAGAGGTCATCGGGGGAGGCGGTAACCGGTCGGGATGACGGGTGGTGCTTGTTGTCCGGGGGCAGGCATTCTGTGATCTGGTTCTCTTTATGTTAATACACGAGGCGATCTGTGAGAGCTGTCACGTCCGGGGTCGTGGAACCGTCAGCATACTTTCCTTAATGAGTACCGCCACGAAATCTTCGGTCTACGCGAAGTCAGGTCACGGCACTGCGCGCGGCGACAGCGACAGCCCTTCCCTGATGGCCATCGACCGCTTCCTGGATGCCGTCTGGATGGAGCGCGGGCTGTCTCCCAACACGCTTTCCGCCTATCGTGCCGATCTCACGGCACTTGACCGGTGGCTGCAGGGCACCGGCACATCGATTACCACAGCAAAGCGCGCCGACATTCTGGCATTCATCGCCTGGCGCGTCGAATCAGGGGCCAGGCCTCGCTCGACGGCGCGACAACTTTCCAGCTTTCGCCGCTTCTTCCGCCACCTGATCGGCGAGAAGCTCATCAAGGAAGACCCGACTGCCCAGATCGCGATGCCGAAAATCGGCCGCTCACTCCCCAAGTCGCTGACTGAGGAGGAAGTCGAATCGCTGCTCGGCGCGCCCGCCATCCACGATCCGCTCGGTCATCGGGACCGCACGATGCTCGAGGTGCTGTATGCCACGGGGCTGCGCGTATCGGAGCTGGTGAATCTCAAGTCCAGCCAGGTCAACCTGAACCAGGGCGTCATCCGGATCATCGGCAAGGGTGATCGCGAGCGCATGATCCCGCTGGGCGAGGAGTCAGTCCGCTGGCTGGGCCAGTTTGCCAGGGGTGCCCGCCACGAAATCCTGCTCGAACGCCAGACCGACTACCTCTTTCCCACCCGCCGCGGCGATCGCATGACCCGGCAGGCCTTCTGGCACATCATCAAGCGGTATGCCCAGAAGGCGGGGGTCCAGAAAGACCTGTCGCCCCATACCCTCCGCCACGCGTTTGCCACCCACCTGCTGAACCATGGCGCCGACCTCCGGGTCGTGCAGATGCTGCTGGGTCACAGCGACCTGTCGACGACGCAGATCTACACGCACGTGGCCCGCGAGCGCATGAAGGAACTGCACGCCCAGCATCACCCGCGAGGGTGACCCTCCGGGCGGGTCCGTTGCCCCGTCAGGGGGCGAAAGTGGGGTCTCGTCTGCTATCATCCAGCGCGCTGGTCGGGGTTCGGAGTTGAACCACGGCGGCGATGGCGGGTCGAATCGGCAGCCTTCGGGCAGCAGGGTTCGCCTCCTCAAGAAGGTGATTGGCCCAGTCGCTGACCCGCTCGCGTGGAGCACGTAATGAACAGATTTTCTTCGATCCTGCTGGCCTGCATGGCCCTCTGTGCAACGGCAACCGTCATGGCGGCCGCAGCCCCGGCAAGCAACGCATTGACTCCTGAGCTGCGTGCAAAGCTCGCCGGCAAGATTCCCGGTGCGACGCCCCAGAGCATTCGTGAAACGCCGATTCCCGGCCTGTACGAGGTCGCGGTCGATACCAGTGTCGGTTACATCAGCGCCGATGGCCGTTTCGTCATCAGCGGCGACCTGTTCGAGATCGCTTCTCGCACCAACCTGACGGATGCGCGCAAGGCAGACGCCCGCCGCAAGCTGCTGTCAGGCGTCAAGGAAGACCAGATGATCGTATTCGCGCCGGCCACGGTGAAGCACACGATTACCGTGTTCACCGATATCGACTGCACCTACTGCCGGAAGCTCCACAGCGAGATCGGCGAACTCAACAAGCTCGGCGTCAAAGTTCGCTACGTCGCGTACCCGCGGACGGGGCCGAATACGAATTCCTGGGCCAAGATGGAACAGGTGTTCTGCTCCAGGGACCGCAAGCAGGCGTTGACCGATGCGAAGCTCGACAAGGAAGTGAAATCCCCGAATTGCGGGACCACGCCGGTCGCCAGCGAATTTGCCCTGGGCGAGCAGATCGGAGTGAATGGCACCCCGGCGATCATCACCGAAACGGGTGAATACATCGGCGGTTACTTGCCCGCCGCGAAGCTCGTCCAGTACCTCGAGTCCGGGAAGCGCCCCGGCCTGTAATCAGGCCGTCCGGACGCCACAGCAACCAATCGATTGCTGCTTGGACTACGCAGGAACGGAGGGCGACCACTGCCCTCCCGATCCCGTAGCGTAGAATTCAGCGCTCCAGCAACTTGAGCTTGTCCGGCTTGCCGTCCCACGACTTGGCGTCGGCAGGCGCATCTTTCTTCTCGGTGATGACCGGCCAGCCCTTGGTGAGCTCGGCGTTGAGCGCCTTGAAATGTTCCTGGCCTGCCCGCAACTCCTCTTCAGAGAAGATGGCTTCGGCCGGGCATTCCGGTTCACACAGCGTGCAGTCGATGCATTCGTCCGGATCGATGACCAGGAAGTTGGGGCCCTCGTGGAAGCAGTCCACCGGGCAGACTTCCACGCAATCCATGTATTTGCACTTAATGCAGTTTTCGGTGACGACAAAGGTCATCGGCGGACTCCAGACTGGGACGTGGGAGAGGGGTCACCCCCTTCGAGGTAGCGCCGTATTCTGCCAAACGCGGGGCGGACTGCAAGAACGCAGCAGCAAATACGGGTTCTGCCGCCCTTCAGGAGGCGGGGCTATGCGCCCTGTCGAGGGTGTCGTAGTGAAGGTCTTCGCGGCCTGACCTCCGGTCTTCTAGGTAGCGCCGCAGGGCGAATTCCACGCTGCGGAAGGCGATGTCCGCCCAGGGAATGTCCGCTTCGTCGCACAGCATGACCTCGAGGCTCTCCGGACCGATCCCGATATCGGGATCCAGGAGCTTCGCACGGAACATGATGTGCACCTGATGGGCGTGGAGCACCGACACGATCGCCAATATCGACCCGACCTCCACCCTGGCGAGGGCTTCCTCCATGGCGTCCCGCGCGGCAGCTTGCTGGATTGTTTCGCGGTTCTCCATGAATCCGGCCGGAATCGTCCAGTAGCCCTTCCGCGGCTCGATGGCCCGCCTGCACAGCACGATCCTGCCCTGCCATTCCGGCACGCAGCCCGCGATGATCCGGGGGTTCTCGTAGTGGACGGTCTTGCACACCGTGCATACGAAGCGCGGAAGGTGGTCGCCTTCCGGGACGACTACGGTGACGGGCTGGCCGCAGGCGGAGCAGAATTTCAAAGGGGCAGCCTTGGGTTGCAGCTGAAGTCGCAGGGTTGCCGACAGCATAGCCCCTCACGTCCGCCTGGCACCACTCTCGGCCGGTGCGATTCCATTCCTTTCAGATGGGTGGTCAGAACCAAAGCAAGTAAGGAGTCATGGCGCTTGCTTTACACTAGGCTCGTCGGCCCGACGTCGACATTGAGCGGGAGAGCAAAGCGTGCGCAGGGTGATGGTTGGGGTGAAACGCGTCGTCGACTACAACGTCCGCATCCGGGTCAAGCCGGATGGCACAGGCGTAGTGCTCGACGGCGTAAAGATGAGCATCAACCCGTTCGATGAAATCGGGCTGGAAGAGGCCTTGCGCATCAAGGAACGCGGCCACGCGGACGAGGTGGTGGCTGTGGCCATCGGCAGCGACGACGTGCAGCAGCAGCTCAGGACTGCGCTGGCGATGGGCGCCGACCGCGCTGTCCAGGTCAGGACTGCGGCGGCTGTCGAGCCTTTGCAGGCGGCCCGGATCTTCCTGCAGCTCATTGCGAAGGAGCAGCCCTCCATCGTGATCCTGGGAAAGCAGGCCATCGACGACGACAACAGCCAGACCGGCCAGATGCTCGCCGCACTGTGGGAACGTCCGCAAGCGACCTTCGCGTCGAAGATCGAAATCAACGGCGCGGTTGCCGTGGTGACGCGGGAAGTGGACGCAGGGCTCGAGAAGATCGAAGTCGACCTGCCGGCCGTATTCACCACGGACCTGCGTCTCAATGAACCTCGCTACGTCAAGTTGCCGGAGATCATGAAGGCCAAGAAGAAGCCGCTCGATGTCATCGAGGCAGGCGCTCTCGGCGTCGACGTCACTGAAACATTGAAGGTCGTGAAGTACGAACCTCCTGCGCAGAGGACCCGCGGCGTCATGGTGAAGGATGCGGCAGAGCTCGTGGCGCAGCTGCGGGCGAGGGGAGTGCTGCAATGAGTACTGTCCTGATTGTCGCTGAGCACGATGGACATCGGCTGAGTCCGGCCACTGCGCGCACGGTCACCTGCGCAAGCCGGATTCCAGGGGCGGCTGTCACGATCGTCGTCCTGGCCGCCGAACCCGATGCCATTGCGAAGGAAGCGGCGGCGCTTACCGGCGTGCAGCGTGTGCTGACGGTGACGCAGGCGCCCAACGTCCATACGCTGGCCGCCGTGCTTGCGCCGCAGATCGCCGAGCTCGGGGCCGGCTTCACGCACTTGATGGCCGCCTCGACGACATTCGGCAAGGACGTCATGCCGCGGGTTGCCGCGCTGCTCGATGCGCCCCAGATCAGCGACCTGATGGCGGTCGAAGGCGAGCGTCGCTTCCGCCGTCCGATCTACGCGGGCAACGCGATCGTCACCATCGAGGTTCCTGCCGGCGTCAAGGTCGTGGCAACGGTTCGCGCGGCATCGTTTGCCGTCGCGGCCCCTGGCGGCGCTGCCGCGATCGAGCCTGTGACCGTCAAGGCGGCCGTGCCATCGCATACGCGTTTCATCGGCGTTGAATCGGGCGCCAGCGACCGGCCTGACCTGCAAAGTGCGGCGCGCGTCGTTTCAGGTGGAAGGGCGCTGGGCAGCGCGGAGAACTTCAAGCACATCTACAGCCTTGCAGACAGGCTGGGTGCAGCCGTGGGCGCCTCGCGTGCCGCTGTGGATGCCGGCTACGTGCCGAATGAGCTGCAGGTCGGGCAGACGGGCAAGATCATCGCGCCTGAGCTCTATGTGGCCGTGGGCATTTCGGGCGCCATCCAGCATCTCACCGGCATCAAGGATGCCCGCACGATCGTGGCGATCAACAAGGATGCCGAGGCGCCGATCTTCGAGGTGGCCGACATCGGCCTGGTCGGCGATCTCTTCACCGTGCTGCCGGAGATCGAGCGGGCACTTGCAGGTAAATGACCGCCGGGTGTCGCTCGCAGCCCGCAGTTGCGGCGGCGTTACAGGGTGGTGCGGGAGGAAACGCGGGCGGGAAGCTCAGTGCGGCCTGCGCCGACGATTTCAAGGGACCGCCAGTGGTGCGTGCTGCGGTTGCTGCCATGCCACTGCACGATGACGTAGTCGTTGTCGCGGATGTTTACCACCTCGCCCACGTCGGCAATGGTCGATTCGGCCGGCTTGACCAGGTCGCCAATCCTGAATTTGCGGTCATCGCTCATGGGGGTCGCTTTCGGTCCTGGATGCGGGAATTGCGTGGCCAATTGTGGACGCGGCGGGTGGCGAGCGGCCCTATGGCGCGCCCTAATGGTGTCGTGAGGCGTTCCCTTAAATCGTGGATGTTGCGCACCGACTTCACGTTTTCGCCATGAACGACCGTCCGCCTCCCGGCTCCCCGATGGACCGGCCCAGCATCGTGCATCCGAAGAGGATCAACTGGCGCGGCTTCCGTTTCGAGGTCGTCTCGTACCAGCCTTTCACCGATGAGCAGGCGCTCAAGGTGGTCGAGCACTTCATCCGTGCCCACGCGCATGAGCTGCAGAAGAAGCGGCAGAGCGAGGTCATCGAAGTGCGCACGGCACTGAGCCGCGACGAGGCAGCTCGGCTCGGCGATTCCGAGTGAGCCTGTTGCCCACGCGCTCGGGCTAGAGGAGTGACACCCCTTTCGGAACCCGCACGACGGTCGTGCCGGCAATCTTGTCATGCCACGACTGCTTGCCGGTGTCGAAGACCACCCAGATGAAGCCGAGGAAGGCGATCGCCAGGGACAGGAAGCAACCGAGCGCCCGGACGATGGCGGTTGACCAGTCGATGGGGCGGCCATCCAGCCGCACGACCTTGAGGCCACAGATGCTCCCGCCGATCGTGGTCGATTTGAGTTTCCACATCACGGCGCCATAGGCAGCCAGCACGAGCAGGATCGAGAAGCCGGGGCTGTCGAGCACCTTCAGCAAGATACCCAGCAACACCGTGTCGATCAGCAGTGCGGCGATACGGATCCAGAAGCCCGCCCTGGGCAGGCTGGCCTCGTCGAGATCTCCGGCCCTGGCCGCTGCTGCCGTCGTTTCGGCTGCGGCGTTGGCCGACGGGCCCTCGAAGTCAAGGTCAGATGACGCGCTCGCTGCGGAAGCTCGGTCTGTACTTGACGTCCTGTCCCGCGAACCGGAGATGCCCGCTGCTTCCACCGGCGGATGAGCAGCCTGCCATGCGAGCAGCACCGTGTAGAGCACGACCCCGAGTCCCAGCACGCCAAGCAGCTTGTAGACAACCAGGCCAAGGACGGGCACCAGATAGACGGCGAGCACCGCTGCGCCGCCGAGCGCGACTGACACAGCCGGGTGATTGAGCGGGCTGTTGCCGAACAGTCTCGTCCCACGCCGGCCGAGCCACGCCAGGATCACCATCTTGCCGAACAGTGCGGCGAAGAAGAGTGCCGTCGCGAGAAACGGGATTGCTGCGAGGCCAACGATCGTGATCGCCAGCAGGAGAAACGCGAGGGGCGTCAGCAGCAGTGCCAGCAGCGCCGCAATAAGGGATCTTCCCGGCGCACTTTCAAGCGTCGTGATGCACCTTTCCGCGCTGCTGCGAAACAGCAGTGCCAGTGCGATGTAGAACACGAGGAAGCCCGCCGCAATGCTCCACGCCCAGCCGAGACCGGGCGCAAGCGCGAGTGGCCGCAGATAGAACAGGCAGTTCTCCACCCATGCCTTCAGCCAGCCGAAATCCCCGGGGTCAAGGCCGTGGCCGATGTTCTCGACCTGCCCGCCGATGACCGCGCCCGGAGCGCGCGTGAGCACACCGCCGATGACGACGACGTCATTGCCGATACGCGCGTTCGGTCCCAGTTCGATGTCCCCGAGAATCGCGACCACTTCTTCGTCAACGACGCCATCGACATAGACGCTGCCAAGAATGGCGACAGCGCTTTTGCCCACATGCCCCGTGACTCGCGTGCTGCCGAGAAGAGAGACGACGGACTCGCCGACATCGCCGTCGCTGCTTGCCGAGCCGACAATCGCGACGACGGCCCCGGTCGATTCCCCTGCGGGTAGGGAAGCATCGCCTGCAAACGTCACCACTGCGCCGTCATCGTCCAGGCGTCGTCCGCGTCGGCGAGGTTCCGCCGAGGGGAATTCCGCGGGGGCGTCGACGGCTTCAGCCGTGGCGGCCTGTTCAGGGCGTTCCAGGGGCACCGCTTCCTGTGCGGCCAGTGCAGCCGACCAGCAATGCGCAGCAACGAGCAGCAAGACAGCGAGGGGACGGAAGGTGCGTGTCATTGAAGTCTTCCTGTTGAGATCCGGTGCGTTAGCGCGCAGGACGAAGGACCCGGTAACCGACTGCCCCGAGTCCGAAGAACACTCCGTACAGCAGGCCGATCAGCAGCAATCCGCCATGCAGCCATGATTGCGGCAGGCTCCCCGCCAGTGTCCGGGCTACCACCGTCAGGGCGGCCAGTGTGTCGAAGAGGGTCCTGGCCGCGTCGTATCCGGGCATCGCCGCAGCAGCGTGACCAGTGACTTCCATGCTGCCGATGAATGCGGCCATGACATTCGCCAGTGCGAGACCCAGTCCTGCACAAGCGATCATGACGGCAAGGAACCCGACCCGGGCGGCAACAGGCCACCGCGTCAATGGCTGGTGCCACCAGTGCGGAGGAGACGTTGCCGCAATGGCCGCAAACACGCGCTGCTCAAGAGTGGCTGGTGCAGTCAGCGGTGGCTGCTGCTGCAGCAAACGCGTGATCCACTGCTCTGCTGCTTCTTGCGCTCCTGCGCTGGTGCCCATGGGGGAAGTGTTCCTTGTTTCCATGAGTCAGTCGCCTTGTAACAGGGCGTGTGCCAGCTGGAGGCGTCCGCGGCGCAGGTCCGTCTTCAGCTTCG
>CAIUGU010000245.1 GCA_903898785.1 uncultured Pseudomonadota bacterium | reverse complement strand
GGGCTTGCTGCTCGCGAGCGATCTCTGCTTCGAGCCGCTCCGCGTCACGGCGGCGGGATTCGGCGAAACGAAGCGCCATGGTCTCGGGTGGTTCGGCGCTATCGCGGAGCATCGCAGCCTCATGACGGGCTTCCTCGGCTGCGCGGGTAGCGGTCTGCAGGCGCGCCTCTGCGTCACGGCGGGCGCTCTGTTCCGCTGCGATCTCGGTGGCGAGTTGCTCGGCGAGTTCGCGCTGGGCATTGGCTTCCGCTCGTGCGGCGGCCTCGCGCTCCTCGGCTTCCACTGCGCGCTGCAACGCCATCTCACAATGCTCGGCGGCCTCGAACAGCGCCTCGAGCTCCTGCTGCTCGGTGGTATCCAGGGTTTCTGAGCTGGCGGACTGGGCGACTTCCCCGGCTGCGACCTGGCTCGGGCCGCTTGCTGGCTCATCGGCATGGAACCGAGCGATTTCTGCGTCGGCGTCGTGCGCGGGGGACGCTTCGTATTCGTGTGAGGAATGCTGGTCCGCCGGATCGATGGCGTCTGGGTCTTGCCCAGCCTCGGCCTCGTGGGCTCCGTGTTCATCAGGTTCCGATGAATCCAGCTCGGGATGGTCATCGGCATCCGAAGGCTGCACGTAGGATTTGTCGACCACGACTTTGCGTGGCCGCGCGTCCAGCGACTGACGGGTGCGCTCCGAGGTCTCAATCACAGTGTTGAGACGCGTTTCCAGACGCTCGTTTTTGCGTTGCCAGAACATGATACGACGCGCTGATCCCCTGCCACGCACCCCGATAGCGAGAGGTTGCACGTTAGCGCGATGAATTTTAATGCCTGTTAATAACGGTCATTCTGATCTGCAAACTAGAAGTCGTGGTTAGCTTAGGATTAACAGGCAGATGTGCGGGGCGGATGCCTGGGCGTGCTCGAGCCGGCTCGCCGCGTCGATCTGAAGCCTGGGGGCTTGCGTCCCGAACGTGCTTTATCCCCCTGCCGGATAAGCGATTTCTCACTACATACGCTCCTGGGTGTTCCCGATGCGACCAATGATGTCCCAGGAGCCAGTGTGACGCGTGCGGGAACGTGTATCGTAATCGATCTGGCCATCTTGGCAGTGAAGGAAGAGCCATGCGTCTCGACAAGCGGCTGATGATCATTGTGGCAGCCGGTCTGACTTTGGGTGCCGTGGCCGCGCTCCTCACGCTGCCGGGCCTTCGAGAGCGCCTGGCTGGTGCGGCTGCACCGGTTACCAGTGTCGGCAAGGCGCAAGTGGGGGGACCGTTCACGCTCATCGATCCGGCTGGCAAGCGCGTCACCGACAAGGATTTCCTCGGCCGGCACCTACTTGTCTACTTTGGCTATACATTTTGCCCGGACGTCTGTCCGACGGGATTGCAGGTGATCGCAGCGGCGCTCGATCGGCTTGGCCCGAAAGCCGATCGCATTACCCCCGTGTTCATCTCCCTGGATCCAGAGCGCGATACGCCTCAGCAGATGGGGGAGTACGTGAAGGCTTTCCATCCTCGCCTCGTCGGGCTGACGGGGACGCCCGAGCAGATTGCAGAAGTCGCCCGCGCCTATCGGGTCTACTACAAGAAGGTGAAGGACGAAAAGTCGACTGCCGGTTATTCGCTCGATCACACTTCGATTGTCTATGTGATGGATACGAAGGGTGATTTCGTCGCGCACTTCACGCATGCGACGGCAGTGGAAGCTATCGTGTCACGGCTGCAGAAAATGTTGTGACGGCCGTGCAACTTTAACCATTGTGCGAATCGGTGCACTCTGGCGTGGGGGTATTCGACAACAATAAGGCTCGCGCGGCACTTTTCTGCAGCCGGAACGTTGCAGGTGCCATGACATGCCGTCACGCTCGATCATCACAGGGGGACGCAGGCATTGCTATACCATTGGTATGAGCTGAGCCACGCTGCAGTGCGGCCGGCAAGGGTAGCGGCCGACTCCTATCGGATGTTCTTCAACAACCCGTTCAACCCGCTGTCCCACACGTCCATGGGCCGTCATGCGGCGGCTGCCTGCGAGGTTTTCGAGCGCACCACGCGACGCTACGACAAGCCGTGCTTTGGCTTGCAGCAGACCGTGGTCGACGGCGTTCCCGTCGCCGTCACCGAGGAGGTTGTCTGGCAGCGGCCGTTCTGCCGCCTCGTTCACTTCAAGCGCGACATCGATCCGGATCTGGCAGCCTGCCAGCCGCGGCTGCTGCTGGTGGCGCCGATGTCGGGGCATTTCGCGACTCTGCTGCGCGGCACGGTCGAGACGTTCCTGCCGACGCATGAGGTCTACATCACCGACTGGCAGGACGCGCGCGACGTGCCGATCACCGCCGGCAGCTTCGATCTCGACGACTACATCGATTACATGCGCGACATGTTCTGCCACTTCGGCGGCGACGTGCATGTCTTCGCGGTGTGCCAGCCTTCGGTACCGGTGCTGGCCGCCGTGGCGTTGATGGAGGAGGACGACGATCCCCGCGTGCCGCTGAGCCTGGTGCTCGCCGGCGGGCCGATCGATACGCGCGTCAGCCCGACCGCGGTCAACAAGCTGGCCGAGGAAAAGGGTACGGAGTGGTTCCGCCGCAATGTCATCACCTCGGTGCCGTGGCCCAATCTCGCGGTCGGCCGGCCAGTCTATCCAGGATTCCTGCAGCTCACCGGGTTCATGACCATGAACCTCGACCGGCATGTGGACGCTCACAAGAAGCTGTTCAGGCATCTGGTGCACGGCGACGGGGATTCCGCCGAGAAGCATCGCGAGTTCTATGACGAGTACCTGGCGGTGATGGATCTAACGGCTGAGTTCTACCTGCAGACCATCGATACGGTCTTTGTCAGCCATCTGATGCCGAAGGGCGAGATGACCCATCGCTCGCGGCCTGTGGATCTGACGGCCATCCGCCGCGTGGCGTTGATGACCATCGAGGGCGAGAAGGACGACATCACCGGTGTCGGTCAGTGCGCGGCGGCAATCGATTTGTGCAGTTCAATCCCGCGGCACAACAAGTTCCACTATGAATGCCCGACCGTCGGTCACTACGGCATCTTCAACGGCTCCAGGTTCCGCAACGAGGTCGCGCCGCGGATCGGCCGCTTCACACGCGCGCACGATCCGCGCACACGCGGGGCGAAGAAATTGTCAGGCGTCGACAGGACGGCCGCGACCGCCCGCGCCAACGGCCATGGACCCGAGGTGTCGGCAGCCGCGTTCACGTTCGCTGTCGCGAACGATACGGCGCCCGACGTTCACGCGGCTCGCCTACGTGCCGAGGGGCTCGGGGCGCGGCAGCCGGCGAACGACGACAACTCTGTGTTCGGCATGTTTTCGCTGCCATTCCGGATGTGGTCGATGGCGGGGAACGTGCTGCTCGACACGGCGATGCGGATGAGCGCTCAACCGGCGGCAGCAGCCGTGCCGATGTTGCTGAAGCCTGGAATCGCGAGTTCGTAGTCAAAGCCGTTCAGGGCTCGCGTCGCGCAGCGTACCTTGAAACAGCAGCACGACCCGGCGGCG
>CAIUGU010000244.1 GCA_903898785.1 uncultured Pseudomonadota bacterium | reverse complement strand
AGGTGGACCACCCCAGAAACGCAAAACCCCGCACGAGGCGGGGTTCATGTCCGCTTCGTTGCCCTTGAGGGCCACATCTGTTCCTTACGAACCGACCACCTTGCCCGGACGGGGCAGGTTGGCGAGGGCAGCGCCCTTCTCTTGATGCAGTGAGAACACTAGCCTCGGGAAGAGGCTCGGTCAAGCTTCGAACAGGAGCGGCGTTATAAACCCGACACCAGCCTAAGCCGGACCGAGCTTCAGCCGCCCGGCGCCACATTTATATGTAGCCGGGAATGTAGCCAGAAACAATAAATTAATATAACTTATTGTTTAATAAGTATATATATAGTCATTAAACGAGCAGGTGCAGAACATCGAGTAGCCCGAGCTGCAAGCGGGGCAGCGGGTTCCCACAAGGATCTGGCGCCGCGCGCGAGGCTTCAAGCACCTCGCGCCGGTTATGCCACTGGCAGCAGGTCAGGTCTTCGAGGCCTCATAGATGGACTGGATTGCCGCGTCGAGCGCCACGTTGAATTCCGCTTCGCTCTGCTGCGCGGTCAGTCCTTCGGTCAGCGCGCGCGAAAAGCTCGCCACCATTCCATGTTGCCGGGCAAGTTTCTTGTTGGCGTCGGCGCGGCTGTAGCCACCGGACAGAGCCACTACCTTGAGAACCCGGGGATGCTTGACGAAATCGGCGTACAGGTCGTCGACTTCGGGCAGCGTCAGCTTGAGCATGACGAGCTGGCCGGCAGGCAGACCGTCGAGGCCCTTGAGCAGCGATGCCTTCAGCAGCGACTCGGCGCCGGCCTTGTCGGGACAATGAATGTCGACTTCGGGTTCGATGATCGGCACAAGTCCGCCGGCAATGATCTGCCTGGCTACCGCAATCTGCTGGTCGACGACGGCCTGGATGCCGGCCGCATTGGCCAGCTTGATGACCGAGCGCATCTTGGTGCCGTAGATGCCCTTTGACTTGGCCTTGGCCAGCAGCGCATCGAGTCCGGGCATCGGTTTCATGAGCTGCACGCCATTCGCCTCGTCGGCGAGACCCTTGTCCACCTTGAGGATCGGCACGACGCGCTTGACGTTCCACAGGTATTCCGCGGTCGGCACGCCCTGGACGTCGCGATCCATCGTCGCCTCGAACAGGATGGCGGCGAGCACGCGATCGCCGTTGAAAGCCGGGCTCGTGATGATGCGCGAGCGCATGGCATGGATCAGATCCATCATCTGCACTTCACCCGAGTACGACGACTCGGCGATTCCGTACAGCTTGAGTGCCTTCGGGGTGCTCCCGCCACTTTGGTCGAGAGCGGCGATGAAGCCGGTTTGCGTCCGGAACTTCGTGGTCTGCTGTTCGAATGTGCTCATGAATCGGCCTCGCGGAATGGTCAGGTAGAAATCAACGGCGGTTGCGCCAGCTGGCCGGATCATGCCGTCCGGCAGCAGCCCTTGTTGTGTTCGGTCGCACGATTCCGCAGGCCACTAACCCGCGGAACTGCGCATGCACCCATCACGTCCTGATGGGCAACCCGACCAGGCGTTCGAGCTCCGCCAGCTCCAGCCCCTCGACCTTGTCGATGAGCTTGAGGCCCTGGGGCGAACACTCGAACGTCGCCAGATCGGAATAGACGCGCGATACGCAGCCGATGCCAGTCAAAGGATAAGTGCATTCGCGCACGAGCTTGCTCTCGCCCTTCTTGGTCAGCAGATCCATCATCACCCAGGTCTGCTTCGCGCCGATGGCGAGGTCCATTGCACCGCCGACGGCTGGAATCGACCCGGGTTCGCCGGTGCTCCAATTGGCAAGGTCGCCGGTCGCCGATACCTGGAATGCGCCGAGCACGCAGATATCAAGGTGCCCGCCGCGCATCATCGCGAAGCTGTCCGAATGGTGGAAAAAAGCGCCGCCTGCCAACAAGGTCACCGGCTGCTTGCCGGCATTGATCAGGTCGTAATCCTCTTCGCCTGCCCTGGGAGCAGGGCCCATGCCGAGAATGCCGTTTTCGCTATGGAGAATGATCTCCCGTCCGCCGCCGATATGGTTCGCAACCAGGGTCGGCATGCCGATGCCGAGGTTCACATAGGCACCGTCCGGCATGTCCTCAGCGACGCGGACCGCGAGCTGGTCCTTGGTTCTACGCTGGTAGGTCATGTTCACGCTTCCTTCTTGAAGCCGCCGGCGCCCGTGGCGACCCGCGGCACGAGGACCACCCGGCTGACGAATATGCCGGGAGTCACGATGTTTTCGGGATCGAGCTGGCCGAGCTCGACGAATTCATGCACGGTCGCGATCGTGCATTTCGCGCCCGTCGCCATGACGGGACCGAAATTCCGCGCCGCCTTGCGGTAAGTCAGGTTGCCCCAGACATCCCCTCGCTCTGCTCGGATAAGCGCCACGTCGGCGTAAATGGGGTACTCGAGGACGTACATGCGCCCGTTGATTTCACGTGTTTCCTTGGGGCCGCCGTCGGGGTTCTTCGCGAGTTCGGTCCCGTAACCTGTCGGGGTAAAGAAGGCACCGATTCCGGCGCCAGCGGCCCGGATGCGCTCGGCGAGGTTGCCCTGGGGTACCAGTTCCAACTCGAGCTTGCCGGCACGGTACAGCTCATCGAAAACGTAGCTGTCCGCCTGGCGGGGGAAACTGCAGATGATCTTGCGCACGCGGCCGGTCTTCAGCAGCGCGGCAAGGCCCGTGTCTCCGTTGCCCGCGTTGTTGTTCACGATGACCAGGTCCCGGGCACCCTGCTCGATCAGGCCTTCGATCAGCTCATTCGGGATACCGGCCGTGCCGAAGCCGCCAACCATGACGGTGGCACCGTCCTTCACATCCGCGACGGCCTCCGCAACCGAGCGTACTCGCTTGTTCAGCACTCTCGAAACCTCCTCCATCAAGTTTTGGCCAGCCGCTGCAGTCCGGCCGGCGGGAACGGCTGATTCGGCCCTTCGGGGCGCGAATCCCGCTCCCGCATCTTACCGTCCGTACCGTCTTGCAGGCCACTTCCAATTCCGCCCACCGGGAGCCAGTGCGCATGTTCCCAAGGACGACA
The DNA here is from genome assembly GCA_903898785.1 of uncultured Pseudomonadota bacterium. GTDB lineage: Bacteria > Pseudomonadota > Gammaproteobacteria > Steroidobacterales > Steroidobacteraceae > CAIUGU01. The sequence continues at coordinate 63,584 of CAIUGU010000244.1, read as the reverse complement.
CGCACGAATCTTTGTTGTTACCATGCTGCAAAACGCCAGCCCGTGCGCCGGCCAACCCCAGGATCGCTTTGCTACGGTTCAAACAGCAGTGACTGCACGGCGCGGACGACTTTATGTAATCGCGGCCCCGTCCGGGGCCGGCAAGACGTCGCTGGTGCGGGCGATTCTCGAGCGCCGCCCGCAGCTGCGTTTCTCCATTTCCTGCACCACCCGGCCACGACGCCCCGCTGAGCAGGAAGCCCGGGACTATTTCTTCGTTGATCGTGCGGAATTCGAGCGCCGTATCGCCGCGGGGGCCTTCCTCGAGTACGCACAGGTCTTCGACAACTACTACGGGACCCTCAAGGCCCAGGTAGAGGGCCTGCTGGTCGAGGGCCATGACGTCATCCTGGAGATCGACTGGCAGGGTGCGCGGCAGGTGCGCGCGTCCATGCCCGACTGTGCCTCCATCTTCATCCTGCCCCCTTCGCTGGCTGAGCTCGAACGCCGCCTCCGCGGGCGGGCAACGGATTCCGACGAGGTCATCGAGCGCCGGCTGCGGGACGCCCGCAGCGACATGTCCCACTGGCATGAATTCGACTTCGTGGTGGTCAACGAGGACTTCGCCCGCGCGCTCGACGACCTGGAGGCCGTGATCACCGGTCAGGGCGAGCGCCTGCGCGCACCCCGGCCGGAACTCGAGTGGCTCACGCCCGCGCTGACAGGCGCCGAGTACAGCCGCTAGGGATTGCCGGGCCGTCGCGCCCCGGCGTGAGGCGGATACCAGTTTGCCGCCGCCGAATGCGGCAGGCAGGCCGCTCGGCTATACTGTCGCCCTGATCGCCTGTTCAGGCAGTCTCCCCCAGGTTCCCGGCGAACCGACTATCTTCGAGGTCTTGATCCAGATGGCACGTATTACTGTTGAAGATTGCCTGCAGAACGTTCCGAACCTGTTCCAGCTGGTGCTGGTAGCCGCCAAGCGGGCCCGCAGGGTAGCGAATGGCGCGGAAGCCACCGTGGACCCCGAGAATGACAAACCGACCGTCATTGCGCTCCGGGAGATTGCCGCAGGCCACGTGGGCCCCGAGATCCTCGAGGAAGCGGACCGTCCCGCCCCCGAGCTGCTGATGCCGGAACCCGAGATGTCGGGCGAACTGCGGGCACCGCACCTCGGCCTCGGAGACTGAACCCCTCCTGTCCTGATCCCATCCTGCGACCATGGACTATGCGTCTTCCATACGGAATCTCTGGCCGTCAGGAAGACGCTCGATAGGCGTTACCCAGCTTCTCAACAAGCTTGAGACCTACCTGCCGCCGGAACAAGTGGACCAGGTCCGCGAAGCCTACGAGTTCGGTGCCCAGGCACACGAAGGCCAGAAGCGCCTCTCCGGCGAACCCTACATCGCGCACCCCGTCGCGGTGGCCGACCTGCTGGCCGACCTGCACCTCGATGCGCAGACCATCGTCGCAGCCATCCTGCACGATGTCATTGAGGACACCCCGACCGCCAAGGCAGAGATCGCCGAGAAGTTCGGCACGCAGGTAGCCGACCTCGTGGACGGCGTGTCGAAACTGGACCAGATCCAGTTCCGCAGCCGCGCAGAAGCCCAGGCCGAAAGCTTCCGCAAGATGCTGCTCGCGATGGTCCGGGACATCCGCGTCATCATGGTCAAGCTGGCGGACCGCACGCACAACATGCGAACGCTCGGTGCGATGCCGCCGGCCAGGCGCCGCGCCATTGCCCGCGAGACGCTCGAGATCTTCGCGCCCATCGCCAACCGCCTGGGCATCAACTCCATAAAGAGTGAACTGGAAGAACTAGGCTTCAAGTCGCTGTACCCCGGCCGCTACAGGATCATCGAAAAGGCGCTCAAGAAGGCGCGGGGCAACCAGAAGCAGTTCATCAGCAAGATCCTGGAAAACATCCAGACATCGCTCAAGAAGGCCAACATCGCGGGCCGGGTCGAAGGCCGCGAGAAGCACCTCTACAGCGTGTACCAGAAGATGCGCCGCAAGAGCGCATCGCTCGCCGAGATCGTCGACGTGTTCGGCTTCCGCATCGTCTGCGACAGCATCGACACCTGTTACCGGGTGCTGGGAATCGTGCACGGGCTGTACCGGCCGATGCCGGGCCGCTTCAAGGACTACATCGCGATCCCGCGCATCAACGGTTATCAGTCGCTGCACACGACGCTGTTCGGGCCGAACGGCATGCCGATCGAAGTGCAGATCCGCACCGAGGACATGCATCGCGTCGCCGAGTCGGGCATCGCGGCGCACTGGCAGTACAAGGCGGGCGAAGCCCAGGGCCGGGCCTACAGCGATCACGCCCATGAGTGGCTGAAGCAGCTCATGGAAATGCAGCAGGGCGGCAACTCGGAAGAGTTCATGGAGAGCGTGAAGCTCGACCTGTTCCCCGACAAGGTCTATGTCTTCACTCCCAAGGGCGACATCCGGCGCCTGCCGCGGAATTCCACTGCGGTGGACTTTGCCTATGACGTGCATACCGTCGTCGGCAATCACTGCGTGGCTGCCAAGATCGACCGCCGCCTCGTCCCGCTCAGGACGCCCCTGCGCAACGGCCAGACGGTCGAGATCATCACGGCGAAGGGCGCCACGCCAAACCCGGCCTGGGTCAATTTCGTCGTCACCGCCAAGGCCCGCGCGGCCATCCGGCACTACCTCAAAGGCCTCAAGCACAGCGAGGCGATCGAACTCGGCAAGCGCCTGCTCAATCAGGCGTTGTCCGAACTCTCGCTGTCACTGAAGAAGATCGACGACGGGCAGCTGCAGCAGGTGGTCACGGATCTCGGCCTGGAGAAGCCGGACCAGCTGTTCGAGCAGATTGGCCTCGGCGAACGGCTGGCGCCGCTGGTTGCCCGCAGACTGTTGCCGACGGATGCGGTCGCACCGGAACCGCTCACCAAGAAGGATCCGCTTGCCATCGCCGGCACGGAAGGCCTCGTCGTGAGTTATGCACGCTGCTGCTTCCCGCTTCCGAATGATCCGATCATGGCCTATCTGTCGAGCGGCCGCGGTGTCGTCATCCATCGCGAGTCCTGCGGCAACCTGCGCAGTTACCGCAAGCAGCCCGACAAGTGGCTGTCGGTGAGCTGGCAGGCCGGCGTCGATCGCCTGTACGCGGTCGAGGTGCGGGTCGAAGTCGCAAACCGGGTCGGCGTCCTGGCGGCCCTTGCGTCGGACATCGCCGGGACGCAGACGAATATCGACCATGTGTCCATGCTCGAGAGCGATACCGATGCGTCGACGATCATCTTCGAACTGCAGGTGCGCGACCGCAAGCATCTGGCCAAGGTGATCAAGAGCGTGCGCAAGATGCCCGATGTCCTCAGGGTCATCCGCACCTGCGCCTGATTCGCTGCCGGCCGATGCGACGTCCATGCGTCGATCGCTCGCACATCGACCTTGCTGTCTCTAGAATTCACTGCATCGCCGTGACCTGTCCGCCGCACGGGCAGGCATCCACCCGCTTCCTTTACGACCCCGAGGCCCCGTCATGACACGCACCATCATCTCGACCCCGCATGCGCCCGGTGCGATCGGTACTTACTCTCAGGCAGTCAAGTGCGGCAACACGGTTTACGTGTCGGGACAGATTCCCCTCGATCCGGCCACGGGCCAGCTGGTGACGGGCGACATGGATCAGCAGATCCGCCGCGTCCTCGACAACCTCAAGGCGATCATCACTGCGGCCGGGGGCGATTTCAGCCATGTCGCCAAGCTGAATGTGTTTCTCACGGACCTGCAGCACTTCGCCGCGGTCAACCGCATCATGACGGAGTATTTCAAGGAGCCCTATCCTGCGCGTGCCGCGATTGGCGTCGGCGCCCTGCCCCGGGGCGCTGCCGTGGAGATGGACTGCATCCTGGAGCTGTAAAGCACGACGACTGACTGCCCACGCGCCGGACAACTGCAACGGAAGGTCCCATGGCAGCGTCGCCCAAGCCCATGGCACTCCCTGAACTCCGGCCGGTAACGGCACTTTCCGGCGTCGGGCCTGCGCTCGCCGAGAAGCTGGCGAAGCTGGGTGTCTTCACGGTTCAGGACGTCCTGTTCCTCCTCCCCCTGCGCTACGAAGACCGCACGCGCATCGTGCCGATGGGGTCGCTGCAGGCCGGCGACCGGGCTGTGGTCGAAGGGGAAGTGCAGCTGGCGGAGGTCGTCTTCCGCGGCAGGCGCCAGCTCATCTGCAGGATCGCCGACGGCTCCGGGTTCCTGACGCTGCGGTTCTTCCATTTTTCCGGTGCTCAGCAGGCTGCACTGGCGCGCGGTGTGCGCATTCGCTGCTTTGGCGAGGCAAGGCGCGGACCGCTCGGACTCGAGATCGTCCATCCGGAGTATCGTCGTGTCGACACGGACACCAATGGAGAGACGGAAGATGCGCTGACACCGGTCTACCCCGCAACGGAAGGGGTGGCACAGGCCCGCCTGCGTCGCCTGGCAACCCTGGCACTGAAGGAGTTGGGGAGCGAAGGCGTACGCGACTGGTTGCCCTCGGGATTGCTGAAGGGATTCGACATGCCGACGCTGGCGTCGGCGCTGCAATACGTGCACCGGCCTCCACCCGATGCGAGTGTCGAGTTGTTGTCTATGGGATTGCACCCGGCGCAGCGGCGCCTCGCCTTCGAGGAATTGCTCGCCCAACACCTCAGCCTCAGGCTGTTGCGCAGGAACATCCAGACCGATCCTGGCTGGTCGATGCCCGCGCGCAGCCGACTGCCGGCGCAGTTCCTCGGGAACCTGTCTTTCTCGCTGACCGGCGCACAGTCCCGCGTCTGGCACGAGATCGAGCAGGACCTCGCGGCATCAAAACCGATGCTGCGGCTGGTTCAGGGAGATGTCGGCTGCGGCAAGACCGTGGTGGCCGCGCTGGCAGCGCTGCACGCTGTTGACGCTGGTTTTCAGGTCGTGCTGATGGCACCCACGGAGCTCCTCGCCGAGCAGCACGCCCGCAACTTCGCCAGCTGGTTCGAACCCTTGAATGTTTCGTTGGCGCTCCTGACCGGAAGGCTCGGGGCCCGCAAACGAGCAGAGACCCTGGCAGGCCTTGCCTCCGGCGAGATCAGCGTGGCCGTCGGGACTCACGCGCTGTTCCAGGAGCAGGTTGCGTTCTCTAGACTCGGCCTCGCCGTCATCGACGAGCAGCATCGGTTCGGTGTGCACCAGCGCTTGTTGCTGAGGGAAAAGGGCCAGGCAAGCGGCCGGTTCCCGCACCAGCTCATCATGACGGCCACGCCGATCCCGAGAACGCTGGCCATGACAGCGTATGCGGATCTCGACGTGTCGATCATCGACGAGCTGCCGCCAGGGCGAACGCCTGTGAAGACGGTGGTGCTGCCGGAGTCCCGCCGCGTGGACGTCATCCAGCGGATCCTGGAGGCCTGCCAGGGCAAGCGGCAGGCCTATTGGGTCTGCCCGCTGATCGAGGAGTCGGACCTGCTCGAAGCCCAGGCCGCGGAGGAAACCGCCTCGACGCTGGCGGCAGCCCTGCCCGGGCTCACGGTCGGGTTGATCCACGGCCGCCTGACTGGACAGCAGAAGGATGCCGTCATGGCGGGCTTCAAGGCCGGGGACATCCATCTGCTCGTGGCGACCACGGTCATCGAAGTGGGCGTGGATGTGCCGAATGCCAGCCTGATGGTCATCGAAAACGCGGAACGCATGGGTCTCGCCCAGTTGCATCAGCTCCGGGGCCGAGTCGGCCGAGGCAGCCAGGAGAGCACGTGCGTGCTCCTCTACAAGCCTCCGCTGACCGAAATTGCGCGTGAACGGCTCGGTGTCATGCGTGACACGAATGACGGTTTCGAAGTGGCGAGGCGCGATCTCGAACTGCGCGGCCCAGGCGAACTGCTTGGTACGCGGCAGACCGGGCTCGCCAGGATGAGGGTCGCTGATCTCCTTCGCGATGCCGACTTGCTGCCACGCGTGCAGCAGGCTGCCACGTCCCTGCTCGAGGACAATGAGGATGTGATTGCCCCGCTGCTCAGCCGCTGGATCGGCACCGGCGAACGATTCAGCCGGGTTTGATCAGGCGCAGGCAGCGCTGCCCCACGTCCGTCGTACCGACGCGAGAAAAGCTTGTTGACCTCGGATGACCATCACCGGCAAAGTCACTCCGCTTCACTTGAGGTCAAGAGGGCCAATGACGACTCCCGCAGGCAATCGCCCCCGCAGCTGGGGCGAGCGCTTCAACGAAACCGCCTTCGCCTCCCAGGTCCTGCCACAACTGGCAGCCACGTTGGGCGACTATGGCCGACTGATGAGGCTGGATCGTCCGATCGGCACGTTCCTGCTGCTGTGGCCTGCGCTGTGGGCACTCTGGCTCGCGTCTGACGGACATCCGCAGCCCCGCGTTTTCATCGTGTTCACGCTGGGTGTCTTCCTGATGCGCTCGGCAGGGTGCGTCATCAATGATTTCGCCGATCGCAAGATCGATCCCCACGTCCGTCGCACCCGCGAGCGCCCGATGGCGCAGGGTCGGGTGGAACCCAAGGAAGCGATCATGCTGTTCGTTGCGCTGTCGCTGATCGCGCTCGGACTCGTCATGACACTGGACCGGTTCACGCAGCAGCTGGCGCTGGTGGGCGCCGTGCTGACCGTGACGTATCCGTTCTTCAAGCGCTTCTTCCCGATCCCGCAGCTGTACCTCGGCATTGCGTTCTCCTGGTCGGTGCCGATGGCCTATGCCGCCGAGGCAGGCGAAGTGACGCGGATCGGCTGGCTGCTGTTCATGGCCTCGCTGCTGTGGACGACGGCGTACGACACCATGTACGCGATGGTCGATCGGGAAGACGACCTCAAGATCGGTGTACGTTCCAGCGCCATCCTGTTTGGCGAGGCGGACCGTGCGGTCATCGGGATCATGCAGCTGATGACGCTGCTGGCCCTGTGGCTCGTCGGGCACGACCTCGAACTCGGCGCCTGGTACTACGGTGGTCTCGCAGCGGCGGCCTGTTTCTCGCTTTATGAACAGTGGCTGCTTCGAGAGCGAATGCCGGAGAAGTGCTTTCGCGCCTTCCTGAACAACAATTACTTCGGCATGGCTGTCTTCATCGGCATTGCACTCGAGTACCTGTTCCGGACTTGAGGGTTGCCGCCTCAGTCGACAGGCTCGCGCAGGCTTGACTTCAGGAAGAAATAGCCCACTAACGCAGACAGCAGCGAGCCGACCAGGATCCCGAGCCGGTCGTTCACTTCGTGGCCGGCCGCAGCCTGCTCGAACGCCAGAGAGCCGATGAACAGGCTCATCGTGAAGCCGATGCCGCACAGGATGGCTGCGCCATAGAGCTGACGCCACGTTACGCCCACCGGCAGGCGGGCCAGGCCCAGCACTGCAGCAAGCCACGCAAACACGAAGACACCCAGCTGCTTGCCCACGAAGAGGCCGAGGGCGATCCCGAGCGGAATGGGATCGAGCAACGTGGCAGGCGTGAGTCCGGCAAGGCTGACGCCCGCGTTCGCAAACGCAAATACGGGGAGGATGCCGAACGCCACCCACGGATGGAGTTGATGCTCGATATCCCGCACCGGGGAACGATCACGATTGCCCGCGTCCCGCATCGGAATCGCCAGTGCCGTAGCCACGCCAGCCAGCGTGGCATGAACGCCGGACTTGAGCACGCAGAACCACAGCACCAGTCCGACCAGGATGTAGAGCGGTACCCGGCTGATGTTCTTCAGGTTGAAGGCCACGAGGATCGCCACTGCGAACCCGGCCAGCAGGAGCGATAGCATCGACAAGTCGCTTGTATAGAAGATCGCGATGATCACGATCGCGCCGAGGTCGTCCATGATGGCCAGCGTCAGCAGGAACACCTTGAGCCCCACGGGCACCCGGTTGCCCAGGAGTTGTAGCACGCCGAGCGCAAAGGCGATGTCGGTCGCAGACGGGATTGCCCAGCCGCGCAGGCCGGTCGGATCGCCCCAATTGAAGCCGACGTAGATCAACGCAGGCACGAGCATGCCGCCGATCGCCCCGAAGGCAGGGAGCGCAATGCGCGCCCGGTCCGCCAGTTCTCCTTCCAGGACCTCCCGCTTCACTTCGAGGCCGATCAGCAGGAAGAAGACCGCCATCAATCCGTCGTTGATCCACAGCAGCAAGGGCTTTGCGAAGGCGAAGGGGCCCGCGTGGAGCGCCAGCGGGAAGTCGAGGAACCTGTCGTAGTGATCCGCCAGGGGCGAGTTCGCGAGAATCATCGCGAGCGCACCTGCCATCACCAGCAGGAATCCACCCGACGATTCGAGCTGCAGGAAGCGGCGGATTGCATTGATTGGCATGGGCGACATTGTGGCAGCTCTGACACGGCTTGATCGCCGATGTTCAGTGCAGGCCGGAAGCTCTTCCCGAGTCAGTGTCCTGCGTGCGCGACGGCCCAGACCTGTACCTCCCTGGCGCCCGCGCCAAGCAATACCCTGGCCAACTCGTTGGCAGTGCTGCCGGTCGTCACGACATCGTCGAGCACGGCAATGGAGGCGTCCGTTACTAAAGCGGTGGCGGCAAATGCACCCCGCACGTTCTTCCTCCTATCCTTCCGGGTCAACGCGGCCTGCTCGCGGGTGTGCCTTTGGCGGACCACGAGATCCGTTCGCAGCGGAATACCCAGGATCCGCGAGACAGGCCGGCCAAGCTCCGTCGCCTGGTTGTAGCCCCGCTCCCGGAAGCGCGCATCCGACAATGGCGTCGGCACGATGAGATCGGGCAGGGCGACGAGCGCTTGGCTCGATACCCTCTGTCCCAGCAGCGTTCCCAGTACGCGGCCATGCGCGATCGCCCCGTGGAACTTGAGTCCGAGGACGAGGCGGTCGAGCGGATAGGTATAGCGGAACGCGCAGTAGGTGGCGTGAAAGTGCGGCTTCCGCCGGATGCACGCACCGCAGACGAGGGTGCCGCCTGCATTCCCTGCCAACGGGTCGCCGCACCGTGCGCACGCAGGCGAGTTGGGCAGGAGGTCAAGCTCGCATGCAGCGCAGAGGTCCAGGTCCGGTGGCTGCCCCGGCCCGCCGCACAAGACGCAGGATGGCGGCAGCAGCGAATGAACAAAGATTGACCAACCGTTGACCATGATGTCGAGTCCGGGTTGACAGCGGAATGGGCCGCCTGAATACTGCCGTTCGCGATCAGTCTGGCGCTCGCGGCGAGCCGCGGAAAGCAGGATTGCCGGTGCGTTTCTGCAGAAATGCACCCTTTATCAACCGGCCGCGCCTGCGGGTGCCCGCTGCAAATCCCGAGGATCTTCATGACCCGCTTGAGTGTTGAACGACTGGGGCAGATTCGGACGGACTGGACCCTGGACGAGGTCCGCTCGTTGTTGGACCTGCCTTTCGCAGACCTCCTGTTTCATGCGCAGCGGGTACATCGAGAGCACTTCGACCCGAACGAAGTCCAGGTGAGCACGCTGCTGTCGATCAAGACAGGCGCTTGCCCCGAGGATTGCGCCTATTGTCCGCAGAGCGTCCGCTATGACACGGGAATCGAGCGGGAGGCGCTGCTCGACGTCGAGACCGTGCTCGAGCACGCCCGCGCGGCCCGGGAGAGCGGTGCCACCCGCTTCTGCATGGGTGCCGCGTACCGCAACCCCAAGAAGCACCAGATTGCCGCCGTGGCGGAGATGATTCGCGGCGTGCGTGCGCTCGGCCTCGAAACCTGTGCAACGCTCGGAATGCTCGAACCCGAGCAGGCCGAGGCGCTGAAGGCGGCGGGCCTCGACTACTACAACCACAATCTCGACACGTCCCCGGAGTACTACGACAAGATCATCACCACGCGCACGTACCAGGATCGCCTCGATACGCTGCAGGCAGTGCGCGATGCCGGGATCAAGGTGTGCTGCGGGGGGATCCTGGGAATGGGCGAATCGAAGGCCGACCGCGCCGGGCTGCTGCACTCGCTGGCGACACTGCCGCAGCATCCGGACAGCGTGCCGATCAACCAGCTCGTCCAGGTCGCGGGCACGCCGCTCTTTGGCGCAGCGCCGCTGGATCCGCTCGATTTCGTGCGCACCATCGCCGTCGCGCGCATCCTCATGCCGAAAGCACATGTCAGGTTGTCTGCCGGACGGAGCGAGATGTCGGATGAGTTGCAGGCGCTGTGCTTCCTGGCCGGCGCGAATTCGATCTTCTACGGCGACAAGCTGCTGACCACAGGCAACCCGGAGGAAGATGCGGATCGACAGCTGTTCGCGCGTCTCGGCATCCGTCCCGAAGCGGCCGTCCCTGCGACGGACACCGCGACGCCCGTACTGCACGCCCGGCATGAGTGCGGCAGTCCAAATCATGTCGACCACCGTGGCCGGGGATAACGAGGGCTCTCTGCTCGACCCGGCACTGCTCGCGCGCCTCGCAGAAATCAGCCCAAGCCGCTACCGCAGGAGACGCCGCGTCGAGGCGCCGGACATCGCGCATCCGGTGCGGGTGGTGGTCGATGGCAGGTCATGCATTTCTTTCTGCAGCAACGACTATCTCGGCCTTGCGAGCCATCCTGCCGTGATCAGTGCCTGTGTCGTGGCTGCGCAGCGTTACGGCGTGGGCAGCGGCGCCTCGCACCTGATCACGGGACATGGCCCGGAGCACGACGCTCTCGAAAGCGAGCTCGCCACATTCACCGGACGGGAGCGCGCCCTGGTCTTCTCAACGGGGTACATGGCGAACCTCGGCATCGCCAGTGCGTTGTTCTCCTCGCGGGATCGGGTGCTCGAGGACCGGCTGAATCATGCTTCGCTGCTGGATGCAGGACTCGGCAGCGGGGCCCGTGTCAGCCGCTATGCCCACGCCGACGCTGGGGCGCTGGAGCGGCGGCTTGCGCGTGTGTCGGATGCAGCGTCGCCGGGGTCGGCCTGGGTGCTGACGGACGGCGTGTTCAGCATGGACGGGGATGTCGCGCCGCTTCCGGCGCTGGCCCGTACGGCAAGGCACTACGGGGCGCACCTGATCGTCGATGACGCCCACGGTCTTGGCGTCCTGGGCCGGAACGGGCGCGGCAGCGTCGACGCTGCCGGCCTCGATGCGACGTCGGTGCCCGTACTGATGGGAACACTGGGAAAGGCATTCGGTACCTTCGGCGCATTTGTCGCCGGCTCCAGCAGCCTGATCGAGCTGCTCATCCAGAGGGCGCGGACTTACATTTACACGACTGCGCTGCCGCCGCCGATTGCCGCAGCTACCCGCGCATCGCTGCGCATCGCGCTGGACGAGCAATGGAGGCGCGACCGGCTGCACGGACATATCGCGCGCTTCCGTGAACATGCTGCGTCGAACGGCTGGCCGGTACTGCCCTCGTCAACACCGATCCAGCCCATCGTCCTCGGCAGCGAGGAGGCGGCCCTGCGCGCCAGTAGCGAACTGCTCGATGCAGGCGTTCTCGTCAGTGCCATTCGCCCGCCAACGGTGCCTGAAGGGAGTGCCAGACTGCGGATTACCTTGTCTGCGGCCCACGAGGACGACGACGTTGAACGGTTGCTCGCAGCGCTGACCCGGCTCAAGTCGCTGCGAGGTCCCGCATGAAGCTGCACGTGCAGATCGAGGGCACGGGTCCCGACCTCGTGTTGCTGCACGGGTGGGGATTGAATGCCGGGATCTGGGACGGCGTGGCCGCCGAGCTGGCCGGGGCTTATCGCCTGCATCGCATCGACTTGCCCGGGCACGGCCGTAGCGAATGGTCATCACAATGCGTGACCCTGGACGACTTCACTCGCGCAGTGGCGCCCTACGTTCCCCGGCATGCCACCGTGCTCGGGTGGTCGCTTGGGGGAATGATCGCCCTGCACCTCGCGTCGCTCGCACCTGAGCGGATTGCCGCACTCGTGCTGATCTCAACCACGCCCCGATTCGTGACGACAGCGGACTGGAAGCCGGCGATGACGCAGCAAGTGCTCGGCAACTTCGCTGCGCGCCTGCGTGACGACTATCGAGCCACCATCCAGGACTTTCTGGCATTGCAGGTTCGCGGTGACGAGCGCGAGCTTTCCAGCCTGCGGGAATTGCGCCACAAACTGGTCTCGGGAGGCCTGCCATTGCAGGCGGCCCTCGAGTCGGGCCTCGGCGTGCTCGCGGCAATGGACTTGCGACCCACGCTGGCGAACATCGGCGTGCGCAGTCTCGTCATCGCCGGTGAGTACGATCGGGTCACGCCTCCCGGTGCGAGCCACTACCTGGCGGAGCACATTCCCGGAGCGGCCCTTCATATCGTCCCTCGTGCAGGGCACGCTCCCTTCATCTCCCATGCAGAGGAGTTCCTGGCGACACTCCGGGCCTTCCTCGCGCAGGGTCCCGAAGCGCTGGCGGCGACAGGCACCACTCCATGACGAACCGGACGCACGCGGAACCTGGAGATGCCGGTCTCGACAGCCGGGCCGTCCGCCGGTCATTCGATGCAGCCAGCGCTGACTACGACGCCGCGGCGGTGCTGCAGAAGGAAGTGCGGACGCGGCTGTTGTCCCGGCTGGAGTTCGTCAAGCTGGAACCGGCCGTCGTTCTCGATCTGGGCGCAGGCACCGGGCATGCGAGCAGGGCACTCAAGGATCGGTACCCGAAGGCGCAGGTCATCGCCCTCGACCTCGCGCACGGCATGCTGGGCGAGGCGAAGCGCCGTGTGGGCTGGCTCCGCAGGTTCGATCGCGTCTGTGCGGACGCGGGCAGGTTGCCCCTGAAGGACCGATCCGTGGATCTGGTGGTCAGCAACCTCATGCTTCAGTGGTGCGATCCGCCGGATCGGGTACTGGCGGAGGTCAAGCGCGTGCTGAAGCCGGGCGGTCTGTTTACGTTCGCGTCACTCGGGCCGGATACGCTGCGCGAGCTGCGGATCGCATGGTCGAAGGTGGACGACCGCCCGCATGTCCATCGATTCATCGACATGCACGACCTGGGCGACGCACTGGTGCGGGCGCGACTGGCCGAGCCCGTGCTGGACGTCGAGCACTTCACCCTTACCTATCAGGACGTCCGTTCGCTGATGAGGGAACTCAAGGCGATCGGCGCGCGCAACGCGGCACAGGGGCGGAGTTCGGGACTCACAGGTCGCCGCGCGCTGCAGTCGCTCGAGTCGGCCTACGAGCCCTTCCGCCAGGACGGGGTGCTCCCCGCGACCTACGAGGTGGTCTACGGCCAGGCGTGGGGGCAAGTGAACGAGCCTCAAGCCACGCCCGGGGGCGGAGAGGTCCGCATACCGGTGGACTCGTTACGAACACGCCGCTAACCCTTGCGCCCCTCCGCCAGAGAGGGGCGGCGTCGAGCCGCTCCCACTCCGCTGGAAAAGATTAGTTTTTATTATCAATATGCTGGTTTTCAATATTCTTTTCGCAGACAACTGTTAGCCGAGGAAACAGTATGCCCGCAGGGTACTTCATCACCGGAACCGACACCGGCGTGGGCAAGACGCTGATCGCTGCCGCGCTCATGCAGCAGCAGGCTGCGATGGGCCGTCGGGTGGCCGGCATGAAGCCGGTTGCCAGCGGCTGCCACCCGACCGCCGCGGGCCTGCGCAACGACGATGCGTTACTGCTGGAGCGGCAGGCGAGCCACCGACACCCGTATGGGCTGGTCAATCCCTATGCATTCGAGCCCGCCATTGCGCCGCATCTCGCAGCCCATGCCACGGGCGCGACCATCGAGGTCTCCCGGCTGATCGATGCGTATCAACAACTTGCGCGAGACTCGGACACCGTGATCGTCGAGGGAGCCGGCGGGTGGCGGGTGCCCATCGGCCAGACCGGGGCGCTGAGCGACTTCCCGGAAGCGCTGCGCCTGGATGTCATTCTGGTGGTCGGATTGCGGCTTGGATGTCTCAATCACGCGCTGCTGACCTGCGAAGCCATTGCCGCCGGGGGGAAGTCCAGGCTGGTCGGCTGGGTGGGCAATGGCATCGATCCGGCGTTCTCGCCGCTTGAGGGCAACCTGGAAACGCTGCGACAGCGAATTCCGGCCCGTTGCCTCGGGATCGTTCCGCCCCTGAGCGCGGCATCCGTGCACGCCGTCTGCGCGAGGCTGGAGCCGCTTGATGCGGCCTTGACCTGATAGAGAAAAATCCCTTTTCCATCCGGGATTTGTGCATTGCACCGACCGCCCGTCCTCAAGTAGCATACCGGGCCAGATCAGATGCGCGGGTGACAGACAGGAACATCATGACGAGCGGGAGCACTGTCGCGACCTCAGGTGCGCCCGCGCGGGATTCGTCCACGCATCACATCGTCATTTCTCCCAACTGCTCGCTGACCCCTAAAACGACCCTGGTCTTCCTGGGTGCGACCGGGGGTGCCACGTTCCTCGTGGCGGGGGTGATGGCCAGCAAGGGCCTGTGGCCCATCCTGCCGTTCGCGGGTCTCGAAGTGGCCCTGCTCATCTGGGCGACCCTGCACTCGATCCGGCGCGGCCGGGATCGGGAAATACTGGAAATCGACGCGAATACCGTGAGCGTGGAATTCATCCGCGGTCCACATAGGCAAATTACGGTATTTCCACGCCACTGGACCAAGGTTAAACTCCGCGCCCCGCTTCATGGTCTGCACCCGAGCCGGCTCACCCTTGAGAGCCAGGGGCGTACCTGCGAGGTGGGTGCCTTCCTGACGGAAGACGAGCGCAGCGGCCTGGCCGGGCGCCTGAGGCAGTTGATCGGGAAGGTCTAGGTAGATCGTGGACACGGATCGCGCCCGCAAAGGCCGGGACGTTGCCCTTCGTGGTTCCTGCGGCCTGCGCAAGCCGGCAGCGGGAACCTGGGCGGAACTCATTGAAAAGTAGAGAGATCATGGGAGCATTGGCGCGAATGTCGAAGACCCTGAAATACTCCGCCGTCGCGGCAGCCTTGGGCACCCTGCAGGCGGGCCCGGCGCTCGCGGCGTGGGACCTGAACCTGCGCGTTGGCGTCACCGAGCTCAGCCGGGAAATCTACGGACTGCACATGCTGATCCTGTGGATCTGCGTCGCCATCGCCGTGGCGGTGTTCGGCGTGATGGTCTACTCGATCGTCAAGTTCCGCCGTTCCGCCCACCCCGAGCCGGCTACGTTCTCGCACAACACCAAGGCCGAGATCATCTGGACGATCATCCCGGTGGTCATCCTGGTAGCGATGGCGATCCCCGCCGCCGAAACGCTGGTCAAGATCGAGGACACCCGCAACTCCGAGCTCACCATCAAGGTGACCGGCTATCAGTGGAAATGGCACTACGACTACGTCGGAGCCGGCGTCAATTTCTTCTCCACGCTCGACAAGGAAAGCAATGCTGCGCGGCAGCCGAACTCCGGTGTCGCCCCTGAGGACGTCGAGAACTACCTGCTTGCCGTGGACAACCCGCTGGTGGTGCCGGTGGACACCAAGGTCCGCGTGCTGCTGACGGCAGGCGATGTGCTGCATGCCTGGTGGGTGCCCGACTTCGGCATGAAAAAGGACGCGATTCCCGGCTTCGTGAACGAGATCTGGTTCAAGGCAGACGTGCCCGGCACGTACCGCGGCCAGTGCGCCGAGCTCTGCGGGCGCGACCACGGCTTCATGCCGGTGGTCGTCGAAGTGCGTTCGAAGGAAGACTACGCAGCGTGGCTCGCCGAGAAGCAGGCGGCTGCTTCTCCGGCCGCTGCACCCGCCGCGGCTGCGAATGTCCCGGCAACCAATTTGACTATTGATGGCGCGATCGCAAGCGTCGCGAAGGCGGAGTAACTCCATGAGTTCTGTTCATTCTGTTTCTGCGGCGGCAGCCGATCACGCTCACGACCACGCACACGAGGATCACGGCGCACCCACCGGGTGGCGTCGCTGGCTGTTTGCGACGAACCACAAGGACATCGGCACGATGTACTTGCTGTTCAGCCTGATCATGTTCTTCATCGGCGGCGCGATGGCGATGATCATCCGTGCCGAACTGTTCCAGCCGGGCCTGCAGCTCGTGGATCCCGGCTTCTTCAACATGATGACGACGGTGCACGCGCTGGTCATGGTGTTCGGTGCAGTCATGCCTGCCACCGTCGGCCTCGCCAACTGGATGCTGCCCCTGCAGGTGGGCGCGCCCGACATGGCGCTGCCGCGCATGAACAACTTCAGCTTCTGGCTGCTGGTGGCTGCATTCACGCTGCTCATCCTGTCGCTCTTCGTGCCGGGCGGCGGCCCCGCGGCCGGCTGGACGCTCTATCCGCCCCTGGTGATCCAGACGGGCAACTCGCTGCCGATGGCGATCTTCGCGATCCACCTGGCCGGCGCGTCGTCGATCATGGGTTCGATCAACATCATCGTCACGATCATGAACCTGCGCGCGCCGGGCATGTCGCTGCTCAAGATGCCGCTGTTCACGTGGACCTGGCTGATCACCGCGTACCTGCTGATTGCGGTGATGCCGGTGTTCGCCGGCGCCGTGACGATGGTTCTCACCGACCACTTCTTCGGCACGACGTTCTTCTCGGCCACCGGCGGCGGCGACCCCGTCCTGTACCAGCACGTGTTCTGGTTCTTCGGGCACCCCGAGGTCTACATCATGATCCTGCCGGCCTTCGGCATCGTGTCGGAGATCATCCCGACCTTCTCGCGGAAGCCGCTCTTCGGCTATGACGCCATGGTGTTCGCAACGGCCTCGATCGCCTTCCTGTCGTTCATCGTGTGGGCGCACCACATGTTCACCACCGGCATGCCGCTGGCCGGTGAAATGTTCTTCATGCTGTCGACGATGCTGATCGCCGTGCCCACGGGCGTGAAGGTCTTCAACTGGACGGCCACGATGTGGCGCGGCTCGCTCACCTTCGAGCCGCCGATGCTGTTCTCGCTGTCGTTCCTGTTCCTGTTCACGATCGGCGGCTTCTCCGGACTCATGATGTCCATCGCCCCGGTCGACTTCCAGTACCACGACACGTACTTCATCGTCGCGCACTTCCACTACGTGCTGGTGCCGGGCGCCGTGTTCGCCATCATGGCGGGCGTGTACTACTGGCTGCCGAAGTGGACCGGCCACATGTACAGCATGACGCTGGCCAAGTGGCATTTCTGGCTGTCGACGATCTTCGTGAACATCCTGTTCTTCCCGCAGCACTTCCTGGGCCTCGCCGGCATGCCGCGGCGCATCCCGGACTACGCCACGCAGTTCGCCGAGTTCAACATGATCTCCTCGATCGGCGCGTTCGGCTTCGGGCTGTCGCAACTGCTCTTCGCCTACATCATCTGGGCTTGCGTCCGCGGCGGCGAGAAGGCGTCGGACAAGGTCTGGGACGGCGCCGACCCGCATGGCCTCGAGTGGACTGTGCCTTCGCCGGCACCGCACCACACGTTCGACGTACCGCCGGTCGTAAAGTAGTAGCAGTCCGGAAATCGCAAGCCAGATGAAAGCAGGGCAGGACAGCTTGGAGACGGACGAGAATCGCCGCAGCCGCATTCGCAGGAATGTGCTGCTGCTGGCGGCGCTCGCGCTGGCGTTCTATTTCGGCTTCATCTACATGGTCTATACGCGGTCGCCGTGAACGAGAACCTCCGCGTCGAAAACCGGAAGCTGACCCGCCAGCTATGGCTGATGGCGGTAGGTGCCTTCGGCTTCGGCTTCGCGCTCATTCCGCTGTATGACGTCATGTGCGACATCACCGGCTACGGCAACCGCGCCTCTCTCCGGGAGGCGTCGACGGTGGTCGAGACCGCCGTGAGCGACCGGCGCGTGACGGTCGAGATGATCTCCGCAACGCCGACGTTCGGTTCGTGGGAGTTTCATCCGATGGCTGCCAGCATGGTCGTGGAGCCCGGGAAACTGTACGAGACGAAGTTCTACGCGAAGAACCTCCAGGAGCAGTCGGTGACGGCACAGGCCATCCCGAGCATCGCCCCCAGCCAGGCGACCCGGTTCTTCCACAAGACGGAATGCTTCTGCTTCACGCCTCAGCATTTCGAAGGGCTGGAGGGACGCGAGATGAGCGTGCGCTTCATCGTCGATCCGGACCTGCCGGGCAATGTCGATCGAGTGACGCTGGCCTATTCGATGTACACGATGCCGCAGGTGGCTGCGGCGCAGTAAAGGGATTTCGGGCATCCGGCCACGGCCGGGTTCCCGGGTGGATTGATGGCAGTGAAGAGAGGGTGGCAACCCGGCTTGGCGGGTCAGTCACTGGTGCAACCGAAAGTCAGAAGACGATAATCAGGACATTCAGATAATGGCTCACGCACATTCGGATCAACCCGGCGGCAAGTACTACATCCCGCACGGCAGCCCCTGGCCCGTGATCGGCTCGATCGCGCTCTTCATCACCGTGGGCGGCGCGGCGATGTGGCTCAACCACGCAAACATCGGGCCCATGGTCATGTCGGCCGGCCTGATCATCGTTGCGACGATGTTTGCCGGCTGGTTCGGCACCGTCATCAATGAAAGCGAAGGCCACTACTACAACGGCCAGGTCGACAAGTCCTTCCGCATGGGGATGATGTGGTTCATCTTCTCGGAGGTGATGTTCTTCGCCGCCTTCTTCGGCGCGCTGTTCTACGCGCGACAATTGTCCGTGCCGTGGCTGGGAGGCGAGGGCGTCAAGATCTTCACGAACCTGCTGCTGTGGAAGGACTACGAGACGGCGTGGCCGACCAACGGCCCGGCTGCGGTCGGCGGCGACTTCGAAGTCATCCCCGCGTTCGGCCTGCCCGCCATCAACACGGCCATCCTGCTGACGTCGGGCGTCACGATCACGATCGCCCACCATGCGCTCAGGGCAGGCAACCGCACCGTCCTGAACATCTTCCAGGCCGCGACGTTCCTGCTAGGTTTCCTGTTCGTCTACCTGCAGGCGACCGAGTACATGGAGGCATACCACGAACTGAACCTGACGCTGTCCTCCGGCATCTACGGCTCCACGTTCTTCATGCTGACGGGCTTCCACGGCCTGCACGTGACCATCGGCGCCATCATGCTGCTTGTGATCTGGTTACGCTGCCTGAAGGGTCACTTCACGCCGCAGCAGCACTTCGCCTTCGAAGCAGTCGCCTGGTACTGGCACTTCGTTGACGTCGTGTGGCTCGGCTTGTTCATCTTCGTCTACTGGCTGTAGCGCGAAGGCCCGCTCAGGGGAGGATGGAAACCCGGGCCAGACGAAGGTGCTTTGTCTGGCCCGGTTGCTTAGAGGATCTACTTGCCGAGCCCGTGCGGCTGGATCATCCCCTGCGACCACGCCAGCAGGAGCAGCAGGAACAACGCGACGGAAAGGACGATGCGGATCGTCAGCGCCCTGACGGTGCCGGACGACCCGCCCTTGCTGTTGACGAGATGGAACAATCCCGTGCCGAGGCTTATGACGATGCCGATCAGGCAGGCGACTATCAGCAGCTTGATCACGGTGTTCCCGGACTCCTGAAGACGAGACGCCGGACTGGCGAGTGACAATTATATGCCCGTCCGATTTCGCAATCGCGTCTTTGCACCCAGCCTGCTCGGGACCGTGCTTGCCGCGCTGGTGCTGACAGGCCTCGCGAATCTGGGCCTCTGGCAACTGCGAAGGGCTGAAGAGAAGCGGGAGTTGCTGGCTGCGTATGAGGCGGGCCAGGGAACAAGCGTTCCGCTGTCGGCGGGCAACGCCGGCGAGCTGCCGAGATACCAGCAGGTCGTGGCGTCGGGAAGGTATGAGCCGGGCAGGCAGCTGCTGCTCGACAACATGCCCTCGAAGTCCGGCGCACCGGGCTTTCGCGTGCTGACCCCGTTCCGTCTCGACGGAGGGGCCGGGTTGGCGCTGGTAGACCGCGGCTGGATTCCCGTCGGACCCGATCGCTCGATGGTGCCAGGCATTGACGTGGACGATAGCCATCGCGAGATCCGGGCGATGCTGGACGAGTTGCCGCGCCCCGGCGTCAGGCTGGGCACCGCCGATGATGCGACAGGAGGCTGGCCGCGAATCGTCAACTTCCCGCAACATGGGGAGGTGGTGGCGATGTACGGTGAACCGCTGCTGCAGGCGGTGCTGCTGCTGGATCCTGCGGAGGACGTTGGATACGAGCGTGCGTGGGAAGCCCGCTTCGGCTTTGAGCCCGAGCGCCATGTTGGCTATGCGATCCAGTGGTTTTCGCTGTCGGCGACGCTCCTTGTTCTTTACGTCGTGGCAAGCTTTAGACCCACGGATCGCAAACTGGACTGAACCGGACCTTTGCATGACGACCGCCGACACTCACGCTTCTGCGCCCAAGTCCTCCCGACGCCAGCTCTGGCTGGTCGTGGCGATGTTCTTCGTGCCCCTGGGCATCGCGTTCCTGATGTATTACGGCAACGTCGGCTGGCGGCCCGAGGGCAGCACCAACAACGGCGAGCTGATTGACCCTGCTAGACCATTGCCCGAAGCGGCCCTCGCCACGCCCTCCGGCATCCCGACGGCGCCCGATATCCTGCGTGGAAAGTGGAGCATCGTGTTTGTCGGAGCGGGAACCTGCGACGACGAATGCCGCAAGGCCCTGACCGACATTCGCCAGGTGCGGCTAGCGCTGAACCAGAACAGCACTCGCGTGCAACGGGTCTTCCTGTACTCGGGTCCGTGCTGCGACGAACCGTATTTTTCGACTGAACAGGCCGGCCTGATCGCAGCAAGCGTCGACGATGCTGCAGGCAAGTCGGTGCTCGACGTGTTCCCCGCAGCGAACGGCGTGGAGGCGATGGCCGCCGGCAGGCTCTATCTGGTTGACCCGCTTGGCAATCTCATGATGGGCTATGAGCGCGGTGCGCCCGTGAAGGGGCTGCTCGACGATCTCAAGAAGCTCCTGAACCTTTCCCATATCGGCTAGGCCAGTTCATGCGCCAACAGCGAACCTCCACCTTCCGGCGCATCGCCCTCGTCGGTGCGATGCTGGCATTCGTCGTGGTCGTCCTTGGCGCCTGGGTCCGCCTGAGTGCGGCCGGACTAGGCTGTCCTGACTGGCCCGGTTGCTATGGCCACCTCACGGCAGGGCAGGCCGCCCAGAACCTCGACGTCATCACGAATGCGTTCCCCGAGCGTCCGTTCGAGGAGCACAAGGCGAGCAAGGAGATGCTGCATCGCTATTTCGCGGGTGCGCTCGTCCTCGTCATCTTGGCACTGGCTGGCTTCGCGATCCGGAACCGGCAGGATCCCGCCCAGCCAGTGAAGCTGCCCGTGCTGCTCGTGGCGATTGTCGGCATGCAGGCGCTGCTGGGCATGTGGACGGTCACCTTGCTCCTCAAGCCGCTGATCGTGGTGCTGCACCTGGTCGGCGGCCTGACGACGCTCTCGTTGCTTGCATGGCTCGCGGTCGGCAGCGCGCGCACGACGCGGCCGAGCCAGGAAGGGGGGCTGCGCACCTTGGCACGTGTCGGCCTCGCGGTGCTAGCGTTCCAGATCCTGCTCGGCGGCTGGACCAGTTCGAACTACGCGGCGCTCGCCTGCCCGGACTTCCCGACCTGCCAGAACAGCTATTGGCCCGCGATGAACACCGGGGATGCGTTTGTGCTGTGGCGAGGCCTGGGGATCGACTACGAAGGCGGGGTCCTCGATCATCCCGCACGCGTCGCGATTCATTTTGTCCACCGCCTGGGTGCCGTGGTCGCGGCCCTGGTGCTTGGCTGGCTCAGCATTGCCGCGTGGCGCAAAGCCCAGACCCGGGCAGTCCAGCTTGCGGGCGCCACAGTGGGCGTCGTGCTGGTGGCGCAGCTGATCCTAGGTCCCCTGATGGTGCTGGAGGGCTTGCCGCTGTTCCTGGCGACGGCCCACAACGGCGTGGCCGCGCTGCTGCTGGTTGCCGTCGTGCGGCTCAACCGGCTGCTTTGGCCGCCGCCCGGTACGCTGTAAACTCCGGGCCCGACCCTCTTCATGCCGACCGAGACTGAATTGCCGCTTGCTACTCCCCTCCAGCCCGCGACAGGCGCGACCTGGCGGGACTACTACGAGCTTGGGAAACCGCGGGTGGTGTTCCTGATCGTATTTACTGCCGTTGTCGGCATGCTGCTCGCAACGCCCAGCCTGCCGCCCGTCAGTGCCCTGGTCTTCGGCACGCTTGGCATTGGCCTCGCAGCGTCCTCGGCCGCAGCGATCAATCATGTGCTCGATCGGCGGTTCGACCTGCAGATGTCGCGGACGCGCCATCGCCCGATCCCTTCCGGCCACGTCTCCGGGCGCCACGCCCTCGCCTACGCATGCGTCCTCGCGGTGCTGTCCGTCGTCTTGCTGGTCAGCCTGGTCAACTGGCTGACCGCGGTCCTGACGTTCTGCTCGCTGATCGGCTACGCGATCATCTATACCTTGTGGCTGAAGCATGCGACCCCGCAGAACATCGTCATCGGCGGCGCCGCGGGCGCAGCCCCTCCCGTCCTCGGGTGGGTTGCCGTCACGAACAGCATCGATCCGTATTCGCTGCTGCTGTTCCTGATCATCTTCACGTGGACGCCGCCGCACTTCTGGGCGCTCGCGATAGCGCGCCGCGATGAGTACGCCAAGGCAGGCATTCCCATGCTTCCCGTCGTCTACAGCGTGGAGTTCACCCGGCTGCACATCCTGCTGTACACGATCCTGCTGGTGCTCGTCACGATGCTGCCGTACCTGACAGGCATGAGCGGCCTGATCTACCTGGCAAGCGCGGTGCTCCTCGGCGGGGCCTTCATCTACTACGCGCTGGCCCTCTGGAACAGGCCCACCGAACTGCTGCCGATGAAGACGTTCGGCTTCTCCATTACCTACCTGGCTGCATTGTTCACGGCGCTGCTCGTCGACCATTACGTGATGATCCGGATCTGAATACGCCGCCTCGAACTGGGGTATCTTGGACAGGATGAAGCCTGCGCGCTCCAAGACGCTGATTCCCTGGTTGCTCCTCATCGTCGTGGCGCTGATCGCGTATGGGTCGCTCTACCCGTTCAACTTCAAGCCGGACGCGTTCGATGGCGGACTCCTCGCAGCCTTGCGCGAGCTGTCCTGGGCCCGGGCCGGCCGCGGCGACCGCGTCTCCAACGTCCTGCTCTACATCCCGCTGGGCTTCTGCCTGTTCCTGTGGTTCGAGCCGGGCAGGAGGCGCTTGCTGGTTGCATTGCTGGTCGTTGTCCTGGGTGCAGCGTTGTCGCTGGTCATCGAAGTTGCGCAGATCTTCATCTCGCCCCGTGTCCCGAGCCTCACGGACCTGAGCCTCAACACCCTGGGAACGCTCGCCGGGACAGCGGCCGGCTTCGCGTGGCGCTCCATAAGCCGACTCATTCCGATGCCGACGGTGGGCGGCAATCGCCGTGACCGCTCGGCCCTGGTGGTAATCCTGCTGTGGATGGGGTGGCGCTTCGCGCCGTTCGTGCCGCAACTCTCGCTGGCAAAGATCAAGGCGGCGCTAGCTCCGCTGTTCGCGCCACAAGTCGAGGTCGCAGCCACCCTGGGCTATCTCGCATGCTGGCTCGTCGTCGCCCAGGCGGTACTCACGCTCGCGTCGCGGCAGGGGGGTGTGGAGGCGTTGCTGGGCTTGATCACTGCGGCACTGGTGGGGCGATTGCTGCTTGCAGGCCAGGTCTTCGTGCCGTCGGAGTTGCTCGCGCTCCTCCTGCTGTTGCCCGCGCTGGTGGTCATCAACCGGTTGTCAGCAAGGCCGCGCCGGCTGGTGATGTTCAGTGCAGTGAGTGCCGTCTTTCTGTTCGAGCGGCTCGCACCCTTCACGTTTTCGGGATCGCCGGGCGAGTTCGACCTGTGGCCGTTCCTGGGCTGGATCGAGACCGGCATGCCGGTGGACATTCGCGCGCTGCTGGCATTCCTGTTCTTCTGCTGCGCGTTGATGTGGCTGCTGAAGGAGGCCGCGGTCCCGCTGGACATGGCTGTCGACGCGGTGGTCGGCGGCGTGCTCGTCGTGGAGTTGCTGCAGATGTGGCAACCACACCAGTCTGCGTCGATCACGGACCCGCTGCTGGCGCTGGGCGCGGGCCTGGCCCTCAAGTTGCTGGACCCCACTGCGCACAGGCGCAGCCTGTCCTTCAGGTGACTGTGCTATTCGCCTACCCTGGCGCAGCCTCGCAGGCTGCGGCCGCCCAGGTTCAGCTCCGCCGTATACGCGAAATACTCGCCGGACATGGAGTCGCTGCAAGGATTGTTCGAGACCGTGATCTCCAGCGTCTTGTCGCCGCTGGCTCCGCGATAAGTCACGGACCCTTCGGCATCCTGGGTTTCCTGGACGGAAAATCGGGTAGGCGCCGGCTCTTGCGGTTGTCGCAGCAGGAGCTGGTCGCTGCCGATCTCCACTGACCAGGACGGTTCGTTGCCTCGCGCGAGGACGCGATATGCGGGCACCGTCATCGTGCAACCGCCTCCCTCGGCAGGCACTCCAGCGTACAGGAGCTCTTCGGGGACAAAGGCCTGCTTGAACGTCGCAGGAATGGCGGTCCCGGGAGGGGACGCGACTCGCTCGCCGCGCACTTCGACAAAGAGAGGAGTGCCCGGTTCGCCGGCCAGTCTTGCGTAGGTGTCGTCGATCGTGAGGTCGTCCTGCTGCACCAGCCAGAGATCCTCGTTCTGGCCACACAATCGCAGGACCCGCGTCTCCGCAGTCAGCGAAACAATGCCGCGCTTGATGGCGAGGCTCGATTCCGTATCGGCTGCAGCCGGGGCGGTGACGGCGGGTCCGGCCGCCGCTGCACCCGATGCCGCCGGCAATGGCGCTTCCGATGCGCTGTCATCACGCTGGCAGCCGGCGACCGACGCCAGTGCTGCCACCATGAGCAAGGCGCTTGCGCGTGCGAGAGCTTTGTTCAAGACCCGATCCTCAATCCGCTTTTGCTCTCAAGCGTACCAGAGGACGGCGTGCCCATCTGCGCTACAATCGCGACCCCACACCGGACCTAGCGCATGGACCTATCGCCACTGCTTGACTCCCTGAATGATGCCCAGCGCCAGGCAGTCGCGGCACCGCTCAAACCCACCCTGGTCCTCGCCGGCGCCGGCAGCGGCAAGACCCGCGTCCTGACGCATCGCGTCGCCTGGCTCGTGCAGGTCGAGAACGTCTCGCCGCACAGCATCCTCGCCGTCACGTTCACGAACAAGGCGGCGGGCGAGATGCGCAGTCGCATCGAGGCGATGCTGTCGCTCCCAGCGGCACCGCTCTGGGTGGGGACCTTCCATGGCATCGCCCATCGGCTGTTGCGCATGCATTGGCGCGAGGCCGGCCTGCCGCAGGCGTTCCAGATCCTGGATGCAGAGGACCAGCAGCGGTCGGTGCGCAAGCTCATCAAGTCCCTCAATCTCGACGAAGCCCGCTGGGTGCCGAAGGAAGTGACCTGGTTCATCAACGCCCAGAAGGACGAGGGACTGCGTCCCAAGCACCTTAAGGCGGACGGCGATCCGACTCGCGAGCAACTGATCCGCCTGTATGCCGCTTACCAGGAATCCTCGGATCGCGCCGGCGTCATCGATTTCGCGGAGCTGCTGCTGCGCGTGTATGAACTGTGGAGGGACAATCCGGACCTCGCCGCACACTACCGTGCCCGCTTCCGCCATGTCCTCGTGGACGAGTTCCAGGACACGAACACGGTCCAGTACAAGTGGCTCAGGGAAGTGACCGGAAGCACCGGCATTCCGTTTGTCGTCGGCGATGACGACCAGTCGATCTACGGGTGGCGCGGCGCCAAGATCGAGAACCTGCACCAGTTCCGCCGTGACTATCCCGATGTGCAGATGTTCCGCCTTGAACAGAACTACCGCTCGACGGGCAACATCCTGGCCGCCGCGAACGGGCTGATCGCGCAGAACAGCGGTCGCCTTGGCAAGAACCTCTGGACCAGCGGTGAAAAGGGCGAGCCCGTCCGGCTCTATTCCGCCTACAACGAGCGCGATGAGGCCAACTTCGTCGTCGAGCGCATCAGGGAGTGGACGTCCAAGGGCGGCAACCGGCGCGATTGTGCGATCCTTTACCGCTCGAACGCACAGTCACGTGCCTTCGAAGAAGCGATGCTGGCTGCCCGCATGCCCTACCGCGTCTATGGAGGCCTGCGCTACTTCGAGCGGGCGGAAATCAAGGACGCGCTTGCGTACCTGCGACTGATGTTCAACCGTGCCGACGACGCCTCGTTCGAACGGGTGGTCAACCTGCCGACTCGCGGCATCGGCAACAAGACGCTCGACACCGTCCGTGACTACGCCCGCGCCAACGCCTGTCCGCTGTGGCAAGCGGCAGGCGCGACGCTCACGCAACTCGGCGTGAAGGCGGGTACCAGCCTGCATGCGTTCCTTGCATTGATCGAGCGGCTCGACAAGGAAACGCAGGGCCTGGCATTGCACGAGCAGGTCGATCGCGTCATCGAGCAGAGCGGTGTCATTGCCCATCACCAGAAGGAGAAGGGCGAGCGCGGCGAGGCCCGGGTCGAGAATCTGGAGGAACTCGTGTCCGCGGCCCGCGGTTTCGACACCGAGGAAACGGGCGACATGTCTCCACTGGCGGCATTCCTGTCACACGCAGTACTTGAATCGGGCGAAGGGCAGGCGGACCAATGGGAGGACAGCGTCCAGATGATGACGCTGCATTCGGCCAAGGGACTCGAGTTTCCGCTCGTGTTCCTGTGCGGGCTGGAGGAAGGACTGTTTCCGCACCAGCGTTCGGCTACGGACCCGGCCCGTCTCGAGGAAGAGCGCAGGTTGTGCTATGTCGGCCTGACCCGTGCCATGCAGAAGCTGTACCTGACATACGCAGAGCAACGCAGGCTTCACGGTGTCGACAGTTACGGGTCGCCCTCACGCTTCATTCGGGAGTTGCCCGCCGAGACGCTGGAGGAGGTCCGCCCGCGTATCCAGGTGTCGCGGCCGGTCTTTGTGCCGCGCAAGCCCATGATGGAGGAGGAGCCGGTTGCGGGGGTCAAGCTTGGCCAGCGCGTTCGCCACGGCAAGTTCGGCGACGGCATCGTGCTTGAGCTGGAAGGACAGGGTAGCCACGCCCGTGTCCACGTGAACTTCGAACGGCAGGGAGCCAAGTGGCTGATGCTCGCCTACGCCAACCTGGAACCGCTCTGAACGCCGTTGCCGTCCTTCCAGCAAACCCGCCGGACAGTGCGTTGCACCGGAGTTGGGTTACAATGCGCTGCAACAAGGCCGTCCTCGCGATAAGCGACCGCTAGGAAGACGGCAGGCCCCCACAGGCAGGCAGCAGTGAAAATCATCATTCTCGGCGCGGGTCAGGTCGGCAAGACGGCGGCTCATCACCTCGCTCGCGAGGAAGCCAACGAAGTCACCGTCATCGACCAGAATGACGAGCTCCTGCGCGACCTGCAGGACCGGCTGGATATCCGCACCGTCGTCGGCAATGCCGCCTACCCCGGCACGCTCAGTGCCGCGGGCGCCATGGATGCGGACGTCATCATCGCGCTGACCAACAGCGACGAAGTGAACATGGTTGCGTGCCAGGTCGTCTGGAAGCTGTTCAACAAGGACGCCACGCGCATCGCGCGCATCCGGTCAGGCGACTACATCCAGCATTCGGGCCTCTTCACGGACGAGGATCGTGCCTTCGCCGTGGACGTCACCATCAGCCCCGAGCAGCTCGTGACGGAGCATGTGGCCCGGCTGATCCGCTATCCCGGTGCCCTGCAGGTACTCGACTTTGCCGACGGCAAGGTGCGTCTCGTCGGCACTCGCGCGCTGAAGGGTGGCCTGCTGGTCGGACAGAACCTGTCGGCGCTGCGCGAACACATCCCAGGGACCGATGCACGCGTCGCGGCGATCTATCGCGGCGGGCAGAGCATCAAGCCTGAAGGCAAGACGGTCATCGAGCACGGCGACGAAGTCTTCTTCCTGGCCGCGCGCAAGGATATCCGGCTCGTGATGAATGAAATGCAGCGCCTGGAAGACCCCGTGCGGCGCATCGTCATCGCGGGCGGCGGCAATATCGGCTTCAGGCTCGCGCAGCTCCTCGAGAAGGAGAACCAGGTCAAGCTGATCGAGCGCGATTTCAAGCGGGCGCGCCGCATTTCGGAGCAGCTCGCGAACACGATCGTGCTGAACGGCGATGCCGCGGATGAGGAACTGCTGCTCGAGGAGAACATCGACTCGTCCGACGTGTTCGTGGGGCTCACGAACTCGGAGGAGGCCAACATCCTCTCGGCGATGCTGGCCAAGCGGCTCGGGTGCCACAAGGTCATGGCGCTCATCAACCGACCGGCTTACGCGGAACTGATGGAGAACGGCCCGCTCGATGTGGCGCTGTCCCCGCAGATGGTCACCATCGGGTCGCTCCTTGCGCACGTACGGCGGGGCGATGTCGTCAAGGTGCATTCGCTCCGCCGCGGCGCCGCGGAGGCGATCGAGGCGATTGCCCACGGTGTCCAGGGCGAAAGCCGCGTCATCGGGCGGCGCATCGAGGATATTGCGATGCCGGACGGCGCCACCATCGGTGCCGTCGTGAGGGGCGACGAGGTCATCATTGCCCATCACGACACCGTGATCGAGCGCGACGACCACGTCATCATGTTCCTCACCGACCGGCGCCATGTGGAGGCCGTCGAGCGACTCTTCGAAGTCCCCAAGCGGTGGCGGGGATGAAGCACGGGTCGGGGGCGGCTGCATGAATCTCGCCGTCGTCCAGCGGATCCTCGGCCTGTTGCTGATGATCTTCAGCGTGACGATGCTGCCGCCCGTGGCGGTCTCGCTCTATTACCACGACGGCAACTGGGGCCCTTTCCTCGATTCGTTCGCGGCGTTGCTTGCGGTCGGCGCACTGATCTGGTGGCCGGTACGGGACCGCCACCGGGACTTGCGACTGCGTGACGGATTCCTCGTCGTCGCGTTGTTCTGGGTGGTGCTCGGCATTGCCGGCGCGGCGCCCCTGGTGCTTTCGGACCGTCCCGACATGACACTGACCGATGCAGTATTCGAAGCCGTGTCGGGATTCACGACCACGGGCGCCACGGTGCTGACTGGACTCGATTCGCTGCCCCAGTCAGTACTGTATTACCGCCAGCAGATCTGCTGGTTCGGCGGCATCGGCATGGTGGTGCTGGCCGTCGCGCTGTTGCCGATGCTCGGCGTCGGCGGCATGCAGCTGCTGAAAGCCGAAACACCAGGCCCGGTGAAGGACGCCAAGCTCACGCCGAGAATCACGGAGACGGCCAAGGCTCTCTGGCTGATCTACGTCGCCATCACGGTGGCCTGCGCGCTGGCGTACTGGGCAGCGGGGATGACGCTGTTCGATGCCATCGTGCACAGCTTCGCGACGCTGTCTACCGCGGGCTATTCCACCCACGATGCGAGCCTCGCGTATTTCGACAGCGTCACGATCGAGATGATCGCCGTCTTTTTCATGTTCCTCGGGGGAATGAACTTTTCCCTGCACTTCACCGCCTGGCGTCACAAGCGGCTCAGCGACTACTGGCGCGATCCGGAGTGGCGGGCCTATACGGGGATCCTCGCTACAAGCGTTTTTCTCTGCACTGTCACGTTGTGGCTCTCCGGCTTCAAGTCCGGTCCAGGAGAATCGCTGCGGGTGTCGCTGGTGCACGCGGTTTCCGTGCAAACCAGCACCGGCTTCACCACGGACAATTTCGCCTTGTGGCCAGGCGCACTGCCGCTCATTCTCGTACTCACGATGTTCATAGGCGGTTGCGCAGGTTCGACGGGCGGCGGCATGAAGGTGGTCCGCTGGCTGATGATCTGGAAGCAGGGCAGTCGCGAAGTCTTCAAGCTGGTACATCCGAGCGCCGAAATGCCGGTCAAGCTCGGCAACAAGGCCCTCGAGTGGCGGGTCATCGACGGCATCTGGGGTTTCTTTGCGGTGTATGTCGTCAGTTTCGGCGTGCTGATGGTGCTGTTGATGGCCACCGGCGAGGACCAGGTCACTGCGTTTTCCGCCATTGCGACCTCCATGAACAACGTCGGCCCCGGGCTGGGCGATGTTGCCTCCAACTTCACCTCCGTCAGCGATCCGGGGAAGTGGATCTGCATCCTTGCGATGCTGCTCGGTCGACTCGAGGTATTCCCGCTGCTGGTGCTGATTACGCCGACGTTCTGGCGCAAATAGCAGACAGTTCCCGCGGCTGCCGTCGCCGCCCTTTTACCTTGCCATCACGCAAGCGCGTGACCCAGAATTGCGGGTGTCGAATCGCCCGCGCACCGTTGCGCGCTGCCGTCGCGCCTGAAGGGCCCGGCAACCCCGTCCAGACAGGATCCTTCGAGTGAAACGCACCAGGAAAATGCTGCTACTGCGGATCGGATTGGCGTCTGTCGCCGTCCTCGCGGCATTTTTCGCGGTCTACGTGGCGTATCTGGACCGTGTCGTTACGCAGCAGTTCGAGGGGCGGCGCTGGACACTGCCGGCGCAGGTGTTCGCTCAACCCATCGACCTCTACGTCGGCCAGCCGATCAGTGCCGCCGTGTTCGAGCAGGAACTCAAGCGGCTCGGGTACCAGCTGGCGGGCGAGGCGGACCGCCCCGGAACCTACCGCAGGCGCGGCAACCGCTTTGAGTTCATGAGCCGGCGGGTACAGTTCTGGGACGAGACCCGCGAGCCTCAGGCAATCACGGTGACCTTGCAGGCAGGGACCATCTCGGCGCTGGAAGACCGTTCTGGTACCGAGGTGCCTGTCTTCAGGCTGGATCCTCTGCTGATCGGCAGCATCTTCCCGATCCATGGCGAGGACCGCGTCGTGGTGACGCCCGAGGAGATACCGCCACTGCTGCCCGCGGCGCTCAAGATCGTCGAGGATCGCAAGTTCGATGCGCATTTCGGCGTCGATCCCGTCGCCATTCTCCGGGCGATGTTCGCCAACATGCGTGCGGGGCGGATCGTGCAGGGGGGCTCGACGCTGACCCAGCAGCTCGTCAAGAGCTATTTCCTCGACAGCCGCCAGACGCTCGGACGCAAGGCGGAAGAAGCGCTCATGGCGATCATCCTGGATGCGCGCTTCGAGAAGACGGACCTCATGACGGCGTATATCAACGAGATCCACCTTGGACAGGACGGCCAGCGGGCCATCCACGGCTTCGGACTCGCCAGCCAGTATTACTTCGGCAAGCCGCTGTCCGAGTTGCAACTCCACGAGGTGGCGTTGCTCGTCGCCGTCGCACGGGGACCGTCCTATTACAACCCGCGGCGTTCCGCCAAGCGGGCGCTCGAACGCCGCAACCTGGTCCTGCAGCTGCTCGCCGAGTTCGACGTCGTTCCTGCCAAGGAAGCCGAGGCGGCGAGCAAGCGTCCTCTTGGCCTGGCAGGCAACGGGCGGCTTGCTGCGGGCTACTATCCGGCTTTCCTGGATTTTGTGCGTCGGACGCTGCGGCGCGACTACCGCGAAGAGGATCTCACGGAAGGCGGCCTCAAGATCTTCACGACGCTGGATCCGCTGGTGCAGGCAAGCGCGGAATCGGCGCTCACTGCAGAGCTCGAGCGCCTGGACAAGGCGCGGAAGAAGCAACGCAAGGAGCCGCTCGAGGGAGTGGTGGTGGTCACCGCCCCACAAAGCGGCGACGTCAGCGCGATGGTCGGCGGTCGGCGCGTGGGATTCGACGGGTTCAATCGCGCCCTCGACGCCAAGCGCTCGATCGGTTCGCTCGTCAAGCCCGTGATCTATCTTGCGGCGATCGAGACCGGCCGCTATCACGCGGCCAGCATCGTCGAGGACAGCCCGATCGAGGTGAAGCTCGCGAACGGCCAGAAGTGGCGCCCGCAGAACATCACGCAGGAAGTGTTCGGGCCCGTCCCGCTGGTCAGGGCGCTGTCACAGTCCATGAACCTTGCGACGGTGCACCTCGGAATGGAGGTCGGTCTGCCCCTGGTGACGCGCGAATTCACCAAACTCGGCCTGGAGAAGGAGCCGCCCAGGTTGCCCGCGTTATTGCTCGGCGCGCTCGATGTCTCTCCGCTCGAAGTGGCGCAGATGTACAACGGGCTGGCAAACGGCGGTTTCCGCACACCGCTTCGCGCGGTGCGTGCCGTTGTCGACGCGCAGGGCAAACCGTTGCAGGCGTTCCCGCTCGAGATCGCCCAGCTTGCAGATCCCGCTGCGGTGTACCAGGTCAATCGTATGCTCGTTGAGGTCATGAACAAGGGCACGGGTCGGGCCGCACGAGCCCGCATTCCGGCAGGGCTGGTCGTCGCCGGCAAGACAGGCACGTCGTCCGACTACCGCGACAGCTGGTTTGCCGGGTTCTCCGGGTCTCACCTGGCGGTCGTGTGGATAGGCTACGACGACAACAGCCCTACGGGACTGACTGGCTCCTCGGGTGCGCTCGCCGTGTGGTCGCAGCTCATGGGGGGACTCAATACCTCATCGCTGGACCTGTTCCTGCCTGAGTCTCTCGAGGAAGCGACGATTGAATACCAGAGCGGACTCCGCGCCAACGCAGACTGTGCCGCTGACGTGCTGGACGTCGCCGTCCCCCGGGGGGCGACCATCGAGGCCAAGCCGGGCTGCGAAGGTAACGTGCTCGAGAACCTCGGCGAGCGGATCGGCGGGTTTCTTGAGGGTATGATTCGGCCATGAAGCTGCCCCCCAGCAAACCGCTTCTTGCCGGGTCCGTCGTCGTGGCGATGGCGGTGCTCGCAGGCTGCGCGTTGCCAGCGCCTTATTCGCCTCCTCCTCCGCCGCCGACCCCGGTCGTGGTCCCGCCTCCCGTTGAGAGCGCGCCGCCGATTGAAGAGCCGCCGCCGGCTCCCGTCGTTCAACCCGCCCCGGAGCCTCCGCGCCCACCGCCCGTGCGAGCCAGGGCATTGAACCCGGCTGCCCGGACTCTGGTCGCCCAGGCGCAGACACAAGTTGCTGCGGGCAACTATGCCGTCGCAGCGGCAAACCTCGAGCGGGCACTCCGGATCGAGCCGGACAGCGCTCAACTCTGGATCGAAATGGGCAAGGTACGGCAGGCAGAGGGCAATTTCGCCCAAGCCGAAAACATGGCCCGCAAGGCCCTGTCGCTGGCCGCGGGCGACCCCCGCAGCCAATCCACGGCTTGGCGACTGATTGCCGAGTCTTACCGCGCCCGCAAGCGGGTTCAGGAAGCCCGAGATGCGGAAGTCAGGGCGGATGCACTGACGCCAAATTAGGCGCACCGGGGTTCGTATGCGCGAATGTTGGCTATTCTTCGCGCATTTTTTGGGTAAATTCTCCCACTCTACGTCGCTTTCTGCGCTTGGCTGCCGCCCACTAAGCGATTCCGTCCCTGAAATGGTTCTGTATGGGACGAGCCCGCCATCTATAAGCGCATGTGGAAATTATTATGAATTTTGTGAACTTTTTTTTAAATTTTAGCCATGATTAGTCAAGAAGATAGATATGGGTGGGATTATTCGGAGACCTCGAAGGCCAACCTCGGGTGGGAGGGCCAGTGATCGGACTGCTGCAGCGGGTGACGGAAGCGGAAGTCAGGGTCGCTGGCAACACGGTCGGAGCCATTGGTGGAGGACTCCTGGTATTGATCGGGGTCGAGAAGGACGATACGGACACAGTCGCCGAGAAGCTGCTGGAACGAATCGTGACCTACCGGGTCTTCTCAGATGAGTCCGGACGGATGAATCTGGACTTGCTTGAACGGCAGGGGGGCCTGTTGCTGGTCCCGCAATTCACGCTGGCGGCGGAGACATCGAAAGGTCGGCGCCCGGGCTTCAGTACCGCAGCCACGCCGGAGCAGGGTCGGCAACGCTTCGACCACCTCGTGGCGTGCGCCCGCCAGCGCATCGGGATTGTGGCGACCGGCGTTTTTGGCGCCCATATGGAGGTCCGCCTGACGAACGACGGCCCGGTCACGTTCTGGCTGCAGGCCAGGAACTGACGGCCACCGGGATTCGAGGGTGTCCCGGGACTGGGAGGCGCCGCACACCCCCTTGACGTTCTGCTTGATCATTTGGCGTATGATTCCGCCTCTACCTCAATCCAGTTTGGAGAGAACCTAATGGGCATCGGCTTTCGAGAGCTCCTGATCATCCTGGCGATTGCCCTGCTGATTT
The DNA here is from genome assembly GCA_903898785.1 of uncultured Pseudomonadota bacterium. Taxonomy (GTDB): domain Bacteria; phylum Pseudomonadota; class Gammaproteobacteria; order Steroidobacterales; family Steroidobacteraceae; genus CAIUGU01. The sequence goes on along the minus strand of CAIUGU010000244.1, from coordinate 29,785 downwards.
TTGGCGCCAAGCGCCTGCGCACGATTGGTTCCGACCTCGGCGCGGCAGTGAAGGGCTTCAAGAAGGCAGTCGACGAAGGCGAGACCGAGGAATCGAGCAAGCAGCTGAAGGCGCCGTCGACGCCCGACGCGGACTTCGAATCGACCCCGGCTTCCAAGTCCAGCAACAAGTCAGCCAACAGCTGAACTGCGGGCTGAAGGGCTGCCATGTTCGAGGTCGGCTTTACCGAGATCATCCTGATCCTGGGTCTGGCGTTGCTCGTGCTTGGGCCCGAAAAGCTGCCGAAGCTTGCGGCCCAGATCGGCCGCTGGACGGGGAGAGCCAAGTCCATGGCGCGCCAGCTGCGGGCGCAGCTGGACCAGGAAGTGAGCTTCCAGGAACAGCGTACCGCCCATGGCAAGGGCGAGACTGCAGCCAAGCCGGAACCGGCAGGCTCGCCTCCCGTCTGGCCACCTCCCGAGGCTGCTGCCGCACCCGAACCGACCGAACCCGCTCCGGCGGCGGCAGCCACTGTGGCTCCCGCCGACAGCAGCATTGCGGACCCTGCCTTGAAGCCGAGCAATGAGTGACCCAGGCGATGCCCGGGAGAATCTGGCCGAAGGTTCCCTGATCTCCCACCTCCTTGAGCTGCGCGACAGGCTGGTAAGGGCCGTCATCGCGATCGGCGTCATCTTCCTGCCGCTGGCCTTCTTTTCCAACGAGCTGTTCACGCTGGTCGCCCAGCCGCTGATCAGCAAGCTGCCGGCCGATACGTCGATGATCGCGACCAGCCTGATCTCCCCCTTCATGGCGCCGCTCAAACTGGCGCTGATGTCGAGTCTGTTCCTGGCGATGCCCTATGTCCTGTACCAGATCTGGGCCTTCGTCTCCCCCGGGCTCTACCGCCACGAGAAGCGCTTTGCGATTCCGCTGCTCGTGTCGAGCATCGTCCTGTTCTACCTCGGCGTCGCCTTCGCGTACTTCGTGGTCTTTCCGCTGATGTTCAATTTCCTGACGAGTACGGGTCCCGTCGGCGTGCGGATGATGACGGACATATCCAGCTACCTGGACTTCGTGCTGCTGCTCTTCATGGCGTTCGGCATCGCCTTCGAGATCCCCGTCGCGACGGTGCTGCTCGCATGGACCGGGCTGGTCAAGGTCGAAACAATGAGCAGTAATCGCGGCTATGTGCTGCTTGGCATCTTCATCATCGCCGCGTTCCTGACGCCGCCGGACGCCATTTCGCAGAGCTTCATGGCGGTCCCGATGTACCTGCTGTATGAACTCGGCATCATTGCATCCAAATTTCTGCTCAAGGAAAAACTGGCCGAACGCAGGAAGGAAGAGCAGGAAAGCGCCGGCACTTGAAGGTCGCCTCGTTCAAGGGGCCGGCAGTCGCAAACGTTGAACTGGACTAACCCGCGCGGGATCCGATGCGCGGCAAGGATCGGCCGATCTCAATGAATAGCGCCAGCGACGAACTGTTTGGTCACCCCAAGGGCCTGTACATCTGCTTTGCCACGGAGCTGTGGGAGCGCTTTTCCTTCTACGGAATGCGCTTCCTGCTGCTGCTGTACCTCACCAAGTACCACCTGTTCAAGGACGTCGACGGCCTGAACATCCTCGGGGCCTACGCCGGCCTCGCCTATGCGCTGCCGGTCATCGGCGGCCTGCTGGCGGACCGGTACCTCGGCATGCGCAAGGCCGTGATGTTCGGCGGCATCCTGCTGATCCTCGGTCACTTCGGTATGGCATTCGAGGGCGAGGCAGCGCGGCTCGTAGATGGTGTGGTTGTCCGGGATACGGCGGCGCTGCAGGTGTTCTACCTGTCGCTGTCGCTGATTGCCGTGGGTGTCGGGTTCCTGAAACCGAACATCTCGACGATCGTCGGCAGGCTCTATTCGGAAAAGGACCCGCGACGCGACTCGGCGTTCACGATCTTCTACATGGGCATCAATATCGGCGCGTTCACCGCGACGCTGCTCTGCGGCTGGCTTGGCGAGACGTTCGGCTGGAGCTACGGCTTCGGCGCGGCGGGCATCGGCATGCTGGTGGGACTCATCACCTTCTCCTGGGGCCAGAAGTTCCTGCACGGCATCGCAGAGCCCCACGATCCCGTCGCACTCCGGGCGAGGGTACTGCCCGGCTTGTCGCGCGAAACCCTGATCTATCTCGGTGCCTTCGTGAGCCTCGCTGCCGTCTGGTGGCTGCTGCAGCGCAGCCCCGTCGTCCACACGCTGCTCGTTTCACTGTCCGTCATCCTGTTGCTCGGGCTCGTATGGTTCCTGAAGGACTGCACGCCGGTGGAGCGCCAGCGCATGGTGGTCCTCATCATCCTGATTTTCTCGACCGTCGTGTTCTGGGCGCTGTTTGAACAGGCGTCCGCATCGATGACATTGTTCGCTGACCGCGTGGTCGACCGGGAGGTGCTGGGCATGCAACTGAACGCGTCGCAGCTCGGGGCCTTCAATTCGCTGTTCATCATGCTGCTGGCGCCCGTCTTCGCGTGGCTCTGGATCAAGCTGGCGGCGCGCGGCCTGGAGCCGTCGACGCCGGTGAAGTTCGGCCTCGGGATCATGCAGGCCGGTCTCGGCTTCGGTGCGCTGGTCTTCGGTAGCCAGTTTCCCGATGCTACCGGGCACGTCGCGTTGCTCTGGCTTGTCCTCGCCTACCTGCTGCATACGACAGGAGAACTGTGCCTCTCCCCCGTTGGCCTGTCAGCCGTGACCAAGCTGTCGGTGCCGCGGGTTGTCGGCTTGATGATGGGCGCCTGGTTCCTCGCGACCGCCTACTCCGAGAACCTGGCTGCGCAGATCTCCAAGATCGCGGCCATCGAGTCTGCCCCGGGCGAGAGCGTCGCCATCGCGACGCAGCTGGCAACTTACACGGGCCTGTTCGGGTTGTTGTTCTGGATCGGGCTCGGGGTGGGCGTTGTGATGATCATCATCTCGCCGCTGCTGCGACGGGGAATGCACGGGGTCAACTGACCGCGCGGACGCCGCGACTATTTCCGGATCACCATGACTTCGAATCGGCCGTTGTTGCCGATGAGCCCGGAAGCCAGCCAGGACGTGATGCTGACCACGACGGATCCGCCGACGGCGGTCCAGAAGCCCGCAATGGAGAAGCCATCCAGTATCAGTGCGACCAGTCCCAGCATTGCGGCGTTCACCACGAGCAGGAAGAACCCGAGCGTCACCAGCGTCAGGGGGAACGTGAGGATGATCGCGATGGGGCGAACGACCGCGTTCACGAGGCCGAGCAGCAGGGCTGCCGCGATCAGGACGCCGGGTGAGGCGAAATGCAGCCCGGAAAAAATCTTCGTCGCGAGCCAAAGACCCAAGGCCACGATGGCCGCGCGCATCAGGAATCCCATCATCGTCCCTCTCCTGCCGTCATGGACACGAGATCCGCCGCGAGGCGAAAACCCACGTAGTCGAAGCGCTCTGTGCGGTCGAACCAGTTTCGGGTCGATGTCCGCAACCACACGGGCGTGTCGCTCCAGCTTCCTCCTCGCAGCACCCGGCCGCAAGCCTCTTCGCCCCGACGGGCGGAGCCGTCGTCCGGCGCACCCTCATAGTCCGGAAGATAGCAGTCTGCCGTCCACTCCCAGACGTTTCCAAGGACGTGGTAGAGGCCGTAGCCATTGGGCGAAAGGCTATCCACGGGTGCTGTTTCCGCCCAGCGATCCGCGCCCCTCAGGCCCGAACCATTGAGGAAGCCCGCCTCGAACGCCTCGCCCCACCAGTAACGCTTGGCCGAACCGCCGCGAGCGGCGTACTCCCACTCGGCTTCGCTCGGCAAGCGGTACTTCAGTCCGCCAAACCCGTTCAGCCAGTCGATGAATGCGCCCGCATCGTCCCAGCTGACGTTGGCCGCCGGATGGTTTCCACCGACCGGTGCGCTGCCCGCCGGCGAACGTCCGGTTGCCTGCTCGAACGACGCATACTGGGCCGCGGTCACTTCGTAGCGGGACAAGAGGAAGGCAGGTACGGAGACGGCATGGACGGGCTGTTCATCCTCTCCCTGCCCTGAGGAGCTTCCCATCTGGAAGTGACCCTGTGGCACGACGACCATGTCCCTTCGCAACGCATCGAGCAGTCGTGCCACTTCTGGTGGGGGCTGCGGAAGCGAATCGGCGGGCTGCGCCACGTCGTCCGTCCTGCATCCAGCAGTGACGGCAACGAACACGACGACAAACCCCTTAAGCAGACGTGTTCGCATGACAGGAGCAGACCGCTGGCGATGCGCTCAGCGCGCGGATGGCCGACGCAAGGCCTTGTCCTGCTCCATGCGCTGGTCTGCAAGGATCATCAAGGCCTTTGGGCTCTGCTCGTCTTTCGGATACGTGGCGACGCCGATGCTGACCGTCGCGCGTACCATGCGGTTCTCGACCTGCAGCGTCCCGTTATAGACATTGTTGCGGATTCGCTGGGCGATCCCGTTGGCCGTCGCCTGGTCTGCCCCGCTCAGCAGCACGACGAAAACGTCGCCGCCCATTCTCGCCGCCCGGTCGGTCGTGCGGATCGACCGACCGATAGCCTTGGCGACCGCGATGATCGTCTGGCTGCCGGCGTCGTGGCCGAGCGATTCGTTTACTTGCCGCAACCCGTCAATCCCCAGGACGAGCAGGCTGTAGCCCTGCCCTGATCTCTCGGACTCGCGGTGATGGTGCTCGGTGAGCTGCTCGAACGCCTGCAGGTTCAGCAACCCCGTCATGCTGTCGGTGGCGGCGAGTTCGTTGATCCTGTGCTCGGTAGCGCCCATCTTCGCACGCACCCCGGCGAGCAGCAGCGCTGCTGCAACCGCCGGTGCGAGGACGTTCAGCACGATCGCCGCGGTGGTCAGGAAATACATGTCGTTCATCGAATCCAGCAAGCCGCTCTGGACCAGAGTCACGGCCACGGCGACGGCAGCGAGTACCAGGACCTGCCATGGCTTCCACAGGAGCGCACTGGCGATGACCGGGAGTGCATACAGCGACAGGAAGGGACTGCTGGTCGCGCCCGTCGACGTGGTCAGCAACACGGCGAAGACGAACAACGCAAACACTTCGAAGGAATGCCCAATCGCCATCCGGTTTCGCAACCAGGGCAGGGCGCGCGCAAGCAGCGCCGCAACCGCCATCCACAGCAGTGCTGCGATCGCGATCCAGGGATGGATGAAGTTGAGGGGATCCAGGGCGAACGTCGCCGTGCCAAGGATCAGACCCAGCAGTTCCAGGAAGAGAAGGGTTCGGATTGTCAGCCGGCTGCCTGCCGGTATGCGGGAGATCGGATCCATCACCTGCTCGCTAGCGCCTTTGCCAAGGCCCCATGGTACACGCAGCAGCAGGTGCGGTCAGAGCCGGTCGCAGCGGCCCCTTACCGCGCGGCGTGAAGGCGCGCAGGGGGCGTGTCGATGATCGACGTGTCGTCACGGCCCGGTGAAGCCAGTTCATGCAGGACCTGTTCGATAGGGCGGGGCCGGCCAAGGGCGTAGCCTTGACCGAAGTCCACGCCCAGTCCGGCGACGACGGTGCGGATCCCGTCACTCTCGATGCACTCGGCGGTCGTGCGGAGGCCCATGGCCCTGGCCAGCTGCACGATCGCGCTGACCATTGCCTGTGACCTCGAGCTCGCGATCACGTCGCGGACCAGATCGCCGTCGATCTTGAGGTAGGAGACGGGCAGTGTCTTGAGGTAGGTCAGTGACGACAGCCCGCGACCAAAGTCGTCGAGCGCGATTTCGTGGCCGAGGTCCCTGAGCCGCCGTATCAGCGCTTCGGCCCGCACGATGTTCGTCACCGCCGCCGTCTCGGTCAGCTCGAAAGAGATCAGTGCCGGCGGCAGCCCGTGCGCTCGCAACTGGCGCTCGAGGAAGGTGGGAAAGTCGTCATCGCCGATCGATTGACCGGAGATGTTGACGGCAAAGTGCGCGCCGATGGCGGCGAGCTTCGCGGCGTGCGGCGACAAGGTCTCGAGTACGTACTGGACGACCCATCGATCGATGTCCGGGGCCAGCTGGTACCGCTCCGCTGCCGACAGGAACTTCGCCGGTGCGATGCTTTCGCCGGTGGCATCGATCATGCGAAGCAGCAGTTCGAAGCGGTGCCCGCGCTGTCCCTCTGCCAGGGCGACCAGGGGCTGCGCTTCGAGCCTGAAGAGGTTGTTGGCGAGCGCTTCACGCAAGGTGCCTACCAGCATCACGTCCTCATAGCGGCGGATGATGCTCTTGTCTGCGTCCTCGTAGGCTTCGACGCGGCCGCGCCCGCGGTCCTTGGCGGCCTTGCAGGCGATCTCCGCGGCCGCAAGCGCATGAGCCAGCGGGTTCTTGGCAGGCTCGACACTGGCAACACCGAAACTCGCTGAAACGTCGAGATGCTTGTCGTCGACGACATGCCCCAGGCGCGAGATGCCGTCTCGCAGCGTTTCGGAAAGCTGGACTGCCGCGCGCAGCGTGCAGTCGCTGAGGAAGACTGCAAAGCGATCGCCGGAAATGCGCGCCGCGAGCATCCGGGGGGCCATGCTGCGCCGGATCGTGTCCGCGATACGCACGATGACGTCGTCGCCCACGTGCATGCCGTGGTTCTCGTTCAACACGTGCAGCCGGTCGATATCGATGTAGATCACGCAGTGTCCGGTCTGCGGTTCGCACCCTGCCATGGCGGCGAGGGCTCGCTTCTCGAAAGCCGGCCGGGTCAGCAGCCCGGTGGCGGAATCGTAGGAGTTCTGCAGCACGGACGTCACGCGTCGCGCGAGCAATTCGACGATCCGCACCTGCCGCAAGTCGAATCCCGCTGCCGAATGGGCCTTGAAGAGCACCAGGATGCCTGCCACACGCTGCGTCCCCTGCCACACCGGGCAGGAGAGCACCTTGTAGGGCACTTTCGTCAGAGCGTTGACGTCGTCTGCGGTGTTGAGCAAGAACGTCCGGCGATGCAGCTGTGACCATGTCAGCAGCTGGCGGTGCGCGCGAGTAAGCACTTCCGCTCCGGTGCCCGGCGGAACATCGGTTGCCGTGCGGCAGACCGCGATGCTGCGCTCGGGAATGAGCAAGGCATCCAGCGAGCAACCGAGGTGCGCAACGCAATGCTGCACCAGCTTGCCGAAGTCGTCCGCGTCGTGGTCGTTCGCCGAACCGGTCGTACCCAGCAGCAGTTCGAGGTCCTGGTCGCGCACCGACAGGTGTCTTTGCAGGTCCTGGATGCTGTCCTGATTGGCAAGCTCGCGACCGAGGATCTCGAGCACCGGCCGCAACAGCCCGTGGATCAGCGTAAAGGGTCTTTGCTCGCCGCTCGCGGTCTCGCGACAGGAGAGCGCAGTGATGCCGAGTACCTGCCTCGACTCATCGCGGAGGATGCATACGTAGGCGGCCATGCCATCCAGGCTGCGGGCGAAACCGTCGGCGTCGGGACTGCCGGGAGCAGCGGATGCAGTAAGCGCGTGTTCGACGAACTGGTGCAGGTCGGGACCGTCGCAGCCGTCGGAGAACCAGAGCGGCAAACCGGTCCGGTCGTAGATCGCGATGCACAGCGCCCGCGGCAGCAGCATCTTGATCAGCTGCCCATACGGGTCGAGGGAGGTGGGCGTTGCCTGCACCTGCAGCGGCGGTGGCACCACCAACGAGGAAAGGGTTTCCGCGGGGTTCATCCGGCTGGCTCACGCAGTTCGACAGGTAACTGCCGCGGATGCTGCGGCAAACCCTCAAACCTTTCCTTGATGGAGCGCGCACTTTACAGAATCGTCGGGACGCCCCGGGCGCGCGTCAGCCTCGTGGGTCTCAGGGCTTGGTGAGCCAGAGAAGGGGGTCCTGAGGCTGTCCCCCTTTGCGAATCTCCATGTACAACCCGGCATTTGCGTTGCCGCCGCTATCGCCCGCTGCGGCCATCACATCACCTGGAGCGACCCGCTCTCCGACGGCCTTGAACAACTGTTCGTTATGGCCATAAAGGCTCATATAGCCGTTGCCGTGGTCGAGCACGAGCAAGAGCCCCATGCCCGGCAACCAGTCCGCGTACACAACCCGACCATGGAACGGGGCCCTGACCTGGGCGCCCCTCTGCGTGTCGATCAGCAACCCCTGCCATCTGAGTGGCCCCCCCGCCCGCAACTGGCCAAACCGCGCCAGCAGCTTGCCTTTGGCGGGCCAGGGCAGCTTGCCCTTCACACGCTCGAAGGGCTGCTGTGCAAGGACGGGGAAGTCCTCCATGGCCCGACGCAGCTGTTCCACGAGTCGCTCCAGCGTCTTCGCGTCGCGCTCGAGTCGTGCCAGCTGGTCGCCGCGGGTCTTGATTTGCGACTGCAGGCTCGCGAGCGTCTGGCTGCGGCGATTCCTGGCCTGGGCGAGGCGCTCGACCTCGGCCGCCCGAGCAGCTTCGATGCCATCCAGGCGCTGCGCCTCGTCGGCAATGCGTTCGGCCAGCAGTTCCAGATGGGACACGTGGTCCCGGATCGCGTTGATGCGTTCGGCGCGGGCCTGGCCGAAGTAACCGTAATAGGCCAGCATCCTGCCGAGCTTGGCCGGATCCTGCTGGTTGAGCAGCAGCTTCAGGCGTTCGTCCCGACCGTTCAGGTACGCCACCTTGAGCTCTCCGGCAAGGGCTTCACGCTCCTGTTCCACCTGCCGTTCCGTCTCCGCCTGTTCGGCGCGAAGCTCCCGCAACCTGCGCTCCGTCGCCTGGCGTTCGGCACGCGTCGCGCTAAGCTTCTGTTGCGCGGTCTGGATGCCGATCTCGGTGTCCTTGAGCTGGACCGTCACGGCGTCGCGACGTTGCACGTCATCGTTGATGGCCTTGCGGATGGAATCGATCCGGCCGCGGACCTGGCGCAGTTCCGCCTGGGTGGACTCCGCAGAAGGGGCCGCAGCCAGCGCAGCGCAGATCGGGGCACAAAGCAGCAGGCACCCCATGACCGTCCAGGGGTTCGCGTGCCCCTTGCGGCGATTTTCGCGGACAGCGGTTGGTTTGGAAGCACTGGCCATGCGGACGCGGACACCCTGCGCGACGATTGCAGGCGGCGTTGGATTCGCCGCAGTCCCCACAGTCTACAGGCTGGAGGGGGCTGCTATACTGCCCCTCCTTGCCACCGACGACCACGGCGGACCGGCTGTGACTTGCTAACGACCCACGTTGTGACTACATGAACCGTTTTTTCGAGTTCGCCACCGCGCATCCGCTGTTGATGGCTGCCATTGTCGTCGTGGCGCTGGTCGCCATTGCCCTCGAGATCCGCCACCGGGCGACTGGGTCGGGCGCCGTCGGCCCGACGGACGCCGTGCTCCTGGCGAACCAGGGAGCGCTCATGCTGGACGTTCGCACTGACGAGCAGTACGCCGAAGGGCACATCATCGACGCGCGCCATGTGCGCGGGAGCGATCTCGAGTCGAGCGTGGAGACCCTCAAGAAGTACAAGGAGAAGTCGGTCGTGGTGTATTGCGACACCGGCGCCACTTCCGGCGCCGCCACCCGGCTGCTGAAGTCCAAGGGCTTCACAAAGGTGGTCAACCTCCGCGGTGGCCTGCAGGCGTGGAAGCAGGAGAACCTGCCCCTTGTCCGCGAGGCCGGCAAGAGTCCCGCGCGTGTGCCCAAGAACGACAAAGGAGCCAAGTCGGCATGAGTGGCCAGCCTCCCGTCCGGATGTATTCCACCACGGTCTGCCCGTATTGCGACCGGGCCCGCGCGTTGCTGACCCGCAAGGGCGCGACATTCACCGAGATCAAGATCGACGAAGACGCGACGCAACGCAACGAGATGCTGCGCCTGAGCGGTGGCCGCCGCACCGTGCCGCAGATCTTCATCGGTGACCGGCATGTGGGCGGTTTCGACGATCTGTACGCCCTCGATCGGAAGGGCGAGCTCGACCCCCTGCTGAAAGCACCGGGTACCTGACACCGAACCAGACTCGGCCCGACGCCGGTTCCCCGCGAGCGAGGACCCGACCCGGACGAAGCCGTTTTCCGGCACAATGTGCCGACATTCCCTGCCATCAACGACGAAGGAAATTCCTATCATGGCCGAAGCAGCCTCGCCCCAGAACGGCGAAGTCGATCCGAATGCACCGCTGTTCGCTCCGCAGGCGGTTTACGTCAAGGACCTCTCCTTCGAGGCACCGAACGGGCCGCGCATGCAGAACGGTGCGCAGAATCCGGCGATCAACCTCAGCATGAACACGACGGTCACGGACCTGTCGCCGGATCTCAAGGAAGTCATCCTCAAGCTGCAACTCGAAGCGAAGGTCGGCGAGACGACGCTGTGGCTCGCAGAGCTGCAGCAGGCCGGCGCGTTTGCCTGGAGGAACGTACCGCCGGAGGACCTGCAGCGCTTGATCGGCATCTTCTGCCCGCAATACCTGCTGCCGTACGCGCGCCAGACGATATCCGACCTCCTGCTGAAGGGTGGCTTCCCGCCGTTCCTGCTGCCGCCGGTCAACTTCGAAGGGTTGTTTGACAGGGCTGTCGCCGAGTCCCGGCAGCAGGGCCAGATGCAGGATCCTCCTGCCGCAATCAACTGATATTGACTGCGGTAGTCGCAGTGGCGTCACCCGCCCCTTCGAAAACCAGTAGCGCCATCGCCGTCCTCGGGGCCGGTTCCTGGGGTACGGCGCTGGCCATCCAGCTCGCCCGCAAGGGCAACCCCACCGTGCTGTGGGGACGGGATCCTGGTCACTTGGCGGAGCTCGCGCAGGACCGGAGAAACCGCCGGTATCTTCCGGACGCCGCCTTTCCCGATGCCTTGCAGGTTGAACCCGACCTGTCCCGGGCGCTCGTCGGTAATCGCACCCTGCTGCTCGCGGTGCCGAGCCACGGCTTGCGCGGCACGCTCGCGAGCCTTGCAGGCCTGCTGCCTCCGGGAATGCGTATCGCGTGGGCCACCAAGGGCATTGAGTTGGGTACCGGACTGCTGCCGCATCAGGTTGCTGAGGAAGTCCTCGGCACGGGGATGCCCATGGCGGTGCTGTCCGGACCCACCTTCGCCAGGGAAGTCGGTGCGGGGATGCCAACCGCCATGACCGTCGCTTCCGCCGACGCGGAGTTCGCCCTGGAACTGGCACGCAGCCTGTCCGACCTGCACTTCCGTGCGTATACATCCACGGACATCGTCGGCGTCGAAGTCGGGGGTGCGGTCAAGAACGTGCTGGCCATCGGCGCCGGGATTTCGGACGGTCTCGGCTTCGGCGCCAATTCCCGTGTCGCGCTCATTACCCGCGGCCTGGTTGAAATGACCCGGCTCGGCATCGCGTTAGGCGCACGGCAGGAAACCTTCGTCGGACTGGCCGGTCTCGGTGATCTGGTCCTGACCTGCACGGACAACGCGTCGCGCAATCGTCGTTTTGGCCTGGCGCTCGCGGCTGGTGCCTCCATTGCGGATGCAGAACGGGCGATTGGCCAGGTGGTGGAGGGCCTGCCTGCAGCGCTTGCGGTCCGCCAGGTGGCCGAGCGCGTGCATGTCGAAATGCCCATCTGCGAACAGGTCTATCGCGTCGTGCACACCGGGCTGTCGCCCACCGAAGGCGTTCGCGAACTGATGAGTCGCGACATCAAGGCCGAGAACGGCTAATCCACCGGCAGTACTGTGCCTGGTCTGCCAGGCCCCTGCAATTAACGCCGCGCTGCACCGGTAAATCCCTGCTGCCGCCACGCCTCGAATGCCACGACGGCCACCGCGTTTGACAGGTTGAGACTGCGGTTGTCCGGGTACATGGGCAGAAACAGGCGGCGATCCGGCGGACATCGTTCCAGCGTTTCGGCAGGCAAGCCTCGCGTCTCCGGACCGAAGACAAACGCGTCACCTGCGACGAAGGCAGCCTGGTCATACCGTGTCTCGCCTCGCGTCGACACCGCGAACCAGCGGGAGATCTTCAGGCTGTCGAGACACTCGTCCAGGGAATCCCAGGCTCTCACCCGGGTCATCTCGTGATAGTCGAGTCCGGCGCGGCGCACCCGGCTCTCCTCCAGCTCGAACCCGAGCGGCCGTATCAGCTGCAGTTGCGCACCCGCGTTGGCGCACAGGCGGATCACGTTGCCGGTATTGGGGGGAATTTCCGGCTGGTAGAGGATGATGTGAAACACGGATCGGTAGCGGCTGAAGGGAATGGCAGTGCCAGCATACAGGCCGCCCGGCAGGCGTAAAGCAGAAGCCAGCAGGCCGGGTGTTCCGCTAGACTATGAACCTTGCCGGAGCCTTCATGACTAGCACCCTCGCACCGATGCTGCCCCCTTCGCTGTCCAGCACGTTCTGTGGCCTGAAGTTCGATTCTCCGATCGTGCTGTTGTCAGGTTGCGTCGGTTTCGGCGAAGAGTACACGCGGGTCGCCGGGTTCACGAATCGCGATGTCGGCGGCATCGTCCTCAAGGGCACCACGCCCGAGCCGCGGCTCGGCAATCCCCCGCATCGCGTCTACGAAACGCCGATGGGCATGTTGAATGCCATCGGGCTGCAGAACCCGGGCGTCGATGCCGTGGTCAGGCACATCCTGCCCACGCTGGACCTGGAGGAGACGCGCTTCATCGCCAATGTCTGCGGCTCGACGATCGAGGATTACGTCGCGGTCACGCGGCGCTTCGATGATTCACCCGTCGATGCGATCGAGATCAACATCTCGTGCCCCAACGTGAAGGAAGGCGGGGTGCAGTTCGGCAACTATCCCGAGATGTCGGCTCGCGTCGTCGCCGCCTGCAGGGCCGTGACAGCCAAGCCGATCATCACCAAGCTGTCGCCGAACCAGACCGATATCCGCGAGAACGCGCGCCGCTGCATCGAAGCAGGCAGCGATGCGCTGTCGGTAATCAACACCGTCATGGGCATGGCCATCGACGTCAAGACGAGGCGCCCGATCATCGGCAATGTGCAAGGTGGCCTGTCCGGCCCCGCCATCAAGCCCATCGCGCTGCTGAAGGTGCATCAGGTCTACGAGGTGGCACGCCCGCACGGGGTTCCGATCATCGGACAGGGAGGCATCCACACGGCGGAAGACGCGCTTGAGTTCATCATCGCGGGCGCAAGTGCCGTGGGTGTCGGTACGGCCCTGTTCTATGACCCTCACGTCTGCAAGAAGATCAACGCCGGAATCAGCCGGTATCTCGCCGACGCCGGGCTGGCTTCGGTCAGCCAGCTCGTCGGTAGCCTGGTCACCGGCAAGGCTGCAGCACCCTCGCCCCGTCAGGCCGCCGCATCCTGCTAGGCGGCCGCCGGCCTTCCGGCCTGCTCCAGCAGCAGTTTCTGGGTCGGGTACGCGAGTTCGATCCCGCGCGACTCAAACGCACGCAGGATTCCGAGGTTGATGTGGTGCTGCGCTTCCAGGAGCGCGTCGAGTTTCGGTTGCAGCACGAAGAACACGGCTTCGAAGTTGAGCGCGTACGCACCCAGTTCCTTGAAGTGGCAGCGCTCGAAGCGAATGCCGGGCCGGGTGCGGATGACTTCCTCGATGATGCCCGCGACCTGCTCGATCTTCTCGCGCGGCGTTTCGTAGGCGATGCCGATGGTCATGAGCCCGCGTCTTTCTTCCATGCGACCGAAGTTCCGCAGCCGGCTCCGGAGCAGGTCCGCGTTCGACATGATGATCTGCTCGCCGTTGACGCTGCGGATCCGTGTGCTCTTGATGCCGATGTGCTCGACCTGGCCTGAACAGTCATCGACGACGACGTTGTCGCCGACGGTGAACGGCTTGTCGAGCGTGATCGACAGGGAGGCGAGGAGGTCGCCGAGGATGGTCTGGACAGCCAGGGCTATCGCGATGCCGCCGATACCGAGACCCGCGACCAATGCGGTGATGTTGATGCCGAGGTTATCGAGCGCCAGCAGTGCCACCAGCGTCCAGATGCCGAGGCCGGCGATGAAATTGATCACGGCCAGCGAGCTGACGAATCCCGTGTCCTGCTCGCCGCGACGTCGCCGCTGACGGTCAAGGAGGAAGTTGACTGTGGCCATCGCCCACAGCCCGATCTGGAGCCAGACGACGACCAGCACCAGGACCGTCAGCGCACGATGGACGGAGGCCGGCAGTTCCAGCAGCGACTCTGCTGCCTTGATCGCAACGATCCACAGGAACAGGCGGCTGGTGCGCGGGATCAGCCGCAGGACCAGCTCCACCGGTACGGAGTGCGATTCACCCGCCTGGTGCCGGGCCTGGCGGGCGACATAACTCCGCACCAGGGGCAACACGGTGAACGTCACCAGGAAGGCGCAGAGCGCGATCGCCCAGTCGCTGAGCGGGTTGCCGAAGAAGCGGTGCTGCAGAAGTTCGTTCAGATCGGACATGTCGCTGCGGATCGTCGTGACATCGACGTAGGATTATAGTGGCGGGCGCCGCAAAGCCCTACGCACACCGACAGCAGCGGCCTGCTATGAGTTGGAGGCCGACCCGCCCCAGGACAGCGTAAGGCCGCGCGTCAGGCGTCGTCCATGTTGAGATCGCGCAGCTTCCGCGTCAGCGTATTTCGACCCCAGCCGAGCAGCTTGGCAGCCTCCTGCCGGCCACCGCCAGCCTTCCTCAACGCAGCGCGGATCAGCGTTCGCTCGAACTCCGGCAGCGCGTCGTCGAGCAGCGGATTGCCGCCCGCAAGCAACCGCTTGTCCGCCCAGCTCGTCAACTGGCGCGTCCATTCGTCCTGGAGCTTCTCCGGTCCGGGAACGCCCCCAAGATCCGCGGGAATATCCTCGGACTTGATCTCGCGTCCGGGTGCCGTGACGGTCAAGCGGCGGCACGCGTTCACGAGCTGACGCACGTTGCCCGGCCAATCGAAGTTCGCGAGCGCTGCAGCGGCCTCAGGCGTCAGGATCTTAGGCTCGACACCGAGCTCCGTTGCAGCCGCGTCGAGATAGTGAAGCAGGAGTTCGGGGATATCCTCGCGCCGCGAGCGCAACGGGGGCACTTCTATGCGGATGACGTTGAGTCGATGGAGCAGGTCCTCGCGGAACATGCCTTGCGTCACGCGATCCTCGAGGTTCTGGTGCGTGGCTGCGATGACTCTCACGTCGGTCCGGACCGGGACCTGGCCACCGACGCGATAGAACTCGCCCTCGGCCAGCACACGGAGCAGACGAGTCTGCAGTTGTGGAGACATGTCGCCGATCTCATCGAGGAAGAGGGTTCCTCCATCCGCCTGCTCGAAGCGGCCACGACGCAGCGCGTCGGCTCCCGTGAAGGATCCCTTTTCGTGGCCGAAGAGCTCGGATTCGAGCAGATCCGCCGTGAACGCGGAGGTGTTCAATGCGATGAACGCCTTGTTGGCGCGCGGGCTGTGCCTGTGCAAGGCACGGGCGACAAGCTCCTTGCCCGTTCCCGATTCGCCGGTAATCAGGACCGTCATGCTGGAGCGTGAAAGCCTGCCGATGGCGCGAAAGACCTCCTGCATGGCGGGGGCCTGCCCCAGCATCTCCGGGATGCGGCGGGCATCGGGAACGACTTCTTCGCCCCTCTCCTTCTGGTGGGCAGCGCGGCGCACGAGATCCACCGCCTGGTCGATATCGAACGGCTTTGGCAGGTATTCGAAAGCGCCGCCTTGATAGGCTGCGACGGCACTGTCCAGGTCGGAGTGAGCCGTCATCACGATGACGGGCAGCTCGGGCTGGCTCGCGCGGATCTCGGTCAGCAGTTCCAGCCCGCTCTTGCCTGGCATGCGGATGTCAGTCACCAGCACATCCGGCCTGCCTCGGCGCAATGCTGCGATGACTGCGTCGGCGTGCTCGAACGCCGTCGGCGTCATCCCGCCCTGGCGCAGCGCGCGTTCCAGTACCCAGCGAATGGAGGCATCGTCGTCGACGAGCCAGACATTAAGAGATTTCGTCTGCATCGGTGGTACTAAATGGCAGCAGGATGGTGAAGAGGGTCTGGCCGGGTCGGCTCGTGAACTCGATCAGGCCGTCGTGTCGGCTGACAAGGTCCTGTGCAACGGCGAGTCCAAGGCCGGTGCCTTCCGCTCGACCAGTGACCAGGGGATAGAAAAGGGTGTCGCGCAAGTGGTCCGGCACGCCGGGTCCGGTGTCTTCGAACTGGATGCTCGCTACCAGGCGGTAGCGACGGGTGCCAATGCTGACGCTGGTCAGCGCGCGGGTACGGAGAGTCAGTCTTCCCGACTGTCCTATTGCCTGGATGGCATTGCGGCCCAGGTTCAGCATGGCCTGGATGATCTGGTTGCGGTCGAGCTTCAGGGGCGGAAGGCTGGGGTCGTAGTCGCGATCGATGACCACACCGGCAGGTGCCTCTGCGGCCAGCAGGTGGCCGACATGCTGGAGCAGTTCGTGGATGTTGATCGGTTCCTTGCGCGGTGCGTGGCCTGGCCCGAGCAGCGCATCGACCAGGCTGACGAGTCGATCGGCCTCGTTGATGATGACGGTCGTGTATTCCCGCATCGACGCATCGGCGAGCTGGCGGTCCAGCAACTGCGCAGCACCTCGCAGGCCGCCCAGCGGATTCTTGATCTCGTGCGCGAGCTGGCGAATCATCGCGCGGCTGCCGCCAATCTGGGTCAGCAGCGCCGTGTCCCGCGTGACGCGCTTGTGTTGGGTCGCATCGGTGATCTCGACCAGCATGCCGGATGGCGACCCCGCCTCATCGAAAGGAGCAACCGAGCAGTCGATGACGAGTTCTTCATCGCTGGTGATCGGCCGGATCGTCAACTCGCGGCGCGAGTACTGCTGTGAGGTCTGTGCCGCGCGTTCAAGCACGGCGGTAAGCCCGGCTGTATCGCGAAAGAGCTCGGAGAGAGGTCGGCCACGAACTTGGTTGCGGCTCACCCCAAGCAGGGTCTCCGCGGCGACGTTGAGATACAGGAGGGTCTGGCCCCGGTCGACGAGCAGTACGCTTGTAGTCAGCCCGTCGAGGATTCGGGCCAGGTCGGTCATGGGGGGCGCGATACTGCGAGCTTCGACTGACATGGGCGTGATGTCAGGAAGAACTGGGCGCTGGCCGGTGAGTCGGCAGCGACCGCGATGCCCGGGGGCTCGCGGCGCGATCCAGCGGAGTGTCTAGGGCTTTGGCGGCGGCCGCAGGATCGGGCCTACGGGTGGCTGCGCAACCGATTCCTGCCGCACGAAGAAGACGACCTGCTGTCCCTGCTGGACGAGCTTGCCGGCGTCGTCGAACACGGACGCCACCAGGCTGTGGGTGCCCCTTGGTACATCCTGAAGGTCCACTTCCAGCGCACCGGGCGCCAGATTCTCGATTCGCTTGCCGTCCAGATAGAGTGCCAGCGTATGCCGGGGCCGGATTGCAGGCTCGAGGCGAATCCTCACCTGCACGACGCCGCCGGTGTTCACCACCGACTCTTCGGATGCCGGCTTCCAGACCTCGAGTTCGGTATAGGGGGGTTGCGCAGGTGTCGCCGTGCGAGCCGCTGCGGCGGATCCCGAAACAGGCACGACTTCGGCTTCGGGGGCGGGGGCCGACTGCACCTTGATGTCCACCCGCACCGCTCCGGGGACAGGCCGGTCTGAATAGTGGGTCACTCCCTGGGAGTCCACCCATTTCCATACGCCTTCCGCAGCCTGGACCGTGGATCCAAGGACGGCCAGCAACAGCAGTGGAATGCGCAAGTGCATGACGCCAGAGCATATCCGCTTCGCCTCAAGCTTACAAAAGCGGTGACGACGATTTGCGACCGCCGTCACCGGACTACCCCGGCTGAAAGGTGGCGCCGAGCCGGAGGACCCGGCGCCACCCTGGCTTCAGCAGCTGTAGTACAACTCGAACTCAAGGGGATGCGGAGCCATCCTGACCTTGGTGACTTCCTGGGCCTTGAGCGCGATGTACGCGTCGATGACGTCGTCAGTGAAGACGCCGCCGGCCTTGAGGAACGCGCGATCCTTGTCCAGCGCCTGCAGCGCTTCGTCCAGCGAGTAGCAGACCTCGGGGATCAGCTTGGCCTCTTCAGGCGGCAGGTCGTAGAGGTCCTTGTCGGCCGGTTCGCCCGGGTGAATCTTGTTCTGGATGCCGTCGAGACCGGCCATCAGCATGGCTGCGAAGCCGAGGTAGGGGTTCGCCGTGGAATCCGGGAACCGAACCTCGATGCGGCGCGCCTTGGGGCTCGAGACCCACGGAATGCGGATGGAGGCCGACCGGTTGCGTGCGGAATAGGCCAGCATCACGGGCGCCTCGAAGCCGGGCACCAGTCGCTTGTAGCTGTTGGTGCTCGCGTTCGTGAACGCGTTGATGGCCTTGGCGTGCTTGATGATGCCGCCGATGTAGTAGAGGCAGGATTCCGACAGGCCCGCATAGCCGTCACCGGCGAACAGGGGCTTGCCACCCTTCTGGATCGACTGGTGGACGTGCATGCCGCTGCCGTTGTCACCGGCCATCGGCTTCGGCATGAAGGTCACGGTCTTGCCGTAGGCCGCCGCAACGTTGAGGATTGCGTACTTGAGGGTCTGGACTTCGTCGGCCTTTTTCACGAGCGTGTTCGCGCCCACACCGATTTCGCCCTGGCCGGCGGTGGCCACTTCGTGGTGGTGGACCTCGACCGTCAGGCCCATTTCCTCGAGCGCCATGCACATCGCGGAGCGGATATCCTGCTGCGAATCCACCGGTGGAACCGGGAAGTAGCCGCCCTTGACGAAGGGACGATGGCCCTTGTTGCCATCGTCGTAGTTCTTCCCCGAGCTCCAGGCCGCTTCAGACGATTCAATCTCGAGGAACGTGCCGGACATGGCCGTTGCAAAACGGACGCTGTCGAAAATGAAGAACTCGTTCTCGGGACCGAACAGGGCGCTGTCGCCGATGCCGGTCGACTTCAGGTAAGCCTCGGCACGCTTGGCGATCGACCGCGGGTCGCGCTCGTAGCCCTGCATCGTGGAGGGCTCGAGCACGTCACAACGGATGATGAGGGTCGTCTCTTCGAAGAAGGGGTCGAGGACAGCGGTCTCCGCGTCGGGCATGAGCACCATGTCGGACTCGTTGATGCCCTTCCAGCCGCCGATCGACGAGCCGTCGAACATCTTGCCGTCTTCGAAGAAGCTGGGCTTGATCTGGTGGTGCGGCACCGTCACGTGGTGCTCCTTGCCACGGGTATCCGTGAACCGCAGGTCCACGAACTTGACTTCTTTTTCCTTGATTAAGCTGAGCACATCAGCGGGGGTCGTCATGAATTTTCCTCCGGTAAACGGCGAGATGGAGTCGCCCAGGGTCGCTCACCGCATCGGCTGCCCGGGCCAGGTAGACTGAAGTCAGGGAATTGCAGGAACCATGCCAGCGCACCGTGATGGCGCAAGTCATTGGTTCTTAGGAATTGGCCTGGGAGGATTGACCTATTTATGCCCCACTATAGGGCAAACCGCAAGGGGTGATGCCCCAACATAGGGCGCACCCCAATACGAGGCGCCTCCGGCGGGCGCAATGACAATCAGAGCGAGGCTCAGAGGTCGAAAGCAGGCGAGTTATACTCGCGCGCTTTTCGCGGCCGGGCAGCCTCGAATGCAGTGATCGTCCAACAGGCGCGGCAGGGCAGCAATGGCAAAGAAGTTGGCGGGTGTTCCACCCCGGACCTTTCAGGAACTGATTTTCGCTCTCCAGCGGTACTGGTCTGACCAGGGTTGCGTCATTCTGCAGCCCTATGACATGCCGATGGGAGCGGGGACGTTCCATACCGGCACGTTCCTGCGGGCACTGGGACCGGAACCCTGGAGCGCGGCCTACGTGCAGCCCTGCCGCCGTCCCACCGACGGGCGCTATGGCGAGAACCCTTTCCGGTTGCAGCACTACTACCAGTTCCAGGTCGTCATCAAGCCGTCGCCCGCGAATATCCTCGACCTCTATCTCGGCTCGCTGAAGGAGCTCGGGCTCGATCCGCTCACCCACGACGTCCGCTTCGTCGAGGACAATTGGGAGTCGCCCACGCTGGGTGCCTGGGGCCTTGGGTGGGAAGTGTGGTTGAACGGAATGGAGATCACGCAGTTCACGTATTTCCAGCAGGCCGGGGGACTCGACTGCAGGCCGGTGACCGGCGAGATCACCTATGGCCTCGAGCGGCTGGCGATGTATCTGCAGGGCGTCGAGAGCATTTTCGACATCGTCTGGGCGGAAGGCCCTTTCGGCAAGGTGACCTACCGCGATGTCTTTCACCAGAACGAGGCCGAGATGTCGGCCTACAATTTCGAGCACGCCGATACCGCGATGCTGTTCGCGCGATTCGACGGGTGCGAGCAGGCCTGCCGCACCCTGCTGGACAAGAAGCTCGCGCTGCCCGCCTATGAACAGGTACTCGAGGCATCGCACACCTTCAACCTGCTGGATGCCCGCCGCGCCATTTCCGTGTCCGAGCGGCAGCGCTACATCCTGCGTGTGCGCGGCCTCGCCAAAGCGGTTGCCGAGACGTACTACGCAACGCGCGAGGCACTTGGTTTTCCGCTCCTGACCGTCAAGTCGACGTCCGCCTGAAAGAACCGTTACCCATGGCTGCAGCACACATCCAGCATCGTGATTTCCTCGTCGAGATAGGCACGGAGGAGTTGCCGCCGAAGTCCCTGCTTGCGCTGATCCAGGCCTTTGCGGACGGCATCGAGCGAGGCCTTAAGGGCAGCGGCGTTGCCTTCGGGAAGGTGGAGAAGTTCGCCACGCCGCGTCGCCTTGCGGTGCGCGTGACCCACATTGATACCGAACAGCCCCCGCAGGAAATCAAGCGGCTGGGGCCGGCCATTGGCGCCAGCTACGATGCGAACGGCCAACCCACGAGGGCAGCGCTCGGGTTTGCTGCATCCTGCGGTGTCGACATCGCAGAACTGACACAAGCGGACGGACCGAAA
Source organism: uncultured Pseudomonadota bacterium (assembly GCA_903898785.1). GTDB lineage: Bacteria > Pseudomonadota > Gammaproteobacteria > Steroidobacterales > Steroidobacteraceae > CAIUGU01. Next base: position 9,093 of record CAIUGU010000244.1, on the reverse strand, counting down.
GGCAGGGTGCTCGCCTACACGGCGACTCGCCCTGGCGAAAGAACGTCGTCCCTGCTGCCCGCGATTGTCAGCGGAGCCCTCAAGGAATTGCCGATCGCAAAGCGCATGCGCTGGGGTGCGGGCGACGCCGAGTTCGTGCGCCCCGTTCACTGGGTGGTGATGCTGTTCGGTACTGACGTGGTGGAAGCCGAGATCCTGGGGATCGCCAGTGGCAGTTCGAGCCGGGGCCACCGCTTCCATGCTCCGGGAGCGCTACGGATTTCCTCTCCGGCAGACTATGAGAGCGTGTTGCGCGAGCAGGGGAAGGTCCTGGTCGATCTGGCAGAGCGACGCGAACGAATTCGCGGTGGGGTGGAGCTCGCGGCGACGGCGGTCGGCGGAACAGCGGTGATCGGGGCCGCGCTGCTGGATGAGGTGTGCGCACTGGTCGAATGGCCGGTGCCCATCGCCGGGCAGTTCGAGGAGCGCTTCCTGGCACTGCCTGCAGAAGTGCTGGTCGCGGTGATGCAGGATCACCAACGCTATTTTCCGGTTCGCAACAGCCAGGGGGGTCTGCTTCCCTGGTTCATCGCCGTGGCCAACATCGAGAGCCTGGCACCGGAGAAGGTCCGCTTCGGCAACGAGCGCGTCATTCGCCCGCGACTTGCTGACGCCGCCTTCTTCTGGGAGACCGATCAGCGAGTGCGTCTCGAAGACAAGCGCGAGGGCCTGAAGACGGTCACGTTCCAGCAGGGCCTCGGATCCCTGTTCGACAAGAGCGAGCGCGTGAAGCGGCTGGCGGCTCTGATTGCCGCCAGGACGGGAAGCGACGCGCAACTGGCCGCGCGTGCTGCCGAACTGTGCAAGTGCGACCTGCTCAGCCTGATGGTCGGCGAGTTCCCCGAATTGCAGGGAACCATGGGGCAGTACTATGCCCGGCATGATCATGAGCCCGATGAGGCTGCTCGCGCCATCGCTGAGCACTACCTGCCGAAATTCGCCGGAGACGCCCTGCCGGAATCCCAGGCAGGAATGGCTGTCGCCATCGCAGATCGCATCGATACGATCACAGGCATTTTTGCCATCGGCCAGAAGCCGTCGGGTACGCGCGACCCGTTTGGCTTGCGGCGTGCGGCACTTGGCGTGTTGCGTCTGCTGATCGAGAAGCGACTTGATCTCGACCTGCTGCAACTCATCGACCAGGCGGCTGATTCGCTGCCCGTTGCTGGCGAGGGCGAGTGGCGTGGCGGTGTGTACGACTACATCATGGAGCGGCTGCGCGCGTATTACCTGGAAGAGGGGTCGTCGGAGTCCATTACCCCGGAGATGTTCGACGCCGTGCTGGCGAACCGGCCCGGGTCGCCGCTTGATTTCGATGCCCGCATCCGGGCGCTGCAGCAGTTCCTCAAGCTCGACGATGCCCCGAGTCTCGCGGCGGCAAACAAGCGGATCGCCAATATCCTGCGGAAGGCCGACAGCGCCGCGAGCGGCGTCGTCAGTTCCGATCTGCTCACGGAGCCGGCGGAGAAGGCCCTGTTTGAGCAGGTCCTCGCGATGGAGCGGGCGACTGCGCCGTTGATCAGCAGGCGCGAATACGCGCCGGCGCTGAGCAAGCTCGCCGGGTTGCGTTCGACGGTGGACGGCTTCTTCGATGCGGTGATGGTGATGGCGGACGACCAGGGCGTTCGGGAGAATCGCCTCGCGCTGCTGGCTCGATTGCGCAAGCTGTTCCTGCACGTGGCGGACCTGTCGCGCCTGCCCGGCTGATCGCCATGCAATGGCTCGGCTCGCTGCTGTTCACCACGTACCTGTTCGTATCGACGCTGTTCTATGCCGTGTTCGTGCTGGCCGTCTCCTGGCTGCCGGACGACAAGCTCTATCGCGTTGCGCAGTTCTGGGCAAGAAACCAGCTCTGGGTGCTGAGGACACTGTGCGGACTGCGCTACACGGTCGAAGGGCTGGAGAACATCCCCGCGGGCAATCACATCTCCATGTGGAAGCATTCTTCTGCATGGGAGACCATTGCGCAGATGGTGGTCTTTCCGCCGCAATCCTGGGTCCTCAAGCGCGAACTCATGTGGATTCCGCTCGTCGGCTGGGCAATGCGGTCGATGCGCCCGATCGCGATCAACCGCAAGGCCGGCGGGTCGGCCGTAAACCAGGTGGTCTCGCAGGGAAAAGAGCGGCTGGCAGAGGGCCGCTGGATCCTGATCTTTCCGGAGGGAACGAGAATGCCACCCGGAGAAACCCGCCGCTATGGCGTGAGCGGGGCGCTACTGGCTTCACGGACGGGCCGCCTCGTGGTTCCGGTAGCGCACAATGCCGGGTTCTTCTGGCAGCGCCGCGGCCTGCTGAAGCGGGCCGGGGTCATCAGGGTCGTCGTCGGCCCGCCCATTGCCACTGAAGGTCGCGATCCCCGCAGCATCAACGACGAAGCCCAGGCCTGGATCGAATCCACGATCTCGCGGCTCAAGCCGGAGTTCGGTCGTGGGAACGCCGGGGTCTAGCGCGACGCCGTCCTAGATGTCGAGGTTCGAGACGGACAGCGCGTTCTTTTCTATGAACTCGCGGCGCGGCTCGACCTGGTCGCCCATCAGCGTCGCGAAGATGTCGTTGGCGGCCTGTGCATCCTCGATCCGGACCTGGAGCAGGCGTCGCTTCGCGGGATCCAGCGTTGTCTCCGAAAGCTGCCCGGGGTTCATCTCGCCGAGTCCCTTGTAGCGCTGGATGGACTGTCCCTTCCGAGCCTGGTCGAGTAGCCAGTTGATCGCCTGCTTGAAGCTGCCGACATCGTGGCGGTCGTCGCCCTTTGCCACGTACGCGCCCGGCTGGATGAAGCCTTCGAGCATGCGACCGAATTCCGCGATGCGGCGGTACTCGGCTGACTCGAAGAACTCCCGGTGAATGTGCTTCTCGGTCGTGCTGCCGTGTTCGATGCGGGTTACGAACAGCTTCGGATGTCCTGCTCCTTCGTCTGCCAGGACGCGCACTTCATAACGACGTGCGGCGTCGTCCGGTGCGTTGAGTTGTGCGGCCAACTGGCGACCCCAATCTGCAAGCCAGTTGATGTCGTCATGGGACGCTGCGGTGACTTCAGGCACGTACAGCAGCTGTTCGAGGACTCTCTGGTCGTAGCGACGCGAAGAGCGCCGGATGATCGCATTGACTTCCATCCAGCGTCGCGCGAGCGCATCGAGGGCGGCCCCGGCGACCGGGGGTTGCGCAGGATCTGCATGCAGCTGGGCGGAGTCGAGGGCCGCCTTGAGGAGCATCGCATTCAGTTCCGCGTCGTCCTTCACGTAGTTCTCGGTCTTGCCCTTCTTCACCTTGTAGAGCGGCGGTTGCGCAATATAGATATGTCCGCGCTCGATCAGCTGCGGCATCTGCCGGTAGAAGAACGTCAGCAGCAGCGTGCGGATGTGCGAGCCGTCGACATCGGCGTCCGTCATGATGATGATGCGGTGGTAGCGCAGCTTCGCCACGTCGAAGTCGTCCGCACCGATGCCGCAACCGAGCGCAGTGATCAGCGTCCCCACTTCCGCCGATGAGAGCATCTTGTCGAAGCGGGCTTTCTCCACGTTCAGGATCTTTCCCTTGAGTGGCAGGATGGCCTGCGTGCGACGGTCGCGGCCCTGCTTTGCGGAGCCGCCTGCAGAGTCTCCCTCGACCAGGAACATCTCTGACAGCGCCGGGTCCTTCTCCTGGCAATCGGCCAGCTTGCCGGGCAGGCCCGCGATGTCGAGCGCTCCCTTGCGCCGGGTCATCTCGCGCGCCTTGCGCGCCGCCTCCCGGGCGCGAGCGGCATCCACGATCTTCGCTGCGATGGCTTTGGCCTGGGAAGGATTCTCGAGCAGGAATTCCTCGAGCTTCGTGGCAACGGCAGACTCGACGATGCCCTTGATCTCGGAGGACACCAGCTTGTCCTTGGTCTGGGACGAGAACTTGGGATCCGGCATCTTCACCGAGAGGATCGCGGTCAACCCTTCGCGGGCATCATCGCCGGTCATGGCGATCTTGTCCTTGTTCGGGTACTCGCGCTCGATGTAGTTGTTGAGCGTGCGCGTCAGCGCACTGCGGAAGCCCGCCACGTGCGTACCGCCAACCATCTGGGGGATGTTGTACGTGTAGCAGTACATGCTCTCCTGGTAGGAGTCATTCCACTGCAACGCCAGTTCTACAGCGATGGCTTCCTGCTGGGTGCGGAACCATATGATCGTGTCGTGCGCCGCAGTCTTGTTGCGGTTCAGGTAGCGCACGAACTCACGCAGGCCACCCTCGTACTCGAAGACCTCGCGCTTGTCGTCCCGCTCATCGACCAGCTCGATGCGAACGCCGGAGTTCAGGAAGGACAGTTCGCGGAGTCGCTTCGCCAGAATCTCGTAATGGAACTCGATGTTCGTGAAGATGGCCGCGCTCGGGCGGAAGCGGATGACGGTTCCTCGTTTGTCGGTTGTACCAGTCACGGCCAGCGGTGCTTGCGGATCGCCCAGTCGGTATTCCTGGGTATGGAGGCGGCCGTCCCTGTGGATGGTCAACTGGAGGTACTCGGAAAGGGCATTGACGACCGAGACGCCCACACCGTGGAGCCCGCCCGACACCTTGTACGACGAGTCGTCGAACTTGCCCCCGGCATGGAGGATGGTCAGGATGACTTCGGCAGCGGATCTCCCCTCCTCCGGATGGATATCCACAGGTATTCCACGGCCGTTGTCGGCCACTGTGACCGACTCGTCGGCATGGACCGTGACAGTGATTTCGGTGCAGTGCCCCGCCAGCGCTTCGTCAATCGAATTGTCGACGACCTCAAACACCATGTGGTGCAGGCCGGTGCCATCATCGGTGTCACCGATGTACATGCCGGGTCGCTTGCGAACGGCGTCGAGGCCCTTTAAGACTTTGATTTTGCTCGAATCGTAGACGTCGTTGTCGGTCATGAGCCAGTCCTGATCAAGGATCGCGAGAGTATAGCACTGGTGACACTTTTCCTTGTTCCACGTGGAACGCCCGTCCCGGAATACGGAGATCCAGGCGGGAAGGATCCAGCGCGGTGACGATCAATTGGGCGGGTACGCGCACGACCAGATTGAGGAGTCGCCGCAAGTTATCCACATCCAGCTCCGCAGAGGGATCGTCTAGGAGAAGTGCCGTTTGGGGGCCGCCCAGCGTCGCTCGGTGCTGGATCTGCGCGAGCAGCAAGCAGGAAGCCAGCAGCTTCTGCTGACCCCGGGAGATGCGATCCTTGGCTGGATTACCCTCGACCCGCACGATGACATCCGCTCGGTGAGTCCCGACTGAAGTGGCGCCCCGAAGAACATCTCGCGCCCAAACGTCTTCGAGCGCAGCCACGAAGGACTTGTCGTGCGCCCAACCCTGCTGCAAGGAAATCTCCACCTCTAGCCCGAGAAGCTCCCTGCCGAACTCGAGGACGTAGGGAGCCAGGAGCTGGACGTACCGCAACCGCTGTTCATTGATATGGAGTCCGGACTCCAAGAGCTCGGGGTCCCATAGATGAACTTCCGCCGGCGGGCGCTTGGCCTTCAGAGCAGCGTTTCGTTGTTTGAGCGCTCGCTGATATCGCCGCATGGCGCCCACGAAGGCTGGTTCCACGTGGAACACACCCCAATCAAGATAACGACGCCTTTGGGTCGGACCGTCCTCGACCAGACGGTGTACCTCTGGATCGATCACCTGGGCCGGCAATAGAGCCGCCATCTGCGCAAAGCCGCTGGCGGCTTGCCCTCCCAGTCTGATCTCGCTGCCGAGACGTGAAGTCCGGACGCCGAGTGTCGTCAGCTGGCCGGCGGGTCCGACCACTTGCCCCACGACCATGAACTCCGGCTGGCCGGTCCGAATCAGGGAATCCAGGTGCGGACTGCGGAACGAACGCCCGCAGCTCAAGAAATAGAGCGCCTCCAGCAAACTTGTCTTGCCGGAAGCGTTCTCACCGGAGATCAGCGTGAACCGGGGATCGAAGTCCAGTTGGGCTTGGGCGATACAGCGAAAATCCCGGATCTCGAGCGCGCTGAGCGTCATGCCGCCTTCAAAGGCACCACTTGGATACTTCCTCGCTACCCGGACCGCCAGGCTACAGACGCATTGGCATCACAACGTAGCGCGTATCTGTTGCTCCCGGCGCATTGACCAGGCAGCTATTGCTGGAATCCGTCAGGCCGATCTCGACGTCATTGCCATCGACTGCGGCCAACGCATCGAGCAGGTAATTGACGTTGAAGCCGATCTCCATCTCGTCCCCGTCATAGCCGACGTCGAGTTCCTCCTCGGCCTCTTCCTGTTCGGGGTTATGAGCCTGGAGCACCAGCGTCTTCGGCTTCAACCCCAGCCGGATCCCGCGGTACTTCTCATTGCTCAGGATGGCTGCACGCTGCAAGGCCGCTCGCAATGTGTCCCGATCGGCCTTCACCAATCGAGGCGGATTGGGCGGAATTACGCGCCCATATTCCGGGAAACGTCCGTCAATCAGCTTCGAAGTGAAGCGAATGTCGCCAATATGGATGCGAACGTGATTACTACCGATCGCCAACTCGACCTCACCGTCCCCGGACAGCAGCCGCTGCAACTCCAGGACGCCCTTTCGTGGAACGATCACCTGCAGCGGCGGAGATCCCGGCGCCACGCCGCTCTGTTCCAGCGCCACTTGGCACAAAGCCAGACGATGCCCGTCGGTCGCAACCGTTCGCAGCATTTTCGCGTCCACTTCCAGCAAGAGACCGTTCAAGTAGTAGCGCACATCCTGCTGCGCCATCGAGAAATGGGTCTTGTCGAGCAACCGCCTGAAGTCCGCCTGCTTCAACTTCAGCGTCTGCTGCGCATGAATCTGCTCAACGGTCGGAAAGTCTCCCGCCGTCAGCGTGGACAACGTAAAGCGGCTCTTCCCGGAACGGACCAGCGCCCTCTCACCGTCGACAGTGACCGTGACAACCGCTTTCTCCGGAAGCGCGCGAATGATGTCCAGGAATTTCCGGCCGGGCACGGTCACGTCACCTGGCTCCTGGAGGTCCACCGCGGAAGTTGCGACGAGCTCCACTTCGAGGTCAGTGGCTGTGACCGAGAGCTTCCCGTTCTTGCCGGACAACAGCACGTTCGCGAGGATCGGCATGGTCTGCCGCCTCTCAACCACGCCCATGACGTTTTGCAGAGGAGCCAGGATGGCTTCGCGTTCCGCGCTGAACTTCATTGCTTCACCTTGAACATCGGATGGAATCGTCCGCCGTCAGTAATATTAAAGTCTTATATAAGATCTAAGAGTTGTTATTACTATTACTGGCGGGCAAACCTGTTAGTAAGTCCCCAAACACCCAAACAAACAGAATCTTGCGTCAAGCATAAGCAGGCGTGCAATCGCGGTATCGCCTGTCATCAGCCTGTGCGCTGCCTGTGGATGAATCTACCCACCGGTAACCCCACAGTTTATCCACAAACCTTTCCCCAGCTTATCCCGCGAGCGTCCGCAAGAGATTCAGGTAATCCTCGTTGGTACGAGTCTCCGTTTCCCTGAGTTCCTTGATCTTGCGGCAGGCGTGCAGGACGGTTGTATGGTCGCGCCCGCCGAAAGCATCGCCGATCTCCGGCAAGCTGTGGTTCGTGAGTTCCTTCGCCAAGCCCATCGCCAGCTGCCTGGGCCGCGTGATGGAACGGCTGCGCCGCTTTGACAACAGGTCAGCGACACGAATCTTGTAGTACTCGGCTACCGTCTTCTGGATGTTCTCGATCGTCACCAGACGATCCTGCAGCGCCAACAGGTCGCGCAACGCTTCCTTGGCAAAATCCAGCGTAATCGGCCGCCCCGTGAACTGCGAATTCGCAATCACTCGCCGCAAGGCACCTTCCAGTTCGCGGACGTTCGACCGGATGCGCTTTGCAATGAAGAACGCCACTTCCTCCGGCAGTTCCACGCGCCCCTGGGCAGCCTTGCTCATCAGGATGGCGACGCAGGTCTCTAGTTCCGGCGGCTCGATCGCGACCGTGAGGCCCCAGCCGAAACGCGATTTCAGGCGTTCTTCCAGGCCATCCACTTCCTTCGGGTAACGATCGCAGGTCAGGATCACCTGCTGCTGTCCTTCGAGGAGCGCGTTGAAGGTGTGGAAGAACTCCTCCTGCGAGCGCTCCTTGCCGGCAAAGAACTGGATGTCGTCGATCAGCAGCGCATCGAGCGACCGATACGCGACCTTGAACTCGTTGATCGTGTTGTGCTGCAAGGCGCGCACCATGTCGCCGACGAAGCGCTCGGAATGCACGTACGCAACCCTTGCGCCGGCATTCTTGGTCCGGATCATGTTGCCGACCGCATGCATCAGGTGGGTCTTGCCCAACCCGACGCCTCCGTAAATGAACAATGGGTTGTAGGCCTTGCCCGGATTCTCGGCGACCTGGATGGCAGCGGCTTTGGCGAGCTGGTTGCTCTTGCCCTCGACGAAGTTCGCGAACGTGAAATCGGCATTGAGGCGACCACCCAAGGCGAGGGTCGAGACCGCGTCCTTCGCGGCCGACCTCACCTCCGATGGGCCGCCCGCAACCCCGCTGACGGGCGCGACGGGCTTCAATGAACCGACTTCCAGCGCCACCGCCGGCGCCGGCTCCGGCGCGGTCAGGAAAACGAGCTCCCGGATCCTGTCGACCACATTCTGGTTGATCCAGTCGACGACGAACCGGTTGGGAGCCAGCAGGTGCAGGACGCCCTGTTCCTCGACCGCACGCAGCGGCCTGATCCACGTGTTGAAGTGTTGCTCCGGCAGCTCGGCTTCGAGTTGTCTGAGACAAAGGTTCCACAACGAACCGTGCACAGGTCGTCCTCTCGAAGGCAAACAGGTCTGGAGTTCAGGCGGGGAGCGAAGGGACCGGAGTCTATACCGTCGGCGCCAAGGTTATCCACAGGTTCGGGGCGGCGGCCGTCCGTCGCCCTGTCCCGAGAGACCTTGCTGAGGCCGGCATGTGCGGCTTGACACCCAAGGCCCCCGTGCGTACCCTTGCCGCCTTCTTTTTGGACCCACCAATCCGTTGTTTTAAGGGCAGTTTCGGATCCGGAAGAAGCCAAGCGTCAGCCCAGCACCGAATTCGCAGCCACTCCCTCGGAAGTCATTGTCATGAAGCGTACGT
>CAIUGU010000243.1 GCA_903898785.1 uncultured Pseudomonadota bacterium | reverse complement strand
CTCGTCGTCAAGGTGTTCTCAGGCGTACTCAGCGATTACTGGGGCAAGCGCAAGGCCCTGGCGCTGTTCGGCTACCTGCTCGGCGCGTTGACGAAGCCCTTGTTCGCCATTGCGCCGGCCGTGGGCGTGGTGCTGACCGCAAGGCTGCTGGATCGCGTGGGCAAGGGCATTCGCGGTGCGCCTCGCGACGCGCTCGTCGCCGATATCACGCCGCCTGAGATCCGCGGCGCGGCGTTCGGACTGCGTCAGTCGCTCGATACGGTCGGTGCCTTCGTCGGACCGCTGCTTGCCGTCGGCCTGATGCTGCTGTGGGCCAACGACTTCCGCGCCGTGTTCTGGGTGGCCGTCATCCCCGGCTTGCTGGCTGTCGCCCTGCTGTTCTTCGGCGTCAAGGAGCCGCACCGTCACGAGGGCGCCAGCAAGGTCAATCCGATCCGGCGGGAGAACCTGCGACGACTGGCATCGCCCTATTGGTGGGTGGTCGGCGTCGGGGCGATCTTCACGCTGGCACGTTTCAGCGAGGCCTTCCTCGTCCTGCGGGCGCAACAGGGCGGCATTCCCGTGGCGCTGGTGCCGCTCGTCATGGTGGCGATGAACCTGGTCTATGCGGGGTCGGCCTATCCGTTCGGCAAGCTGTCGGACCGCGTCAGCCACAGGGCGATGCTGGCGGCCGGACTGCTCGTGCTGATCGCCGCGGACCTCGTGCTGGCACACAACGACCACTGGTTAACGGTTCTCGTGGGTGTCGCCCTGTGGGGAGTGCACATGGGAATGACGCAGGGCCTGCTTGCCACGATGGTGGCCGACACGGCGCCGGCCGACCTCAGGGGAACGGCCTTCGGCTTCTTCAACCTGGTCAGCGGGATCGCACTGCTGATCGCCAGCGCGGTGGCGGGATTGCTGTGGGATCGGATGGGCGCCCCGTTCACGTTCTATGCCGGCGCCGGCTTCTGCGTACTGGCGCTGCTGGCCCTCATCCGGAAGCAGCGGGGCGCTCTGGCGTAGTCAGCAGCTCTTGCAGGACTGCCCACGGATCCGCGCCGGACTGCTGCACGTCGGCCTCGATGTAGCGCTGCAGGCGATGGCGCAGCACGGTGTAGCCCACCGAAGAAGCACCATGATCGTCCACGAACCTGAGCTACGCGGCTGGGTTCGTTGCGAGCGCCTCCCGCTCGAATGCCAGACGCTCACCCGATGTCCACGCCAGGTCGACACCGTAGTTGGCCGCCCCTTCCAGCAATCTGGAATCCGGCGAGCGCAACAGTGCCACGTGGTCTTTGGCCGGCAGGCCACCGGGCGATGCCGCTTCAAGCAACAGGGATCGTGCGTGATGTCCGGAATATCCTTCATGGCACGCGAGGGGCGCCGCAATTCCGTTGCCAGCGGGAAAAGTTGGCATCGGTGGACAATGATCGACTGCACCTCCCCGCCGCCGCACCAAGACGGATCGACTGGAGAGCCTTCGGGACGCTTCAGGCCGGCGGATCCTTCAACAGGGGCACAATGTCCTTCTCGATGCTCTCCGGCTTGTCGGTGGGGGCATAGCGCTTCACCACGTTTCCCTCGCGATCGACGAGGAACTTGGTGAAGTTCCACTTGATGGCTTCGCTCCCGAGCAGCCCGGGAGCGGCCTTCTTGAGGTGGCGATACAGCGGATGCGCGCCGTCGCCGTTCACGTCGACCTTTGCGAACAGCGGAAAGGTCACGTCGTAGTTCAGGGAGCAGAACGAGCGGATCTCGGCTTCGTCGCCCGGCTCCTGGTGGCCGAACTGATCGCACGGAAACCCGAGCACGGCGAAGCCTCGCGGCGCGAGCTTGCGGTACAGCGCCTCCAGTCCTTCGTACTGGGGAGTGAAGCCGCACTTGCTCGCGACATTGACGACCAGCAACACCTTGCCGTCGTACGCTGACAACGGCTGCTCGACGCCTTCCAGTGTCCGGGCCGAAAAATCATGGACCGTGTTCATCGCTCCCTCCTTTGTCGGCGGCCCCGACGGGCGCCGCGGCATCACTTGACCCGGTCACTGACGATCACGCCATCGACGAGGTTGATCGTGCGATCGCAACTGTCCGACAGGCGCGGATCGTGGGTGACGACCAGCACCGCGCACCCGAACTCCTCGTTGAACCTGCGGAACAACGCGAAGGTCTCGGCCGCCGTGTGCGTATCGAGGTTGCCGGTCGGCTCGTCGGCGAGCAGCAAGGCAGGCCTCGTGATCAATGCCCGGGCGATGGCCACCCGCTGCTGTTGCCCCCCCGACAGCTCATTCGGCTTCTTGCCCGCGAAGGATTCAAGCCCCACGGCAGTGAGCAACGCCCGGGCGCGCTCGGTTGCCTCCGCATCCGGCTTGCCGCGCGTCACCATCAGCGGCATCAGCACGTTCTCGAGCGCGGTGAATGCCTGGATCAGGTGGTGGAACTGGAAGACGAAGCCGATCGAGCTGCCGCGCAGCGCAGTGCGCTCGTCATCGCCCATCGCACGCGTGGGCCGGTCCAGCAGGAACAGCTCTCCCTGCGTTGGCGAGTCGAGCAACCCGATGACATTGAGCAACGTGCTCTTGCCGGAGCCTGACGGACCGCTCAGGGCCGCAAAATCGTGCCGGCCGACCTTGAGGTCGATGCCGTGCAGGACCTCCACTTCGGTGGGTAGCCCGACGTTGTAGGACTTCCGCAGCCCCTGAAGACGCAGGACGCCGTCAGACATAGCGGATGGCCACGACCGGATCGAGCCGGGACGCACGCCACGCAGGCGCCATGGCGGACAGCACGCCCGTCACCGTCGCGAGCGCCATCGAGGCGGGAATCAGTACCGGGCCGATCGGGATGTAGAAGAGTCCCGGACCCACCGTATTGAACAGCCAGACCAGCGCATACGCCGCGAAGCCGCCGATGGCGGAGCCGACGAGACCGACCAGCCCGCCCTGCAAGAGGAACACCCCCAGCATCTGCCGCCGGGTGGTACCGATGGCACGCAGGATGCCGATCTCGCGCGTTCGCTGCGTCACGCTGACCGCGAGCACGCTCGCGATCCCGAACGCGACCGACAGTGCCACCATCAAACTGATGATATTGGTCGAGATGCTCTGCGAGGACAGCGCATTCATCAGCTGTGCGTTGGTCTCCATCCAGCTCTCCGCCTTGAGTCCCGTCAGGCGCGCGATGCGCATGGCGCTGGCGTCGGCGGCGAAGATGTCGAGTACGGTCACGTCGATCTGCGTCACGCCGCCCGGCAGGCCGAGCAGCGCCTGGGCCTGCGTCAGGTCGAGGTAGACGAAGCGGGCATCGAGCTCGCGGACGCCCAGCTCGAAGATGCCGGCGATGTTGACGATCGCGTCGCGCCCCTGGCCGGCTTCCAGTCGCAGCTTGTTGCCGGGCCGCAGCCCGAGCTCGCTGGCCAGCTGCCGCCCGATCACGGCATCGCCCGCCCCGACACGGAACTCGCCCTCCACGATCTCGTCGCGGATGGGGATGATGCGTTCGTAGCGCGCCGCATCGATGCCCATCAGCGACACCGACCGGAGGACGTCGCCGCGACGCGCAAAGCCGGGACCGGAAGCCATGGGCGAGACGGCTTTCAGCCCGGGCAGTCCGTCGAGCGCCGCCTGCACCTCCAGCCAGTTGTTGATCGACCGCAAGCGCTGCGGCCGCTTGTCCTCATTGAGGAGTTCCACCGTCCCGGCCGGTGCAGCAGGACGCAGGTTCACTTCTTCCGGGGGCTGCACGCGGATATGGGACTGCGTGCCCAGCGTCCGCTCGATGATGTTGCCCTGCAGGCCGCTGATCAGCGCGACCACGAATACGATGACCGCGACCCCGACGGCGACGCCCACCAGGATCAGTGCTGTCTGGATGCGCCCCTGCCTCAGGAACTTGAGCGCGATGTTCGCTTCGATCCACATGCCGGGTCAGTCGAAGCGGACCGGCAGTTCCTTGCTGCTGTCGGCGCTCCCGCTCACCTCCGGCAGCGACTGTTCGCGGACGCGTACCCGGCTTCCCACTGCGGGCGCGACGCCTTCCAGCACCCGGTCGCCTGGCGCGACCCCCTCGAGCACCTCCGACTGCGCGGTTCCACGCAGGCCCAGCGTAACGTCCACCGACGCGACCTTGCCGTCCCTCACCACCAGCACCTTGCCGCGGTCACCGCTGCGGGCAAGCACCGCGTCGTTCGGCAGCACGAGCGCTGCGTCGCGACGTCCTGTCTCCACCGTGGCGGACACAGTCATGTCCTGCTTGAGAAAGTCCGGCACCGGATCGACCTTGAGGCGCACTTCGACGGTTCCGCGCTGCGGATCCACGCTCGGCGCGATGAATGTCACGACAGCAACGAACGGGCGATCGGGATAGGCGTCCGCGATGACCCGTGCCTTCTGTCCGAGTGCGAGCAACGCCAGGTTCTTCTCGTCGACGGGCACCAGCAGTTCGGTATCCCCGGCACGCGCGATCTCGAGCAACACCCGACCGGGTTGCACGAGGTCGCCCGGCTCGACATTGCGGGTCAGTACGGTACCGGCGACGCTCGCGCGGATCTTTGTCTTCTCGAGCGACGCGCGAGCTGCAGCCAGTCGCTCGCGCAACACGCGCTCTTCCGACTGGCCGGGCGCGAGTGACGATGCCAGCAACCTGGCCTGCTCGGCGGCGGCGCGGGCGTTGACCTCGGCCTGCTCGGCCTGTTCCTTGAGCTCGTTCGCTATCAGCCGCGATGCGACCAGCGAGCGGCGCCGTTCCGATTCCCGGGTTGCCTGGAGCAGCTGGGCTTCGGCCTGGCGCAACGCGGCTTGTGCCTGCGGGCGGCGGGCGTCCGTCAATTCCCTGAGGGCCGCCTCGGCTTCGCGGACCTTCGCGGCCAGGTCGTCTGCGCGCAGCACGATGAGCAGGTCGCCGGGCGCAACGGCATCCCCTTCCTTGACGCGGCGCTCGACCACGACTGCCGTGATCTCGCTGCCGACCTGCGCACGGGAAGTTGAAATGACGCGTCCCGTTGCGACGACGTTCTGCACGAGCGGCCGGGATTCGAGGCGATACGCCGGCACGGTGGGCCCCTGCCACCAACGCAGCAGGAACCAGGCCGCAAGGAGCGCGACCGGCAATGCCAGCCAGAGATAGGGCTTTCCGAAACGATTGGGCGACAAGCAATGAACTCCGACGAACCGCGTGCTGCGACCGCCGCTATCCTAGCGGATAAGGCGATCGCTGCCTGCGGGTTCGCAAGAACCCCAGGCAACGGATTCAGCGGATGCCTACCTGGGCCCCGTGCCCTTGAAGACTTCGACGGCCAGCGCGAAGGTGCGTTCCTCGCCCTTGTCGATGGCGCCCACGCCGACCACTTTGCGGGCGATCTCCTCGCCCCGCTCGTTCCGCACGGAGATCACGACGGAGTATTCCCAGGGATCGGCACCCTCCTGGTGACGGAGGATGCCTTCCACCTTGAGCGGGACCGACGTGGCTTGCGCGCGCTTCTCCGCCTGCGCCGCCGGATCGAACCGGAGGTGGTGACTGCAGGCGGGGCAGATGCTGGCGCTGTCGAGGATCGTCGCCTTGCAATGCGGACAGATCCGGGTCTTGCCTGGCGCAGCGAAGCGCCCGGTG
>CAIUGU010000242.1 GCA_903898785.1 uncultured Pseudomonadota bacterium | reverse complement strand
GTGGTGAGCGGCAGCGCGCGGATCGGCTTGCCGGTGGACGCCATGAGCGCGTTCACGAGGGCAGGGGCGATGACGGGCGTGCCCGGCTCACCGACGCCGGTCGGCTTCTCGGTCGACGGCACGATATGCACTTCGATCGCGGGGGCCTGGTTCATGCGCAACACGGGGTAGTCGTGGAAGTTCGACTGCTCGACGATGCCGTCTTTCAGCGTGATCGCACCGTTCAGGGCGGCCGACAGCCCGTAGCCAATGCCTGACTCCATCTGCATCGCGATGATGTTCGGGTTGACGGCGACGCCGCAGTCCACCGTGCACACCACGCGGTCAAGCTTGTAGCCCGCGGCTGTCTTCGTCACCTCGGCGACTTCAGCCACGACCGAACCGAACGACTCGTGCACGGCGATGCCGCGCGTACGTCCCGCTGCCAGCGGCTTGCTCCATTCCGCCTTCTCGGCAGCAAGTTCGAGCACGGCCTTGTGCCGCGGATGGTTCGCGAGCAGGCCGCGACGCAGCTCGAACGGATCCTTGTTGGTAGCCTTCGCGAGTTCATCGAGGAAGCACTCGATCGCATACGCCGAGTGCGACGAGCCCACCGACCGCCACCACTGGATCGGCACGCCGATGGTCGTCGTGTGCAGTTCCACGCGCAGGTTCGGGATCGTGTACGGCAGGTTGGCCGCGCCCTCGACTGACGTCGGGTCGATGCCATTCTGGACCATCGCCTGCATCGGGCCGCCACCCATGATGGACTGGCCGACGATGCGCTGGTGCCAGGCGATGATCGTGCCGTCCTTGTCGAGGCCGGCCTTGAACTGGTGGACATACGCCGGACGGTAGAAGCCGCCCTTCGTGTCTTCCTCGCGCGTCCACACCATCTTGACGGGAGCCGTCGTAGCGGCTGCCTTCGCGATGGCGGCGGCTTCCAGCGGGTAATCCGCCCACGGATTGGCGCGACGGCCGAAGCTGCCGCCTGCAAACAGCATGTTGAACTTCACGTTCTCGGGCGGCATCCCGAGCAGCTTGGCGACGGCCACCTGGTCGAGGGTCTGGAACTGCTCGCCGTTCCATATCTCGCACGAGTTCTCGCCGAGCTGAACCACGCAATTGAGCGGCTCCATCGACGAGTGGGACAGGAACGGCACTTCGTACGTCGCCTCGATGACGCGAGCGGCCTTCTTGAATGCGGCTTCGACGTCGCCGTCATTGCGGGCAACGGCACCCGGTGTCTTCGCGAGCTTGCGGTAGTCCGCCATGATCTCGGCCGAGCCCTGCTTGAATGCATTGGTCTCGTCCCATTCGACGGACAGCGCATCGCGGCCTTTCTTTGCCGACCAGAAGTCGTTGGCGAGCACGGCCACGCCGGTGGAGACGGGGGTTTCGAAGGTCACGACGTTGACTACGCCCTTGACGGCGCGGGCCTTGGCATCGTCGACGCTCTTCACCTTCGAGCCGAAACGGGGCGGATGCAGGATGACGGCGGTCAGCATGCCGGGGAGCTGTACGTCCTGGGTGTACTTCGCGGTGCCCGTGGACTTGGCGCGCGCATCGACGCGGGCCGTGACGGCCTTGCCGATGTACACGAAGTCCTTCGGGTCCTTGAGCTTCACGTCGGTGGGGACGGGCAAGCCCGCGGCATCGGCAACGAGGTCACCGAAGGAGGCCGTCTTCTTGCTGCCGGCGTGAGTCACGACGCCGCCGGCGACCTGGATTTCTCCAGCCGGGACGTCCCAGCGCTTGGCGGCGGCAGCAACCAACATGGCCTTGGCAGCGGCGCCGGCCTGTCGGTACTGCTCGTACGAATTTGCAATCGCCGTGCTACCGCCCGTCCCTTGGATGGTGCCGAACGCGAGGTTCGCGTAGCGCTTGGCGTCTGCCGGTGCGCCTTCTACAGTCACCTGCGACCAGGCCGCGTCCAGTTCTTCCGCAACCAGCGTGGCGAGGCCGGTGTACGTGCCCTGGCCCATTTCAATGTGCTTCGAGATCACGGTGACCGTGTTGTCGGCCCCGATGCGGACAAACGCATTGGGCTCGAACTTCGCGGCGCCGGAGCCGGTTGCCGTGGCGCCCTTGTCATCACCGGGGCTGCACCCGGGCAGGTAGATGGCGAGGGTGAGGGCCGCGCCGACCTTCAGGAAGTCGCGGCGGTTCGTGGTCTCGCGTGCGCTCGCGTTTTCAATGTGCTTCGTGTTCATGTGTCACTCCTTCAGGCGAGCGAACCGGCGGCCCGCTTGATCGCGGCGCGGATGCGGGGATAGGTGGCACAGCGGCAGATGTTGCCGGCCATCGCGGCGTCGATGTCGGCATCGGTTGGCGACTTGTTGCTCGTGAGCAGCGCGGTGGCGCTCATGATCTGGCCGGACTGGCAGTAGCCGCACTGGGCCACGTTCTCGGCAATCCAGGCTTCCTGCACGGCCGCACCGACCTTGTTGTCACCGATGGTTTCAATGGTCGTGATCTGCTTGCCCTCGACCGCCGAGACGGGGATGCTGCAGCTGCGCGACGGCTGGCCGTCGATGTGCACCGTGCAGGCACCGCACAGTGCCATGCCGCAGCCGTACTTCGTGCCGGTCATCGACAGGTGGTCGCGCAAGGCCCACAGCAGCGGCATGTCCGGATCGACATCGACCTCTACGGATTTGCCATTAATCGTCAGAGCAGCCATGGAAAGTCTCCCTGTTGGGTGAGGCATGTGCCGGTCGCCCGGCCTGAATCGGAATGCCGCGAATCTTACGCCTGTCAGGCCCGGTTGAGTAAGTTGTACAAGGGTTGGGCGGCTGTTTTCCGCAGGGGCGGCGGTTCGCGGCACCCTTTTTTGTAGAGCCCGGTCACGCCATTCGAGGGTGGGCGTCGTTACGCTGGTCGCATGAGGTCGTCGGGGCTGTCGGTGGCCGGCTACGGTCTTCCAATGAGGAGTTCGACCATGAAAAGCGCATTGATTGGAGCGGTTGCGGCACTACTGCTGCTGGGCAGCCAGGCCCGGGCGGCCGATATCGGCGTCTCGATCACGATCGGCCAGCCCGGCTTCTACGGCAGGATCGACATCGGCGATGTGGGCCGCCCTGCCGTGCTGTACAGCCGGCCGGTCGTCATCGAGCGCGTGGTCGTGGATCGCCGTCCCGAGCCGGTCTACCTGCGGGTTCCACCGGGCCATTCACGCAACTGGAAGAAGCACTGCCGGGCGTACGACGCCTGCGGCGTGCCGGTCTATTTCGTCACCGACAGGTGGTACGACGGAGTCTACGTGCCGTACTACCGCGAGCGCCATGAGCGACGCGAGGACCGCAGGGAAGACCGCCGGGAGGACCGTCGCGATGATCGCGAGGACCGCCGGGAAGACCGTCGCGACAACGGCAAGGGCCGCGGTCGGGACTGATGACTGACGGGGGCGCCGGTGCCCGGCGCCCTTATTTCGCGCGACCTGACGCAGCGGCCGGGGTCGCCTTGAGCGGGGTGCCGAGGCCCGTCAGCATCAGGTCCGCCGCCTCGAAACGCTGCTCGTCCAGCTCCATTTTCTGCACGAACCGGATCTTCTGCGGCCCGTCGAATCGATGGGTCTTGGAGCGCAACTGCACGTAGCGGATGACGACACCCGGGTCCGCTGACGGCTTGGGTCCGAAGGTCAGCACACCGCCACCAGGGCCGATATCCAGCTTGCGGATGCCGAGCGTCCCGCACCGCAGCTTCAGCTCCGCAATCCGGAACAGGTTCTTGGCTGGTTCCGGCAGCAACCCGAAACGGTCGATCATCTCTACCTGCAGTTCGCGGAGTTGAACCGTATCGGGGGCTGCCGCGATGCGCTTGTACAGCACGAGCCGCAAGTGCACATCCGGCATGTACTCCGCGGGCAACAGCGCGGGCACGTGCAGGTCCACTTCCGGGCCGCGATGCATCGGCTCGTCCAGGTTCGGGATCTCGCCGGCCTTCAAGGCCGCGACGGCCCGCTCCAGCATCTCAAGGTACAGCGCGAAGCCGATCTCCTGGATCTGGCCGCTCTGTTCGTCGCCGAGCAGTTCGCCCGCGCCACGGATCTCGAGGTCGTGCGTGGCGAGCGTGAAGCCGGCGCCCAGGTCCTCCAGCGATTCGATGGCTTCGAGGCGCTTCACGGCGTCCGCGGTCATTGCCGAGCGCTCGGGAGTCAGAAGGTACGCGTAGGCCTGGTGATGCGATCGGCCGACACGGCCGCGGAGCTGGTGCAGCTGCGCGAGTCCGAGCTTGTCCGCGCGGTCGATGATGATGGTGTTGGCCGCCGGCACGTCGATGCCGCTTTCGACGATGGTCGTGCACAACAGCACGTTGCAGCGCTGATGGTAGAAGTCGAGCATGATCTGCT
>CAIUGU010000241.1 GCA_903898785.1 uncultured Pseudomonadota bacterium | reverse complement strand
GGCATTGCCAAAGTGCGCGACCGGGTGGGCGACATCCTGATGCCGACCCCTACCGCGGTTCTTCAGGCGGCCCAGCTACTGGCCGAGGGATGTGAGGGCGAGTCGGGCATCGGCGAGCTCGTGCTGGTCGACGTCGGCGGCGCCACGACTGACATCCACTCGATCGCCACTGGTCACCCAAGTCGGTCGGACTGGATTCCCCGGGGACTGCCCGAACCCCGCGCCAAGCGCACGGTGGAGGGCGACCTCGGGCTGCGCTGGAACGCCGAGGGCATCGTCGAGACAGCCGGTGCGGCGAGGCTGCGCGCAAGGCTCGGCCATCCGGAGTTGGACGTCGCGGCGCGGGCGAAGTCGCTGAGCGCGCTGCCCTCGACTCTGCCGGGAACGGACGAGGACTATGCGTTCGATACCGCACTGGCTGCACTGGCGGTGGACGTTGCGATGGAGCGGCACGCGGGGCGTTTAGAGACGGTCTACGGCTTCGACGGCCCGGCGACGCTACTGTATGGAAAGGATCTGTCGGCAGTCCGACACGTAATCGGCGTGGGTGGGGTCTTCGCACGTGGACGTGGCGCGTCGGCCATCCTGCGTGCGGCCCTGGCGGGACCCGAGTCGACACTGTCGACGCGCCCACGCGACGCTGCGCTCGCGGTTGACAAGGACTACGTATTCTTCGCCATGGGGCTGCTGGCGGCGCTTGCGCCGGCGACGGCCCTGAGGCTCCTGAAGGCACACCTGCACCCAACGGAGGGACAGTGATGAGTTCAACGGCATCCAGCGGGGTCACGGTTGTGACCGGCGTGATCGGCGCAGACGTGCATTGCATCGGTATCAACATCGTCGAATACGGCCTGAAGAACGCGGGATATCGTGTCGTGAGCTTGGGCGTTCAGACGACTCAGGAGGAATTCATCGCCGCTGCCATCGAGACGGACGCACGCGTGATCCTGATTTCGAGTGTTTACGGACATGCTCAGCTCGATTGCCGGGGGTTTCAGGAGAAGTGCATCGAAGCGGGCTTGGAGGACGTGCTGCTCTTCATAGGAGGCAACCTGGCGGTCCGCAGCGATGCGCCTTGGGAGGAGACCTATGCGGCTATGAAGGCGTTGGGCTTTCACCGCGTCTACCCGCCGCGATCTTCGATTACGGACATGTTGCGCGACCTTGCGGCCGACCTCGGCTCAAGGCCCGAGTCTCAGGTCGCGGACGCCAGCATCGGGGAGGGCGGGCGATGAACCTGACTCAAGCCCGCCTTGCGCACGACCGCCCTTTGTCGGCGCGCAGGCTCGAGATCGATGAGTTCCGGGCCGAACGGCAGGAGGTCCTGGCGCAGCGTGCCGGGACCCACGTGGATTTGGAGGAGGCCGTCGCCTACCTGCGTGCGCTGCCCTCTGGGAAGAACTGCGCCGTCGCGCTCTGCGCGGCGAAGGCGGGCGGGGATTTGCTTTTGCAGCCACGGGCCGCTGTCCCCACGATTGGAGGGCAGATCGCCCTGCTGCGCTGCCTGCAGGATGAGGGCGTGGCCGACATCCTGCCTACCCAGGTTGACAGTTACAGCCGCCTCCTTCAGTTCGATCGGGCTCAGGCGGGCTTGGAGGAGAGTGAGAAGACCGGGCAGTCGAAGTTGAACGGGTTCCCGTTTGTCGCGCACGGGGTTGCGGGGACACGCCAAGTGACCGAGGCGCTGCGCAAGCCCATGTGCATGCGCCAGGTGACTCCGGACATCCGTCTAGTCGCCGAGGTGGCGCTGGCGGGCGGTTATACGGGAGTGACCTCGCATGCGATCGACGCTGTCGTCAGCTTCTCGAAGAACTACTCGTTCGAGAAGTCGATCAAGTGTTACCAGTATGTGGACCGGCTCGCCGCCTACTATCAGGAGAACGGGGTTCCCATCTACCGCGAGTATCGTGGAATGGTCGACGCGGTCCACCTGCCGCCGAGCCTGATCATCGCAACATCGATCCTCGAGGCGCTGATGGGCGCTGCGCAGGGCGTCAAGGTGATGGGGGTCTGTACCTTCGTCTGCGGCCACATGCTTCAGGAGGTAGCGGGGCTGCGCGTGCTGCGGCGCCTGGCCCAGGAGTACCTCACCCGCTT
>CAIUGU010000240.1 GCA_903898785.1 uncultured Pseudomonadota bacterium | reverse complement strand
GATTCGACGTCACCTCTGCCGAACTGACCGCGGCAACATCGAATGGCAACCTGACAGACGCTGACCTGGAAGCGGTATCGGGCGGCGGCCTGGTAAATACCAAAGGAGCTATGCATTGGCTCTGCTAAGCATGGCCGCGGGCGCACCCTGATAAAGCATGGAATGCGCCCTACCCTTTCGAAAGCGGAGGCATAAAGTCCCAGGACCAGCTCGGCGCCCTGCTCACCCGACTGGCCAGCGACCCCACCTTCGCTGCCTCACTTGCCGCTGCCACGACAGTGGAGGACGCCCAGCAGATCGCAGCCGAGCACGGCTTCGACGTCACCTCTGCCGAACTGACTGCGGCAACATCGAATGGCAACCTGACTGACGCTGACCTGGAAGCGGGAGCGGGCGGCGGCCTTTTTGATACCAAAAATCATTGCGGCGGTAGAACCATGGCCTGCCCTGGCTCGTGAGGTTCGCAAAGTCAAGACAGGGCCGTAGTCAACATTGCCAGCTGTAGTAATGGCGGTTCGGCAGACAGAGCCCGACCGACCTGACATGCTCGAAGCCTCAGGTCGCGCTGTGGCCGAAGACAACGGAGGCATCATGTCCCAGGACCAGCTCGACGCCCTAATCGCCCGACTCGCCAGCGACCCCACCTTCGCTGCCTCACTTGCCGCTGCCACGACGGTGGAGGACGCCCAGCAGATCGCTGCCAAGCACGGCTTCGACGTCACCTCTGCCGAACTGACCGCGGCAACATCGAATGGCAACCTGACAGACGCTGACCTGGAAGCGGTATCGGGCGGCCTTTTATCGATTGTGGCCTGCGCGGCACCAAAATAACAACGGGCGAACCCTGATCGAGCACGGACAGCTTGCTTCACCAACGGGCACCCCATAGCGTTGCGCGGTACGCGCCCTACCCTTTCGAACGCGGAGGCACGATGTCTCAGGACCAGCTCGACGCACTGATCACCCGACTCGCCAGCGACCCCACCTTCGCTGCCTCACTTGCCGCTGCCACGACGGTGGAGGACGCCCAGCAGATCGCAGCCAAGCACGGATTCGACGTCACCTCTACCGAACTGACTGCGGCAACATCGAATGGCAACCTGTCAGACGCTGACCTAGAAGCGGTATCGGGCGGCCTTGTTGAATCCTGGATTTCTTGATTCCTACGGAAGTGGTTCGCAATTCTAAGAGTTAGCTGAATTCCTCGTCATCGAGCGGCAACCTGTCAGTCGCTGACCTGGACGGGGTAGCCGGAGGTGGTCACAGCCGGGCGATGCTGTGCACGAATAGTAAGTGTGGTTGACGGGACCAATTGTCACTAGATACCGGTAAATGACAGTAGACAGCCGCATCCAACCCGGCACAGTCTGGATTAAAATCCCATCGCGAGATGGCGCGATCGATCGGGTTTAACCGATCGGATCAGGTGAGCTGCCGCTCGGCGAGGTCGCGGAAGTGTCCGGGCTGGGCCATAAGCTCGTCGTAGGTGCCCTGCTGGGAGACTCGACCGCCTGCCATCACGATGATGCGATCGGCGGTGCGGATGGTCGAAAGTCGGTGCGCGACGACGATGCGAGTCAGGCGGAGATTCTCCAAGAAATCGATGACGATGGCCTGCGTCACGTTATCGAGCGCACTGGTGGCCTCATCCAGCAGCAGCATGCGAGGGGATCCTGCGAGTGCTCGGGCGAGGAGGACCCGCTGGCGTTGGCCGCCGGAAATAGTTCCACCGCCATCGACAACGGGGGTGTCAAGCCCCATTCCCATCTGCCGAACATCGTCGGCCACGCTGGCCGAGGCGAGCGCCTCCCAGATCTCGGCTGACGTCAGGCCGCGGCCCATGTCGACGTTGTCCCGGATCGGACCGGGAAGCAGGGTCGAGGATTGGAGGACGCAGCCGATCTGGCGTCGTAAGGACGGACGATCCAGGGATGCCATGTCCTTTCCGTCGACGGCGATGACCCCGGACTCGGGATCCTCCAGTCCGAGCAGGATGCGCATGAGCGTGGTCTTGCCGCAGCCGGACGGCCCGACGATCGCGACATGCTCACCAGGCTGCACGCGGAAAGAGACGCCGTCTAGCACGGCCGGTCCGCCGGGCTCATAGCGGAACACGATGTCATTGACTGAGATGCCGCCGCTGATGAGCCCTGGGTTGACGCCATCGCCGAAGCCCTCGGGGGTCGCGGCAAGAACGGGCTCCACTTTGGCGAGGACCGCGCGCGAGTTCAGCAGTGCGCCGCCGGAGACTGCTGCCATCGCGATGGTTGCGGTCGCGATACCGGCTGCGGTCTGGGCGGTGACGAAGTCGCCGAACGATGCACCGGATGCTGCGCTCGTCGCCACGATCATGATCAGCCCGACCAGCGGCCAGGCGCCGAGCACAATGATCTGGTACGCGCTGATTCGCCGCAGGCTCAGATCGGCGGAGGTGAGCTTGG
>CAIUGU010000239.1 GCA_903898785.1 uncultured Pseudomonadota bacterium | reverse complement strand
CTGCATCGCGTATCGCGGAAAATTATCCCACAATATCGTTGAATACTTTATATTGTGAAAACTATAAGAGAGGCGCTCGTCACCCAATTCGAAGCGCCGACGAAGGAGACAAGGATGAAAATTCTGCACCCTTTCCTGTGCGCGGTCCTCTGTGCATTCGGCGGATTCGCCCAGGCCCAGCCCTACCCGTCCAAGCCGGTGAAGCTGGTGGTCGCCTATCCTCCCGGAGGCGTAGTGGACATCGTGGCGCGGACCATCGCCGCCCCGCTTGGCGCTGCACTCAAGGAATCGGTGGTCGTGGACAACCGCAGCGGCGCAGGCGGCTTTGTCGGGCACGCCTCGGTGGCCAAGTCTGCTCCGGACGGCTATACGCTGCTGCTCGCCGCAGCCGGGCCGCTGGTCAGCACGAAGATGTACAAGAGCGTCCCCTATGACCCGGTAAACGACTTTACCAGCATCGCCATGGTCGGCGAAACCGATGTCCTGCTGGTCGCCTCCAACGCCTTACAGCAGCGTTCCCTCGCCCAGCTGGTCGAGCATGCAAAGGCCAATCCGGGCAAGGTCAACCTGTCGATAAACTCCATCGGTTCATTTCATCATCTGCTGTCGGAATTATTCATGCTCCGGGCCGACATCAAGTTGAACCGGGTTCCCTACAAGGGCGCGGGACAGGTCATTCCGGATCTCCTCTCGGGCGTCATCGACGTGCACATGGAAAGCCTTCCCTTGGTCCAGCAGCACATCAAGTCCGGCCGCCTGCATCCGCTCGCGGTCGCGACTGGAAACCGACTCGAGACCCTGCCCGACACCCCCACGTTCCGGGAACTCGGGTATGCCGACATGACTGGTTCCCCGTGGTACGCGCTGATCGCGCCGGCCGGGACGCCGAAGGAAATCGTCGACCGCCTCAACCGCGAAACGAACGAACTGCTGCGCCAGCCCGAGATCAAGGCGCAGTTTGCCAAGAGCGGCGTGAAAATCGTCTCGGCGGGAGTAGATGAGACCGGGAAGTTCATTCGCGCCGAGATCCAGCGCGTCGGCAGGATCGTCGCCGAGACCGGCATAACGGCTAACTGAGACTCGCAGCTCCACATCAGAAAGGACGATCAGTGACCCAAACAGCTACCGCCCCTTCACTGCAGATCTTCGAAAACGAGCAGGCTTGGCACGGGCGCGACATGGCGCGCCGCTCGGACTGGATCTACCACCTCACCCCCAGGCAAGTGGATGAACTCGACCGGGCCGTGCAATCAGTCGAATCCGCAGGCATTGAACTGGTCGAGATGCGCAAGGAGCATTTCCCGCTCGACGACCTCGCGCGCACCCTCGCGCAGCTGCGCAAGGACATGCTGCACGGCCGGGGTTTCTTCCTGATGCGCGGCGTCCCTGTGCAGCGGTATGACACAAAACAGGCGGCGATCGCCTTCTTCGGCATGGGACACCACCTCGGCGAGCCCGTCTCGCAGAATGGCAAGGGCCACATCCTGGGGCACGTGAAGAACCTCGGCATGGATTTCAAGGACCCGGATACTCGCGGCTACCAGACGAGCGCCCGGCTCGCCTACCACACCGACTATTCCGACGTGGTCGGCCTCCTCTGCCTCAAGACGTCGAAGTCCGGAGGCGCTTCCAGCATCGTCAGCTCGACCACGCTCTGGAACGAACTCGTGCG
>CAIUGU010000238.1 GCA_903898785.1 uncultured Pseudomonadota bacterium | reverse complement strand
TGTAGCGCTTCGCGAACGTGTCGATGCTCTGCATCGCGAGCTTGCGGACATAGCGTTCGAGGACGCCGCTCTCCTTCTTGTGGAGCCGCATCATGATCTCGGGCCGGGTGAGCGCAGCCGCACTGCCCGCCGCCGGCGCAACCGGCTCCGGGAACAGCTTGAGGTCGAAATTGCTGAAGGAATCGAGCAGCCGCAGCGTGTTGACCGTACGCGGATTGTAGGGATCGCCCTTGTATGCCGCCTCCAGGTGCTCGCGTGCCAGCGTCACCTGGTTGTCGCGCAGCAGGTTGCTGCCCAGCTCGACGCGCGCATCCCACAGGTCCGGCTGGACGGCCACCGCCTTTTCGTAAAGGTCGATCGCCTCGCGCATGCGGCGCTTGATCATGAAGAAGTACGCCGGCGTGGCGTGGATGCCTCCGAAACGCGGATTCTCCTTGAGCGCACGCGCCACCCACGGGCTTTCCTTGATGCCCCGCGAATAGTCGAGCGCGGCGCGCAACGCATGGATCTCCAGCTGCGGCAACTTCGCCGGTACCGCAAGCGCGTCCGCCTGGTCGAGCAGCTTCTGCGCATCGTCGGCGCGGTCGTTCTCCAGCGCGAGGTAAGCCTTCAGCAACAGCGCCTTGATGCGGGCGCCGGGCGGGGCCTTGTCGTTGTCGACGATGGGATCGAGCAGCTCGGCCGCCTTCGATTCGAACCGGCCCGCGAGCACTTCGGCCGTGCCGACCGCCGCGTAGGCGTCGTCCTCATCGAGTTCGAGCGCTTCCTCGTAGAGCATCATCGCATCCTGTTCCTGATGCGTATCGATGAAGAGCCGCGCCCAGCGGGCACGCACGCGGGAACTCCTGGGCTGCGCAGCCGCAGCCTGCTTGAACAGGTCGTTGGCCGACTTGAGGTCGCCGAGGGCCCACATGGCCTCGGCGCGGATGGCCGGGTCCGGGCTGCCCAGCACCGAGCGGTAGCACGCGCGGGCATCGGCTTGCTTGCCCTGCCACTCGGCGGCATCGCACTGGCCAAGCCTCGCATCCGCGACAGCGCCGTAGTGGATGTCGCGCGCGTGCGCCGCCGACATCGCCAGGACGGCCGCTACGCCGGCAACCACGCCCGACAACACTGCCCGGGATCCGATGACATCGTGCTTAAGGCGCATTGCCCCCTCCCGACGCGGCACCGGGCTGCGGCTGCGCCGCGCCATCGAGTGCCTCGATCTTCTCTTCCGCTGCGGCCAGTTCGAGCAGCAGCTTCTCGAGCTCCGCGAGATACGCAGCCTCTTCGGTCTGTTCCTTGCGCAGTCGCAACTCCTCGATGCGTCCGTTGACGGCGTCGCGCTCCGCGGCCAGCTGCTGCCTTTCCGGGCTGTCCGATTGGCGTACCGGGGTTGCGGACTCAAGTTGCGCGACCGTGAACCGCGCGGCACGCGTGCCTTCGATGCGCGGATGCTCGGACGCGATCCGGGTATCGCGCTTGAAGAAATCCTCGACGCGGCGCGACGCGAACTCGAAGGCTTCCTGCGCGTTGATGCTGCCGCTCTTGTCCGTATCCGCCGCAGGCTCCTTGAAGGCCGCCGCGAAGTCGCCGCCGAACCGCGTCGCGTTGCGCTCGTTGCCGCTGCGGGTTGCCGTGATCAGCACACGCGATTCCTTCTTGAGGACGTCGGCCAGCGATCCGCTGGCACTGCCGGTGCTGACCACCAGCTGGTTCTCCGTCGGCAGCGCATCGAGCAGCCGGCGCAGATCCTGGCCCGTGAGGTCGGGTCCCGGCAGGTTGAACTTGAACTCGGTGCCGTCGAAGCTGCCGTGGCCGATCAGGTACACCGCCACGCGGTCGTCGCGCTTCACGACCTTCGCAAGCGATCGCAGGTGCGACTGCACGGCGTCGCGCGTCGCTTCCTGTCCGAGGAACGCGCGTACCTCACCGCCGCTTGCGAGCGGCTGCGATGCGGCCTTGATGACCTCGACCTGCTCGTGGAACTGCGCCGCGTACTGCGCTTCGCCCCCCAGCCCCTCGACCACCACGGCATACAGCGCCGCGAAAGCCGGCAATGGGGCCAGCAGCAGTGGCATGAGCAGCACGGTGAGGATTCGTGACTTCACACTACGCTCCATCGACGTCGCAGCAACCATTCGCCCGCCTTCAGCAGCATCAGCAGAAGGAAGACCACGGGCATGTTCCAGAGTGCCCGAATTTCCTGCTGCGTGACCCCCGCGGCCGAGTAGCGGATGGCTTCGGGCAAGCCGTCCAGCTGGTCGGCAGTCCAGTAGCGGCCTCCGGTCGCCTGCGCGAGCTGCTCCAGGAGCGAGCGGTTCTGGCGGACCGAGAAGTATTCGGCGCGACCCGATTCGTGGCGCATCGCCATGCGGGTGGTCGCGAGCGTCTGGTCACCGCGCCGGGCCAGCGCTTCCACCGAGAACAACCCGGAGTCGGCCGCAGGCACCTCGGCTTCGAAGACGCCAGGCTGGTCGGCCGAAGGGCGCAGGTCGACGGTCAGCGGCTCGCCGGCCTGCGGAGTGGCGACCGCGGTGACCGTCACGCCCTGCTGCGGCTTGTACGCCTCATCGCGCAGTTCCGCGCGCAACTGCACGGTGTCCCCTTTCGAACGAGCCGTGAGCTCGAAGCGCGCCGGCGTATCGGCCACGAGCCCTCGTGCGAGCTGCCGCCAGAAAGCCTCATGCCGCTGGTCCGCGACCGGCAAGGCCATCTGCCAGCGCCACGTGCCACCCGTCGCCAGGATCCAGCTGCGGCCGCGGCCGTACAGTTGCGTGACGAGGAGCGGCTGCTGGCGGTCGCCGATCCTCACGTTGAGCAGGCTGTTCGCGGCGGGCTTGAGCTGCCCCAGCGTCTGGTAGTCGGCCAGCTCCGGCAGCGAAGTCCACAGGCGCGCATTCTCGGCATCGTCATCGCTGAGGCGCAGCATCGGCGAACGACCGCCGCGGGCAGTCACCACGACGGCACCGCGCGCGCGATGGAAGCTCGGCCCCTCAGCCGGCAACTGCGCAGGCAGCAGCTCGCCCACCAGGGTATTGCCCCAGCCGCCGTCGCCGAGACCGCTCGACCCTGCGAGCATCATCAGGCTGCCGCCGCGCTCGCTGACGAAATCCGCGAGCATCTGCTGCTGCGCCGGCGTGAACCAGGCCGCCTGCACGTTGCCGATCACCAGCGCGTCATACTTGAAGAGGTCTTTCGCTTCCGTCGGGAAGCCCTTCTGCAGTTCCTGCGGATCGTCGATGCCCTGGCGGTAGAAGCCGTTGGGACTGACGCGCAACAGCGAGACCAGGCGCACGCTCGTATCGTCATCGAGCGCGCGGCGCATGAACTTGTATTCCCAGCGCGGTTCGCCTTCCACATACAGGATCCGCGACGGGGCTTGCGGCACTTCGACGACCGTGGCGCGCGCGTTGTTGCGCAGCTCGGCCTCGCCGTCCTTGCCGTCGAGGGAGAAATTGAGGTCGCGGAATCCCGGCTCCTGCAGGCCGAAGTCGACGAAGGCCGTCGTCACCGTGCCGTCCTCCGGCAACGCGATGTCGCGCGAGGCGAGGAACTTGTCGCCGTCGTAGACCTTGAGGCGGGCGACACCGGCACCGTCATGGCGGATCGTGACCCGCGCCGACAGCGTCGTGCCGGGCAACGTCCGCTCCGGCGCCAGCACCTCCTGCAGTTCGAGGTCCTCGGGGACGCGTTCGCGGCCGACGCCGATCGCATGCACGGGGACACCGAGGCTCGCGATCTCGGCAAGCTGCTCCTGGTCCAGCGTACCCGCGTTCTCGCCGCCATCGCTGACGATGACGACCGCGCCCACCGCACTCGTGCGCGCTTGGCGCAGCACCTGCAACAGCGAGCCTGCGAGCGCGGTTTCCGTTCCGGGGGCGGGCAGCGTCGCATAGTCTTCGGTCGCGCTGGCGTCCCTCGAGAAGACAAAGCGCCGCAGGACGTAATCGCTGCCCAGCCGGCCAAAGGCGTCCGAGCCGAGTGCGCCCTGCGCCTGCTGCATGCGCGTCTGCTCGCCCTCCGTGAAGCCCATGCTTTCCGACGTATCGAGCATGACCGCAATGGCGTTCTCGCCCGCCTTCAATGAACGCACGACGAGCGACGGTTCCCACAGGATGAAGAGGGCCAGCGCCAGCATGGCCAGCTGCAGTGCACCGATCGCGGCCAGCCGCAAGGCGCCCATCTCGCGACGGCGCAGCAGGAAGAAGAGAATCGCCGCCGCACCGGCGACGAACGCGGCAGCCAGCACCCACTGCGGCCAGGTGCTGGCAAACACGAACTCACCGTGCGTGAACTCGTCCCGCGGATACTTGAACAGCCACTCGAACATTCGGGCGCGATCTTCCCTAGTGGGTCATGGAGTAAAGGATGTAGTTGATGGCGAAGCGGTAGGCCAGCGCCGTGTACTGCTCCGGGTACCAGGGCGTATCCGCGTGCTCCCACGCGTCGCCGAGGTCCATGTTGAAGTTCATCGCCACCATGAGCCGCCCCCGGTCGTCGTAGATCCCCCGCCAGTGCGGCACGTTGCCGTCGCGCTCGTAGGTCACGCCCGACATCACGGCACCGAGCCCCGGCACCTGCACCCGCTCGTTCAGGTCGTAGAGGACGTGCATGACAGGATCGGTCACCTCGATCTCGACGACGGGCCGGTCGGGGAACACGCGCTGCATGCTGTCCATGAACGACGCCCACTCGCGGGACCCATGGAAGTCGTCCACCATCAGGAAGCCGCCGCGCAGCAGGTAGTCGCGCAGGCGGGCTGCCTCGTTCTCGTCCAGGTACCAGTAACCGACCTCGACCGCGTAGAGCCAGGGGTAATCGAAGAGTTCCTCGTCCGTCAGGCTGACGGCAACGCCCTGCTCGCCGGCATCGATTCGGGTCAGCCGGTCCACGCCACCGAGAAGGTGCTGCTCGGCTTCCGGCCAGTCCGTCAGCCAGCGGCCGCGTCGCCCGAAACCGGCGCCGTTGCGGGACTGGTACGCCAGCCGGGTGAAATGGAATTCGGAGGCCTCAGGCGCCGTCCCGTAGAGGAACGTCTGCGCCTGTTGCGACCAGGCGACCGCGCACAGACCTGCCGCCGCGACACCGGCCAGCAATCCCAGCACCCGCATGCCGCGACGAGTAAACATGCTTGCCTTTATACCAAGCATCGCAACGAAAGCACCGCACAACTTGTAAAGAAGTGTCATGGGCGCGGTGACACGCCCGCCACCATGTCAATCGAGGCGCGGATGCTGCGAATGGCGTGGGAGCGCGATGGATGCTTCGCTGGTTCTTGCCCGGGTGCCGCAGGCACGTAGCGGACACGCTCAATGCTGTGGAGCGGGCGAAGGGAATCGAACCCTCGTCTCATGCTTGGGAAGCATGGGTAATACCATTATACGACGCCCGCTCAGCGGACCCGATTCTACGGGGGCCGCCAGGCACCAGCAAATGTTGCACTAGTGCGCACCCTAAATGGTAACTTTATGTGCATTGCAACCGTGCGCAAGGGGCGCATGGCAGACTGCGAACCATAGGCAATGGCTTCAACTCCCCGCTCGGGCGTCGGCAGCAGCAAGCAGGCAAGCATGGCAGACGGTACGGTCCCTCCCACCCCCCCAGAGTCCAGGAGGCCCAGGCGTTCGGCCGGGCAATCAGTGGTGACAACAAGCAGTCCCGGCAAGAAGTCAGGCAAGGCCGGCGTCCGGCGCGGCGAGCGACCCCAGCGCGGCATCCAGTCCGCCGAAATGGCATGTCGCATCCTGAAAGCCATTGCGTCGTTCGACGGCGAGATCACGTTGAGCGCGCTGTCCGCCCACCTCGGCATGCTGCCTGGCAACGTCCATCGCTATCTCGCGAGCCTGCAGTTCGAAGGCTTCGTCAAGCAGGAGCGCGCCAGCGGCGAGTACGACCTCGGTCCGGCCGCGCTCGCACTGGGGACGCGGGCGATGCGGCGCCTCGACAACCAGGAAGTCGCCTTCCAGGAGACGCGGGCGCTGTCCAAGGAGATCGACGCCAGCGTCTGGCTGTCGGTGTGGACGGAGAACATCCCGGTGGTCGTCGCAGTCCATGATCGCGGTGCCATCGGTCCCCTGACCGCGCGGCTCGGCACGCGGGTCCGCGCCACGTATTCGGCCCAGGGCCGGGTCTTCCTCGCTTACCGGGAACAGGCGCTCACCGACGCGATGTGGAAGCTCGAGTACGACAAGGACGAGCCGCCCCGCAGCGAAGGCCAGGTGCTCGACCTGCCCCGCTTCCAGAAGCTGCTGCAGACGATTCGCGAGCGCGGGGGCCTGAGCCGCGTCCGCGGCGACATGACGAAGGGCATCAGCGCGATGGCCTCCCCCGTGTTCGACATGTGGGGCAACGTGATCTTCGTCGTCACGGCCGTCGGCCACACGCACGAGCTCAACGTGGGCTGGGGCAGCAAGACCGCCGTCGAACTCGTCAAGACGACGAAGCGCATCAGCGAGAAGCTGGGCTTCACCGGCCACGTCCGCATCCCCCAGGGCGCAGCCTGACCCCGAACCGGGTCCTGCCTCCCGTCAGTCGCGATTGTCGACGCGTTTGCTGAAGGCGCGCACGTCGACCGTCGCCCAGATGCCGGCGCGGTACAACGGGTCGGCCGCCTGAAAGCCTTCGACCGCGGCACGATCGGCCGCGTCCACGATGAAGAAACTGCCCACCACCCGCGCGCCATCGTCGCTGGTCAGCGGCCCCGACATCACGACCTTGATCGGACGGGTGGCGAGATACGCCACGTGCCCTTCGATGGCGGCCGCACGGGCGGCTTCCATGCCGGGTTTGTCGATGCAGTGGATGACGAACAGCACGGGCAACCCCTTATCTTGCTTTTGGCCTGGCCCAGGACGGGGGCTCGACGTTGATGATCGGGGCAATGTGCGGCGACGTGATCGCGATGCCGATGCCCTGCAGGATCACTTCGTCGTGCGGGTTGTGCCCGCGATGGATCTTGCCGATCGGTTCCGAATAGACCTCGCCCGGCTTGCCGCGAATGAGCACCCCTTCCTCGAAGTGGCCTTCGAACATGCCCTGCAGCGTGAGGTAGAAGGTGGCGCCCGTGTGGATGTGCCAGTTGGTGAAGCCGCCGGGCGCGATCTCGTAGTTGTACACCTGGATCTGCGCCTGCGGGTCCTTGGGGATGAAGTCGTACAGCACGTCGAACAGCATGTTCCGGTGGAGCGTCTGCCCCGGCTTGAGGTAGCCGTCGAGTTTCATCTTCAGATCGGCGTACCCGTGCTTCGCATGCGGCTTGCCCCTGGCGATGGGCTGGCCGCAGGTGGGACAGAGGGTCGGCGCCGGGGGCGTCTTGCCGCCGGGCTTGTTCTTCTTGTTCATGGAGCGCTCCAGCGTTGATCCGCAGCGTGATTGTCCGCTGTCCACCATGGTCGCCGTCAACTGCCTCGCATACCGCATCGCGACAAGCGCAACGCTGGCAGGATTCCCGCGCGCTCAGGTACGCTTCGGACCCGTTTGCCGCCATACAACGGGTGTGCCGCAGGTCGGCCACCGCAGCGAAAACAGTCCGGCGGCAGCCCAGCTTCTCGCAGAGGTTTTGAAGTGAACGACCCGCGCCAACCCGCTTCCCTGTTCGGCTGGATCCGGGACCTGAACCGCAAGGAGCGCAGTACCTTCGGCGCCGCAGTGGGCGGCTGGGCGCTGGACGCCATGGATGTCCAGATCTACAGCTTCGTCATCCCGACGCTGATCATGGTCTGGGGCATCACGCGCGGCGAGGCAGGCATGATCGGCACCGGAGCCTTGCTGGCCTCTGCCGTGGGCGGGTGGCTGGGAGGCTGGTGCGCCGACCGGTACGGGCGGGTCCGGACCCTGCAGATTTCCATTGTCTGGTTCGCCGTCTTCACCTTTCTTTCAGGGCTCGCGCAGAACGCGGACCAGCTCCTCATCGCGAGGACCCTCATGGGCCTCGGGTTCGGCGGCG
The DNA here is from genome assembly GCA_903898785.1 of uncultured Pseudomonadota bacterium. Classification (GTDB taxonomy): domain Bacteria; phylum Pseudomonadota; class Gammaproteobacteria; order Steroidobacterales; family Steroidobacteraceae; genus CAIUGU01. The sequence continues at coordinate 7,002 of CAIUGU010000238.1, read as the reverse complement.
AATGGGCGGCCGGCTCGGTGCTGCTGGGCGAAACCATGCGCCCCGAACACCGCGGCAAAGCCCTCGGGTTCATGCAGTCCGGATGGGCGATCGGGTGGGGTGCGGCGGCGCTGCTGTACGCGCTGCTCTTCTCGTTGCTCCCACCGGAAACGGCATGGCGGGTGCTGTTCTTCGTCGGCATCGCGCCGGCATTCCTGGTCTTCTTCCTGCGGCGACTGGTCGACGAGCCTGCCGTATACAAGGAATCGCAGAAGAAGCTGGCGGAGGGCGGCGTCCGTCCCTCGTTGCTCGACATCTTCCGTCCGCCGCTGCTGAAGGTGACGGTGCTGGGCGGCCTCGTCGGCACCGGCGCGCAAGGTGGCTACAACGCCATTTCCACGTGGCTGCCCACCTACCTCAGGACCGAAAGAGGCCTGTCCGTGCTGGATTCGACCGGCTATCTCGCCGTGCTGATCGTCGGTTCGTTCTGCGGCTATGTGGCCGGCGGTTACATCTCGGACTGGCTGGGCCGGCGGCGTGCGTTCCTCTTCTTCGCGATTTCAGCGGGCATCGTGATCCTGACGTACACGACGGTGCCGTTCAGCGACGGCGTCATGCTCGTGCTCGGGTTCCCGCTCGGGTTTTGCGCTGCAGGCGTGTTCAGCGGCATGGGCGCCTTCTACACGGAGCATTTCCCCACGAACGTCCGCGGCGTCGGCCAGGGTTTTGCGTACAACCTCGGGCGGGCTGTCGGTGCCTTGTTCCCTGCGCTGATCGGATTCCTGTCGGCCAAGATGTCCCTGGGGACCGCCATCGGCGTGTTTGCGTTCTCGGCCTACGCAGTCATGGCGATTGCCGCTTACATGCTCCCGGAGACTAAAGGAAAGAGCCTGGAAGCTTGACGCATCGCAACAAGAGGCGCCGAACTGCGCCGACTCTTGTCCCTGCCGGAGACTCGCGCAAACGAATGTGAAATGAGTTGTCCTAATGGAAAACCGGCCTTGCCCCCGTACGGCGCGGCATGGTCAAATGCCTCATCAGCCCGGCTTCAGGGATCCGCGCGCCGGGCGCCTGTCGAGACAACACCAACATGGCAAAAGTCACGCCCCCTGCCGGCAAGTCCGGCGCCCTGCCCCCCAATGACGACATAGGCGAGGCCAAGCGCCTCGAGCTCTATCGCCTGCAGGTCCTGCTGCGGGAGGCCGAACAGCGGGCCTTCGACCTGTTCCTGCAGAACCAGATCAAGGGCACGAGCCACCTGTCGCTCGGCCAGGAAGCCATCGCAGCCGGCTGTGCCGCCGCGATGCAACCCGGCGACCTCTCCTTCTGCACCTACCGCGGCCATGCGCACACGCTCGCACGCGGTGTACCGGTGGAGAAGGTACTGGGCGAACTGATGGGACGTGACAACGGCCTGATGCGTGGCAAGGGCGGGTCGATGCACCTGACTTCCGTCGAGCACGGCGTCATGGGTTCCTACGCCATCATCGGCGCACATATCCCGATCGCATGCGGCGCCGCCTGGCGCGCGCAGTACAAGGGCGCGTCGGACGTGTCCGTGTGCTTCTTCGGCGACGGCACGACGAACATCGGCGCGTTCCACGAAGGCATCAACTACGCCGCGATCCACAAGCTGCCCGTCGTGTTCGTGTGCGAGAACAACCTGTACATGGAATACACGCCGATCGCCGACGTCATCCCCGTCAAGTATCCGGCCGCAGACCGCGCGTCCGCCTACGGCCTCGAGCGCATCCTGATCGACGGCAATGATGCCGACGTCGTCTACCGCACGATGCTGAAGGCGTTCGCAAAGGCGCGCGCAGGCGAAGGCCCGTCGCTGATCGAGTGCCTGACGTATCGCCACTCCGGCCACAGCCGCGCCGATCCCGCCAAGTACCGCCCCGAGGGCGAGCTCGAGAAGTGGAAGCAGCGCGACCCGATCAAGATCTACCGCGAGCGGCTCAAGAGTTTCGATTTCCCGGACGAGACGATGGCGGCGATCGACGCCGAGATCAAGAAGATCATCGACGACGCGACCACGGCCTGCCAGGCCGCGCCGACGACCTCGACGGACATTCTGTTTACCGATGTATATGCGGATGGGGGTTGGGCGTGGCGGAATTAACCTATCGTGACGCGGTGGCCCGCGCCATCGCACAGGAAATGACACGCGACGAGAACGTCGTGTTCCTCGGCGAGGACGTCGCCAAGGCCGGCGGCGTGTTCAAGGCAACGGTGGGCCTGCTCGACAAGTTCGGTCCGAAGCGCGTCATCGACACGCCGATTTCGGAACAGGCCATCCTGGGTGCTGCCATGGGCGCCGCCATGACAGGCCTGCGGCCCATCGCCGAGATCATGTTCGCCGACTTCATCGCGGTCTGCTACGACTACATCGCCAACGAATTCCCGAAGACGCGCTACATGACCAACGGCCAGGTCGGCTGCCCGCTCGTCGTCCGCTGCGGCGGCGGCGGCGGCTCGCGCTTCGGCGCGCAGCACAGCCAGTGCATCGAGAACTGGGTCATGCAGTTCCCCGGACTTAAAGTAGTGTCGCCCTCCTCGCCCATCGATGTAATCGGCTTGCTCGCCGCAGCAGTCCGCGACGACGATCCCGTGATGTTCCTCGAACACAAGTCGCTGTACGCCACGAAGGGCGAAGTGCCCGACGGCGAGATCCTCGACCGCCTCGGCACTGCCAAGATCCTGCGCGCCGGCAGCGATGCCACGATTCTCGCGCTCGGCATGATGGTACCCCGCTCGGTGGCTGCGGCAGAGAGGCTGCAGGCGGAATATGGCGTGAACGTCGAAGTGGTCGACGTGCGTTCGCTCGTGCCGCTCGATACGCAGTGCATCCTCGGTTCGGTTGCCAAGACCGGCCGCCTGTTCACCGTCGAAGAGAACCCGCGCGTGCTCGGCTGGGGTGCGGAAGTCGTGTCGATCGTCGCGGACGAGGCGTTCTACGACCTCGACGGTCCGCCGATCCGCATCACGACCCCCAACATCCCGCTGCCGGCGGCCGACCAGCTGGAAGACATGGCGATTCCGAGCGTCGATCGCATCGTCGCGACGATCCGGAAATCGCTGGCGGCCTGAAGCCCGGCGCGAAAGGTTGAAACATGAATGTATTGATGCCGCAGCTCGGCGAGACCGTAACGGAAGGCACGATCGCCAAATGGTACAAGTCCGTGGGCGACACCGTCGCCGCGGGCGACGTGCTGTTCGAGATCGAGACCGACAAGACGTCGATGGAAGTGCCCGCGCTGGCGGGGGGCATCCTCGCCGAGATCCGCGCGCAGAAGGGCCAGACCGTGCCTGTCAACGCAGTCGTCTGCGTCATCACGGCAGACGGCAAGGTATCCATCGAGACTGCACCGGCGGAAATCGCGACCGCGACCGTGGCGCCCGCGAAGGCCGTGCCTGCAGCCGCGCCTGCTCCGCAGCCGGTTGCACCACCGCCGGCCGTCAAGCGGGACATCGATCCGTTCAACTCCGTGCAGTCGCCGCCGAAGAATTTCGGCAAGGCAACGCTGCCGAGCGGCGCGAAGATCACGCCGCTGGCGAGGCGCCTCGCTGCGGAAGCGGGTGTGGACCTCAGCACACTGCAGGGTTCCGGTCCGTATGGACGCATCGTGGCGGCGGACATCAAGCGTGCGCAGCCTGCACAAGCGGCCGCCTCTCCGGCCGCTGCTGCCGGCAACGCCTATCGCGAGATCCCGCTCGACGGCATGCGTCGCACGATTGCGAAGCGCCTGGTCGAGTCGAAGCAGACCGTCCCGCACTTCTACCTGAGTACCGACGTGTCGGTCGAGGCGCTGCTCGCGCTGCGCCAGCAGATCAATGCGCTCAGCCCGAAGCGGATCTCGGTCAATGACTTCATCGTCAAGGCCTACGCGCTGGCGCTGCAGAAGGTGCCGGCGGCGAATGCCATCTGGGCCGAGGACAAGCTGCTGCAGTACGAACGGTCGGATATCGGCGTCGCCGTCGCGATCGAGGGCGGCCTGATCACGCCCGTCGTCCGCAGCGCCGACGTGAAGAGCCTTGCCGCCGTGTCCGCCGAGATCGCCGACCTGGCGAAGCGCGCCCGCGAGCGCAAGCTCAAGCCCGCGGAATACCAGGGCGGCACCGGCACCGTGTCGAATCTCGGCATGTACGGGATCCGCCAGTTCTCGGCCATCGTGAACCCGCCGCAGGCGACCATCCTCGCCGTCGGCGCGGCAGAACGCCGCCCTGAAGAAGCCGCGGACGGCAGCATCCGCTTCGCCAGCAAACTGACCGTCACGCTGTCGGTCGATCATCGGGTTGTCGACGGGGCCGTCGCCGGCGAACTGCTCGCCGCGTTCCGGACCCTCGTCGAAGCCCCCTTAAGCCTGCTTCTGTAGAGGTATCGCCATGAAGTACAACCGCCCGCATGCTGTCGCCTCCTGGGGCACCCAGGCCAAGGATTGGGAACGCGGCGTCGACTACCAGCGCCTGATCCAGGACCGCCTGAAGCGCGCGCAGGATTCCGTCAAGGCCAATGGCCTGGGCGCCGTGCTGTGCTTCAACTTCGACAACATCCGCTACCTGACCGGCACGCACATCGGCGAGTGGGCGCGCGACAAGTTCATGCGCTATGCGATGGCAGCCGCCGACGGCCCCGCGCTGCTGTGGGACCCGGCTGCGCCGGCCAAGCGCATTGCGTCCCCGTGGATCGCGAACCACGTGCAGGCGCCGATCTCGACGATGCAGGGCGGCTTGCCGCTCAACATGGGCATCCAGGGCGACTTCGCGCGCCAGATCAAGAAAGGCATGGCCGACCTCGGCATCTCCGGCAAGCCGATCGGCATCGACATCATGGAGCTGCCGATGATCCGCGCGCTCGAAGCCGAAGGCATCGAAGTGGTGGACGGCCAGCAGGCCATGCTCGATGCGCGCGAAGTAAAGACGCCCGACGAGATCGAGCTGCTGAAGCTCGCGTCGTCGATGGTCGATGCGACCTACGTCGACATCGTCAAGGCGATCCGCCCCGGCACGCGCGAGAACGAACTCGTGGCCATTGCCAACGACCGCCTGTATCGCCTCGGTTCCGAGCGCGTCGAGTGCGTGAACTCGGTGTCCGGCCCGCGCGGCCGCCCGCATTCGCACACGTTCACCGATCGCATCATCCAGCCGGGCGACATGGTGTTCCTCGACATCATGCATTCTTACAACGGCTACCGGACCTGCTACTACCGCACGTTCATCTGCGGCGAACCGAACAAGTACCAGATCGAAGCCTACGAGAAGGCATCGAAGTGGATTTCCGCGTCGATCGACATGGTCCGCCCGGGCGTCACTCCGGACGAGATCGCGGCGGTCTGGCCCAACGCCGAGGAATTCGGCTATCGCAATGAAGCCGAAGCGTTCCTGCTGCAGTACGGCCATGGAATCGGCCTGTCGCTCTGGGAGCGGCCCATCATTTCCAAGCGGTACCACGGCCAGACGCGTCCGTTGAAGGAAGGCATGGTGTTCGCGCTCGAGACATGGTGCGGCGCCGAGGACGGCTCGGGCGCAGCCCGCATCGAGGAAGAAGTCGTCGTCACCAAGGACAGCTGCCAGATCATCACGAACTTCCCGTCCGACCGGCTGATCTCCTGCGGCCTGCCGGGCTGCGAAGTGTTCTGACGCGCGATCAATCCGGCCTTGTCGTCATGCCGCGCTTCCCGTCCCTGTCATTTCCGTCGCGACAGGGAACGGGCAGCGGCCAGATTGCAGCCGATGCCGAGCACGAAGAACGGGATCAGCGCGTAGAGCGCGATCCGCAGGGACTCGTTGCCGTACTCTGCGAGCGCCCAGTCGCTCACCGCACCGACGTACAGCGGACCGCAACCGACCGCCAGCAGGTTCAGCACGAACAGCAGCATGGCCGATGCGGTACTGCGTCGCTCCGGCGGCACGAGGTTCTGGATGACAGCGACGGCCGGGGCGAGATACATGAACGTGAGGCCCTGCGGGATGGCGAGCAGCATCACGGAGGTGTGCCAGTCCTTCGCCGAGACCGCCATGAGGTAGAGGGGAAAGGCCAGCACGAAGGCAACGGCCGGCACCAACGGATACGCGCGCGGGTTGGAGCTCCCGAGCTTGTCGCAAATGTAGCCGCTGCCCACGATGCCGATGGCGACGCTGATGCCGATCAGCGGGCTGTAAAGCGAACCGATGTCGGCAAGCGTGGCGCCCTGGACCCGCATCAGGAACGCGGGCGACCAGCTCATCAGGCTGTAGCCGACGACAGCGGACAGGCTGCAGCCGAGCGCCACCAGCACGAGCGACGCGGACTTGACGAAGTCACCGATGACGGTGCCCAGCTTGACCGGTGCCACATGTTCCGTCGTGCCGGCATCGAGCCCGCCCCGCTTGGGTTCGCGCACGAGCAGCGGCAGCAGGATGGCGATCAGCACGCCCGGGATCGCGAGGCCGAAGAAAGCGACGCGCCAGCCATAGTGCTGCGCGGCCCACGTGCCGTACAACCCGCCGGCAAACGTGCCGAGGGGAATGCCGAGGGAGTACAGGCCCATGGCAAGGCCGCGCTGCTTGGGCGGGAAGTAGTCGGACAGGATCGAGTACGACGGCGGCACGCCGCCCGCCTCGCCGATGCCGACGCCCACGCGCGCGAGCGCGAGCTGGATGAAGTTGGTGGCAAGGCCGCACACGGCAGTGAAGCCGCTCCACAGGCCGCACGCCACGGCGACGATGGTCGTGCGGCGCTTGCGATCCGCGAGCCAGGCCACCGGCACGCCGAAGGTCGTATAGAACAGGGCGAACACGAAGCCGGTGACGAGGCCGAGCTGCGTGTCGGTGAGTCCGAGGTCGCGCTTGATGGGCTCGGCGAGGATCGACACGAGCTGGCGATCGAGATAGTTGAACAGGTAGACGATCAGCAGGACGGTGAGGACCAGGTACTTGTACGCGCTGCCAGGATCGCGCGGAGTGTCGTTGCCGTTCATTGTTGTTATCCGTGAGATTGAAGCCCGACTTTTCGTTACAGCCAACCCCTGCAGAGCATAC
>CAIUGU010000237.1 GCA_903898785.1 uncultured Pseudomonadota bacterium | reverse complement strand
AGGTCGCCAGCGCGGTGCCGGTCTCGGTGGTGGCAATGACGAACGCGAACAGACCTTGAATGCCTTGCTGGTCGAGATGGATGGCTTCGAGGCCAGTGTCGGCGTGATCGTGATCGCCGCGACCAACCGTCCCGACGTGCTGGACCCGGCGCTGCTGCGTCCTGGCCGCTTCGACCGCCAGGTGGTCGTGCCGCTGCCCGATGTCCGCGGCCGCGAGCAGATCCTGAAAGTCCACATGCGCAAGCTTCCGCTCGCTGACGACGTGAAACCGATGGTCATCGCGCGTGGCACCCCAGGCTTCTCGGGTGCGGATCTCGCGAACCTCGTGAACGAAGCGGCGCTGTTTGCCGCCCGCGCGAACCGTCGAACGGTCACGATGGAAGAATTCGAGAAGGCGAAGGACAAGATCATGATGGGCGCGGAGCGGCGTTCCATGGTCATGGACGACCAGGAAAAGAAGCTCACGGCGTATCACGAGGCGGGCCACGCCATCGTGGGCCTGTCCGTTCCCGAGCACGATCCGGTCTACAAGGTGACGATCATCCCGCGCGGCCGTGCCCTCGGCGTCACTATGTTCCTTCCTGAGATGGACCGGTACAGCACCAGCAAGCGCCGCCTGGAAAGCCGCATTGCGACGCTGTTCGGCGGTCGCGTTGCCGAGGAGCTGATCTTCGGGTCCGACTCCGTCACGACCGGCGCTTCCAACGACATCGAACGCGCGACCGAGATCGCGCGCAACATGGTCACGAAGTGGGGCTTGTCCGACAAGCTTGGGCCCCTGTCGTACAGCGAAGAAGAGGGCGAAGTGTTCCTGGGTCGTTCGGTCACGCAGCACAAGAAGACGTCCGACGTCACCGAGCGGACCATCGACGAGGAGGTGCGCCGCCTGATCGACACGAACTACCGCCATGCCCGGCAGATCCTCGAGACGAACCTCGAGAACCTGCACAAGATGGCCGGCGCGCTGATCAAGTACGAGACCATCGACGAGCACCAGATCCGCGACATCATGGAAGGCAGGGAACCGCGTCCGCCCGCCGATTGGGATGACTCGCTGCCGCCTGCCGGCGGCGGCAAACCCCGCGATCGCGACGCGACGGACGCACCGCTCGGGCGGCCGGCCAGCCAGCACTAGACGGTCATCCCGCGGCCTGTCGGCCGGAGGGCACCGGAAAGCCTTGAGGAGGGCGATGCAGGACTACCCGCATCGCCCTTTTCTTTGGCGTTGTCGGCACAATACGCGGCATGCAATTGCACCTGCCCGGCCGCGTGCTGGATCTCTCGGACCCCATCGTGATGGGTGTTCTCAATGTCACGCCCGATTCGTTCTCGGATGGCGGGAGGTATACCGCCGTCGACGCGGCCGTCGAGCGGGCGCTCCGGATGGTCGAGGAGGGCGCCCTGCTGCTCGATGTCGGCGGCGAATCCACTCGTCCCGGTGCGCCTGCCGTCAGCCTCGCAGACGAGCTTGACCGGGTCCTCCCGGTCATCGAGGCCTTGTCCCGGCGAACGACTGTCCCGATCTCCATCGATACGCGCAAGCCCGAAGTCATGGAGGCTGCGGTCGCCGCGGGCGCATCCCTGATCAATGATGTGGCAGCGCTGCGGGCGCCGGGTGCCCTGGCTGCCGCCGCCAGGAGCGGGGCGGCCGTCTGCCTGATGCACATGCAGGGCGAACCGGGGTCGATGCAGCTGGATCCCCGCTACGGGGACGTGGTGGCAGAAGTGCGCCAGTTCCTCGCCGAAAGGGTGGCGGCCTGCAATGCTGCGGGCATTGCGAGCGATCGCCTGGTCCTGGATCCCGGCATCGGTTTCGGGAAGCGTCTGGAGCACAATCTGGCACTGTTGGCACGCCTTCACGACCTCAGGGTCGGGGCCTGTCCGCTGCTCGTCGGGGTGTCCCGCAAGTCGATGTTGGGCGCCATGCTGGGACGGGGAGTGACCGACCGGCTGGCGGGCGGGGTGGCGGTGGCAACGGCAGCCGTGCTGGCTGGTGCGGGCATCATCCGGACCCACGATGTGGCGCCGACGGTCGATGCCGTGAGGGTCGCCATGGCGCTGCGGCATGCCGGTTACGCCAGCGTTTGAGCGCGTCGGAACAAGAACTCGAGGAGTGACTGTGACCCGGAAATATTTTGGTACCGATGGCGTGCGTGGCACCGTGGGTGAGCCGCCCTTGACCGTGGATTTCGCGCTGCGACTGGCGAGCGCTGCGGCCCAGGTGCTGGCCCCGAAGGGCGGCACCGTGCTCGTCGGCAAGGACACGCGGTTGTCGGGCTACATGTTCGAGGCGGCCCTCGAGGCCGGTTTCGTGGCTGCGGGTGTGGACGTGATGCTCATCGGCCCGCTGCCCACGCCGGGCATTGCGTACCTCACGCAGAAGTTCGGCTGCGTGGCCGGCGTCGTCATCAGCGCGTCCCACAACCTGTACGAGGACAACGGGATCAAGTTCTTCGACGGCAACGGATCGAAGCTGACGGACGACATCGAACGGGAAATCGAGCGCCATCTGGACGAACTGCCCGTGACGCGTTCCTCGGAAGCGCTGGGCCGGGCCCGTCGCGTAGACAAGTCGCGCACTCATTACCAGGACTTTTGCGCGGCGACCATCCCTCACGGCATGACGCTCGACGGGTACAAGATCGTCATCGATTGCGCGAACGGCGCGGGCTACAAGGTCGGGCCCCGCATCCTGGCGGACCTCGGCGCCGAGATCGTGCCGATCGGGTGTTCGCCGAACGGCAAGAACATCAACCTGGGCTGCGGCTCGACGAACCCGGAACTGCTGCAGCTCACCGTTCCCGGCGTGAAGGCGCAGGTCGGCATCGCCCTCGACGGCGACGGCGACCGCCTTGTGATGGTCGACCACCTGGGCCGCATCGTCGACGGCGACCAGCTGCTGTATGTCATCGCGGCGGGCCGGCATGCCGAGAAGCCCCTGACCGCGCCCGTCGTCGGGACGGTGATGAGCAACCTCGGCCTCGAGCACGCGCTGCAGAAACTGGGGATCGGCTTCCGCCGTGCCAAGGTCGGCGATCGCTACGTGCTCGAACTGCTGCGTGAGACGGGGGGCGTCCTGGGCGGGGAGTCCTCGGGCCACCTGCTGTGCCTCGACCGCACCACGACGGGGGACGCGCTGGTCAGCGCCCTGCAGGTCCTCTCGATCATGAAGCGGACGGGCAAGAGCCTGGCCGAGCTCGCGGCGCCCATGCCCAAGTACCCGCAGATCCTCAAGAACGTCCGGGTGGCGCGCAAGATCGACGTCAACGCGAGCCCCGTCATCCAGGACGCCGTTGCCCGGGCCGAGGCCCGGCTGGCCGGTCAGGGCAGGGTGGTGCTGCGGCCGTCAGGGACCGAACCGGTGATCCGCGTGATGGTCGAGGGCCGGGACGGGGACCTGGTCCAGGAGCTGGTGACCGAACTGGCCGGCGCCGTGGAGAAGGCCGCCGCCTGACGCCTACGGGGAGTCACCCTTGCCCGTCCGGAAATGGCTTTTGGTTCAGGGGGTTCGTTTCTTCGGCAAGGGTTCCGGGCTCGTTGCATTCCCGGCGGTTGGCCGTTACTCTTGCGCGCCTTTTTTGCCTTCAGGATCTCAGGCAAGGGAATGACTACAGGTACACAGCACACTCGTCGGCCCCTGGTGGCCGGCAACTGGAAGATGCATGGCTCCCGTGCCGAGAACAAGGCGCTGGTCAGTGCGTTGCTCCACGACCTGCCGCAACCCGGCGTGGCCGAAGTGCTGCTGTGCGTGCCGTTCGTGTACCTGTCCGAGGTCGGCCGGCAGCTCAAGGGGTCGGATATCCAGCTGGGCGCGCAGTCGGTCTGCGCGGAACCCGCAGGGGCGTTTACCGGTGAAATCTCGGCCGGCATGTTGAAGGACCTCGGTTGTACCTACGTGATCGTGGGTCATTCCGAGCGCCGGGCCATCTTCAAGGAAAGCGATGCCCTCGTGGCTCGCAAGTTCGTCGCGGCACAGACGCAGGGACTCACGCCGATCCTGTGCGTCGGCGAAACGCTGGAAGAGCGCGATGCCGGGCAGACCTTTGCCGTGGTGGACCGGCAGCTTGCCGCCGTGGTCGACCTGGCGGGCATCGCTGCGTTCGAGCGGGCAGTGGTGGCCTATGAACCGGTGTGGGCGATCGGTACGGGGAAGAATGCAACTCCGCAGCAGGCCCAGGATGTCCATCAGCATATCCGTGCCGCATTGGCCGCGCGGGATGCTAGAATCGCCGGCCTTGTCCGTGTGCTCTATGGCGGCAGCGTCAAGGCGGTCAACGCCGCCGAGCTGTTCGCGATGGCAGATGTGGATGGTGGCCTGGTCGGCGGCGCGTCGCTGAATGCCCGCGAGTTCGTCGGGATCTGCAAAGCCGTGCAAGGCTGATCGAATTACTGGAACTGACATGAGCTGGTTACATACCGCCACGATTGTGTTTCACACGCTGCTCGGCATCGGCATCGTGTTGCTCGTGCTGCTCCAGCGCGGCAAGGGCGCGGATGCGGGCGCAGGGTTCGGTTCTGGCGCGTCCGGCACCGTGTTCGGTGCCCGCGGTGCAGCTTCTTTCCTGTCCCGTTCTACGGCGACGCTGGCTGCCCTGTTTTTCGTGACGAGCCTGGCGCTCGCGTACATGGGTGGCCGTACGCAGGCTTCCAGCAGCGTCATCGATCGCGTGACCCTGCCGGCGACGACGACTGCACCGGCCGGGACGACGGCTCCGGCAGCTGCGCCGGTTGAAGCGCCGGCTGATCCTGCGGCTCCTGCTGCAGCGGAGTCGGCTCCGGCAGCGCCGGCGCCCGCGCAGCCCTGAGGGCGATCCTGCGCAGGAAATTGATGGAGGTCGCCGTGGTAGCGACCGAACACCTGGCTTTGAAGGTCACGGTGCGGATGTGGTGGAACTGGTAGACACGCTACCTTGAGGTGGTAGTGGAGCAATCCGTGGAGGTTCGAGTCCTCTCATCCGCACCAATTTTTCTCTTTTGCTTCTTTTCTCT
>CAIUGU010000236.1 GCA_903898785.1 uncultured Pseudomonadota bacterium | reverse complement strand
CCTCGCCATCCTTCCAGTTTACCGGCGTCGCCACCTTGTGCTTGGCGGTCAGCTGCAGCGAATCGATCACGCGCAGGATCTCGTCGAAGTTGCGCCCGGTGCTGGCCGGATAGGTAATGCTGAGCTTCACCTTCTTGTCCGGACCGATGATGAAGACCGACCGCACCGTCAGCGTGTCGTTCGCGTTGGGGTGAATCATGCCATAGGCGTTCGACACCCTGCGGTCGGCATCGGCGAGCAGCGGGAAATTGAGCTTGGTGCCCTGCGTCTCCTCGATGTCCTTGGCCCAGGACTTGTGGTCGGGCAGGGGATCGACCGACAGGCCGACGACCTTGACGTTGCGCTTGTCGAATTCCGGCTTCAGCTTGGCCACGGCACCCAGTTCGGTGGTGCAGACCGGGGTGAAGTCCTTCGGGTGCGAGAACAGCACGCCCCAGCTGTCGCCGAGAAACTTGTGGAAACTGATCGGGCCTTCCGTCGAATCTTGCGTGAAGTCCGGGGCGGTATCGCCGAGTTGAAGTGCCATTGTCCTGCCGTCCTGCCGTTGAGAGTTATCGTCCCCGCTCGATATGGGTGGTAATTCCAGACCATTCAAGTTGTTAAATATCAATCAACGTGAAAAATGTGTTATATGGCCGCCATTGACCCGGTCTCCCGCACCACCATCTACGTCCGCGATTTTGACCGCTCGCTCGCCTTCTACCGTGACCTGCTCGGCATGACGGTGCAGTTCGACGTGACGATTCCGAACCCGAGTGCCAGCCAGATCCTGAACGAACAATGTGACGCCTTGCGCGTCATCGTCCTCAGCGCGGCGGACACCCAGACCGGGAACATCGGCCTCGCCCAGCCGATCGGCGCCAACCCGCCCCTGCCGCACCGGCCAATCCCGGAGCGCATCACGCTGGGCGAAACCTGCCTCGTCATCCGCACCCTGCATCTCAAGGCGCTGCTGCCGAAGCTGCGCAGCCATTCCGGCCTGCACATGGTCAGCGAGCCGACGCGGATTGCGCGGCGCGACGGTGGCGAATTGTGGGAGATATTCCTGCGCGATCCCGACGGAGTGCTCGTCAACCTCTCGCACGTCGGACCGTGGGAATAGCTAGACTCCCTGCGTCAGCACGTTGACGACGGCCTGGCGCTTTTCTTCCCGCACGATCTTCAGCGCGCGCTGCAGCGCCGGCATCAGCTCGTCGGGGGAATCCACCTGTTCGCCATGGCCGCCCGAGGCGGTGACGACCTTTTCATAGTCAGGCGTCGGCTCCAGATGCGTCAGCGGTGCCTGGTTGCTCTTCGCCGCAAAGCCGTTTGGATACATCGACTTGGTCGCGCGGCTGACGGCGGCCCACATGCGGTTGTTGTAGATGACGGTCAGCGTCGGCAGGTCATGCGCGCGCGAGACGAAATGCGCCGAGGTCGGGTTGCCGAAGATATAGGCACCATCGCCGCAGCAGGTGATGACCGTCTTGTCGCGTGCTGCGAGCTTGACGCCGAGGGCGGTGCCCAGCCCCCAGCCCAGGCCGCCGACGGGACTCGCCGAGAAGAACTGTCCCGGTGCGTCGAAGCGCAGGAAGTCCTGCACCACCGGGGATTCGTTGACGAGAATGGTGTCGCTGTCCTTGATCGCATTGACGCAGTCGGTGACGAAGGCCGCGGACAGCGGCCGTGCGACGCGCGCCTTGACCAGCAGCGCGGCGCGGTCGGCCAGGATCGTCT
>CAIUGU010000235.1 GCA_903898785.1 uncultured Pseudomonadota bacterium | reverse complement strand
CTCGACGACTTCGGCACGGGCCTGTCGTCATTCGGTTACCTGAAGCACTTCCCGGTGGATTTCCTCAAGATCGATGGCAGCTTCGTGAAGGAGATCCTGCACGACCCGATCGACCGCGAGATGGTGCGCTCGATCAACGAGATCGGTCACCTCACCGGCAAGAAGACCATCGCCGAGTTTGCCGAGAACCAGGAGATCATCGAGATGCTGCGCGGCATCGGCGTCGACTACGCGCAGGGCTACGGCATTGCCACGCCGCAACGCGTACTGAAGGTCGTCAACGGTTGAGCGGTTGGCCTTAAGCGAAGCGCATCGACAGGTCGATGGCCTGGACGTGCTTCGTCAGGCTGCCGATCGAGATGAAGTCCACGCCGGTCTCCGCGACCTTCCTGATGGTCTCCAGGGTCACGTTGCCGGACGCCTCGAGGTCAATCTTCTTCGCCTTGCATGCCCGTGTGATTGCAACGGCTTCGCGCATCTGCTCCGGCGTGAAGTTGTCGATCAGGATGCGGTCCGGGTGGGTCGCGATCGCCTGATTCAGTTCCCCGATCGTTTCCACTTCCACTTCGAGCAGCACCTGCGAACTGACGGCGCGAGCCGCGGCCACGGCCGCTGCAATCGATCCTGCGGCGGCGATGTGGTTCTCCTTGATGAGGATGCCGTCGAACAGGCCGATGCGGTGGTTCGTGCCGCCTGCGCAGCGCACGGCATATTTCTGCGCGAGCCGCAGGCCCGGGATCGTCTTGCGCGTATCGAGGATGCGGCAGCCCGTTCCCGCAACGGCCTCCACGTAACGCCGCGTGACGGTGGCGGTGCCGGACAATGTCTGCAGGAAGTTGAGGGCAGGGCGTTCGGCCGTCAGCATCGAGCGGGCGGGGCCTTCGATGCGGCAGAGCACCTGGTCCGGTTCCACGCGATCACCGTCCTTCGCTTCCCACGTCACGCGAATGCCGGCATCCACCTGGCGGCAGACTTCGTCTACCCAGGCGCAGCCGCAGAGGATCGCCTGCTCGCGGGTGATGACCGTCGCGCTGGCACGCACAGCGGAGGGCACCAGCGACGCCGTGAGGTCGCCACTGCCGACGTCTTCGGCGAGCGCGCGAGTCACGGAATCGGCAATGTCGGGGGGTAACGTTGCGTTCATAAAAAAGAAACCCGGCCTTGGCCGGGTTTCTCCTGTGACGGTTGGCAAAAGTACCTGAGGGCTGTGTCAGAAGCCGAGGCCGTGGCTCTGGCCGCCCATGCACAGCAGCATGGGCAGGGAGAGCACGAAGTTGGTCCGCGAGGCGAGGGCCGCAACCTTGCGGGCCGCTGCCTTCTCCTCGTCCGTTGCGGGCACGATCCCGAGGATCTTCTTCTGGTTCGGCCAGATGAAGACCCAGACGTTGAACGCCATGATCGTGCCGAGCCACGCGCCGATGCCGATCGTGCGGAAGCCGGCCTGCAGCGTGAAGGCCTTGTGGATAGCGGCCGGATCGCCGTAGCCGAAGAACAGATAGTAGGCGCCCGACAGCCACGTCACGACCGCGGCCCAGCGGAACCACAGCAGTGCGCGGGGTGCGATGTACTTGGAGATGCCTGCGCCACCGGGACCGCCCTTGTCCGCTGCAGCGGCTGCCAGGCCGGGGGTCTGCACGACGTTGAAGTAGTACAGCAGGCCGATCCAGGTGACGCCGGCGACGATGTGCAGCCAGCGGTCGATCTGGAAGTGGACGATCGGCGTGCCCTGGGCCGCGATCAGCACCAGCACGAGGATGGAGAGCACCAGGCCGGTCGAGATGGCGCCTTTGACGGAATTCAGCGGATTCATGGGGATTGGACTCCTGGTTGCGGCCTCTGTAAGGAAGCACCTGACGCCGCTTGTTGTAAGGGTTACGGCGAAGTTTGAAGAATAGGCGACGCACCCCCATAATTCAACGCCAAGCGGCCGCATCGCGGGCCCCGGGGCCCAAGCGCAGGCGCGTGTCGCGCCCCCCGCAAATCAGGAGGTTTACACTGTGGATGTCAATGCCCGGATCAAGGACCTGCTCGCAAGCCATCCTGTGCTGCTGTTCATGAAGGGCACGCCCGATTTTCCCCAGTGCGGATTCTCGGCAGCGGCAGTGCGCGCGCTGCAGGGGGCGAATGCCAGCTTCTCCCACGTGAACATCTTCGAGGAACCCGAATTGCGGGAAGCCTTGAAGACGTACTCGAACTGGCCGACCTATCCGCAGCTGTACGTGAAGGGCGAACTGATCGGCGGTTCGGACATCATCGTCGAGATGATGAAGAACGGCGAACTCAGGGAACTCGTCAAGAGCTGACCCTTGGCGGGGCGACGCAGTCCCCGCGCTGCGCGCCCGGCTTCCGGGTCACGGACGGCTCGCGCTAGTCGCGCCGTTCCGTCGTGGTGTGCTTGGCCGCTTCATCGTAGATGCCCTTGAAGCGGTTGCAGATGATGCAGAACAGCTCGGCCGTGCGTTCCGCATCGTAAGCGGCAGAGTGCGCTTCGCTCGAGTTCCACGTCAGGCCTGCCGCCATCAGCGCCTTCGCCAGCACCGTCTGGCCAAACGCCACGCCTGCCAGCGTCGCCGTATCGAACGTCGAGAACGGGTGGAACGGGTTGCGCTTGATATCCGCGCGCGTGACGGCCGCATTCAGGAAGTTGAGGTCGAAGAAGGCGTTGTGCCCCACGAGCACGGCGCGCGTGCAGTCGTTGTCCTTCACGGCCTGGCGCACGTCGCTGAACAACCGCGTCAGTGCTTCCTTCTCGGGCAAGGCCGGCCGCAGCGGGTGATAGGGGTCGATATTGTTGACCGCGAGGGCTGCGGCTTCGATGTTCGCGCCGGCGAAGGGCTGTACATGAAAGCGTGAGGTCGTACCCGGATGCAGCGTGCCGTCCCGCTGCATGACGAGCGGAACTGCCGCCACTTCCAGCAGCGCGTCGGTATTCGGATTGAAGCCGCCGGTCTCGACGTCCACCACGACGGGCAGGAAGCCGCGAAACCGCTGGGACATCGTCGGCGAGGCGCTGGAGTCGCTCATGAAGTCCTTGAGTCGTCGAGGCGCCACGCGATGGGTTCGCCCGCGCGGAAGGGAACGAGTTCGGCATCGCCGAAGCGATAGGCCGCAGGCGGCTGCCACTGGTCGCGCACGAGCGTGATCGTCCCGGGGTTCGGCTTGAGTCCGTAGAAGTATGGGCCGCGCAGCGACGCAAACGCCTCGAGGCGATCCAGCCGTCCCGCGCGGTCGAAGGCTTCGGCATACAGCTCGATGGCGGCATGCGCAGAGAACACGCCGGCGCAGCCGCAGGCGTTTTCCTTCGTGTGTTTCGCATGCGGTGCGCTGTCCGTGCCGAGGAAGAAACGCGGATCGTCGCTCGTCGCCGCTTCGAGCAGCGCCTGCCTGTCGTATTCGCGCTTCAGCACCGGCAGGCAGTACAGGTGCGGCCGAATGCCGCCCTGGAACATTGCATTGCGATTGAGCAGCAGGTGCTGCGGCGTGAGCGTCGCGGCCACGTTGTCTGGCCGGCTCTTGACGAATTCCACGGCCGCCCTCGTGGTGACGTGTTCGAACACCACCTTGAGACGGGGAAAGCGCTCGATGACCGGCGCCAATACCTCGTCGATGAACTGGGTTTCGCGGTCGAACACGTCGACCTCGGGTGACGTCACTTCGCCATGCACCTGCAGGACGAGGCCGCAGGCTTCCATCGCCTCGAGAGCGGGATGGATTCGCGCGATCGCGGTCACGCCGGAATCCGAGTTCGTCGTCGCGCCGGCGGGGTACAGCTTGGCACCCACCACGAAGCCGCTGTCCCTGGCCTTGCGGATCTCGTCGCCGGAGGTCGCGTCAGTGAGATAGAGCGTCATCAGCGGTTCAAAGTCGACGCCCGGCGGCAGCGCGGCGAGGATGCGCTCGCGGTACGCAGCGGCTGCGTCCACCGTCGTGACGGGCGGCTTCAGGTTCGGCATCACGACGGCGCGGGCGAACTGGCGCGCAGTGAAGGGGAGTACCGCGCGCAGCGAGTCGCCATCGCGCAGGTGCAGATGCCAGTCGTCCGGGCGGCGGAACGTCAGCGAGGAAAGGGTCACAGCAGGCTACCCTTGAGCAGCAGGTGGGTCGTGAAGCGGACACCGAATCCGGTGAAGTCGCTCGGGATATGCGCGAGGCCGCCGCGATGGTTGCTGGCCGCGAGATCGACGTGTATCCAGGGGGTCTTGTCGGGGACGAAGTGGCTCAGGAATCGCGCTGCGAGGATATGGTCGCCCTTGCCGTCCATCGAACACTGCAACAGATCGGCGACCGGTGTGTCGAGGTCGCTGTCGTAGTCTTCGTCCATCGGGAAGTTCCAGACGCGCTCGCCGCTTTCGCGCCCGGCCTTCTCAAGCAGGGAGCGCCAGTCGGGGCGATTCGTGAAGATGCCGCTGTAGCGTTCGGTCAGCGCCATGATGCAGGCGCCGGTCAGCGTCGCGAAATCGATGATGACCGCCGGGTCCCGCCTTGCGGCGAGCGCGAGCGTGTCTGCAAGGACCATGCGCCCCTCGGCGTCGCTGTGCACGACCTGGATGGTCTTGCCGTTGACGGCCGTGACGATCTCCTGCGGCCGGTAGGCAGTCGGACCGATCTGGTTTTCGGTGAGCGCCAGCCAGCAGTCGATCTCGTAGGGCGCCTTGAGCTGCGTCAGCGCGAGCAGCGTGCCCACCGCCACCGCGCTGCCCTGCATGTCTTCGTGCATCGAGTACATGCTCTTGTGCGGTTTCAGGTTGATGCCGCCCGTGTCAAAGCAGATACCCTTGCCGACCAGCGCGAAGCGACCGCGTGGCCTCACCTTGGGGCGATAGGACAACCTTACGATGCCTGCACCGCGATGGGGGTTGCTGCGCGACACCGCGAGGAACGCACCGGCGCCGAGGCGTTTGAGGCGCGGCTCATCCAGGAACTCGAAGCGCCAGCCATGGGTACTCGCCAGCGTCTTGAGGGCCTTGCGGTAAGCGACGCAGTCGAGCACATCGGGCGGCAGCGTGGTGAGCCACCGGGCGAGGTGGTTGCCCGCATTGACGGCCTCCGCCGTCTTGAGGTCGACCGGCTGGCCCGCGTGCAGCAGCGTGATCGTGACTGCAGGCGGCGGAGGGCTGCGCTTCGACTTGAAGTGCGGCAGCGGCGCGAGGCCTGCGAGCGTGGCAGAGAGCAGGGCTTCAAGCGGCGCGACGGCTGCGCTCGCGGAGTAACCCAAGGTTGCAATCACGATCCGACGCGGTCGGTCATCCGCGACGCTCTTCCACAGCTTGCCGGCCAGGGTCAGGACTTCGAACGGGCTGGCCCCGTCCTTCAGCATGCCGATGGCGACCTGCGCATGGGTCTTGCCCGGTACGCGGGTCGCGAGCTGCCCGACCGGCCCTCGCTTGCGGCCAGCCGAATACAGGTCGTGCCACAACGCCGCGTGCGGCAGCTCCTTGAGCGATTGCTCTGCCGTGGCGGGGTTGCACACGAGCAGGATCGCGTCGTTGGTCTCAAACAGTGCAGCAGACAGCCGCGTGCTGCGGCGTTGCGCAAGGCTGGTGCGGGGGGCGACAGGTAGAATCTGGCTGGTTGGCATGGCTTGGCTTGACCGGAAAATTCCAAACACCGATCATGCGCGGGCCCGATCTGGTCGTGTATCCCGGCTGCCCCAGCGGAGCGCCGGATTGTCAAGAAAATCCTTGAGATACCGATACCGGAAGCGGGTCCGGCGCAGGGATGCGATCCTAGCAGGTGGCCCCTGTCCATTGCACGCCGCCCGACGAGGTTTTAAGGCGCGCAGGAAGACGAGCCCGCAGCGATTCGAAGGTTCGATTCAGAGGTTTCCTTAATGGATCATGGTTCCCCGATGGACGATCTCGACCCCCTCGAGACCCAGGAATGGCTCGAATCAATCGACTCGGTACTGAAGGCCCATGGACCCGAACGGGCCCATTTCCTTCTCGAAAGACTGACCGACCATACGCGTCGCTCCGGCGGCTACCTGCCGTTCAAGCCGAACACCGCCTACGTCAATACGATCAGCGTCGGCCAGGAGCAGTCCTATCCCGGCGATCGGGCCATCGAACGCAAGCTCGAGGCCTACCTCCGCTGGAACGCCACTGCGATGGTCGTGCAGGCCAACCGCGAAAGCTCCGAGCTCGGTGGCCACATCGCGACGTACGCGTCGGCCGCCACGCTCTATGAAGTCGGCTTCAATCACTTCTGGCGTGCACCGTCTGCGGAGCACCCGGGCGACATGGTGTTCGTCCAGGGCCATGCGTCACCCGGCGTGTACTCGCGCGCCTTCATGGAAGGCCGCCTGACCGAGGACCACCTCAAGCATTTCCGCCGGGAAGTGCAGAGCCCGAACGGCCTGTCGTCGTACCCGCACCCGTGGCTGATGCCGGATTTCTGGCAGTTCCCGACCGTGTCGATGGGGCTCGGTCCCATGATGGCAATCTACCAGGCCCGTTTCCAGCGCTACCTCGAACACCGCGGCATCGTGCCGCAGACGGACCGCAAGGTCTGGGCGTTCCTGGGCGACGGCGAAATGGACGAGCCGGAGTCGATGGGTGCGATCACGATGCCGGTGCGCGAAAAGCTCGATAACCTCGTGTTCGTCATCAACTGCAACCTGCAGCGTCTCGACGGTCCGGTGCGCGGCAACGGCAAGATCATCCAGGAACTCGAAGCCGCGTTCATGGGCGCCGGGTGGAACGTCGTCAAGGTGCTGTGGGGCTCGCGGTGGGATCCGCTGCTCGCCCGCGACAGCAAGGGGCTGCTCCGTCGCGTCATGGAAGAGTGCGTCGACGGCGAGTACCAGAACTTCAAGGCCAAGGGCGG